>JBBINR010000009.1:0-102052 GCA_037443785.1 Ignavibacteriales bacterium | reverse complement strand
ATAATCATGGAGCATGGAATAAATATAAAGTTGGCGATAGTATGCTTGTGTGGGGAATAACGGGAAGTGAAGAAAAAGTGTATGCGGTAGCATACGATATTTCAGTTGGCGGTAATAAAGTAGTCATAGCCCGTATCAGTAATAATCAACTTTCAATTGATGGTGAGACAACATTGACAGATAACAACGGCAGTTATAACGGAAAGTTTGAACCAAGCAAATTGTGGTTAAACAATGGAAAACTTTACACTGCGTGGCATAAGATTTCAGAGGCAAAAATTCTATCAGGCGGGAATGTTGATCCATCAAGCTGGCAAACGGTTCTATCATTGCCTGCGGGTCAGTACTTTGTAAACTCTTTCTTGCAAACCTCAAAAAATATTTTCGTCGACGGCTATCCGAATCTTCTCTATCATTATAACGGCACAGATTGGAAAAATATTACTATCAGTGCGGCAACACAAGGAGGAGAATATTCAGCTGTTTGGACTGATGGAAAAGAAGTTATTGTCTGTGATAGACAAAACGGAATAATCTATCATGGTAAGTAAATAATAAATAATCAGCCCCCTTATTTATACATCTCCACGTCGAATCTCAAAGTAAAAGTAAAACCTGGAAAATTGGTGTTGTTAAGGTAACTACTATTTATCTCATAATAACAAAATCCACCTCGTACATATCGTAATGAGTGGATTTCATGCCGAGTTTTTCATACACGTGATGAGCGCGCGCATTTTCTTTTTCTACATACAAACGAAGGCCGCAGATATTTCCTGCGGCTTTTGCTTGTTCAACAGTGTAGTTGTATAAACTTTTGAAAACTCCGTGTGCGCGAAATTCAGGTTTCACATACACACTTTGGATCCACCAGAATACACCGTTGCGCCAATCACTCCACTCATACGTAATCATCAGTTGGCCGGCGATCTCGTTGTTTATTTCTGCAAGAAGATAAAACCCATAATCGGTTTTATCGAATAATCCGTTGACTCCCTGAAGCAATCGGGCCGTATCTAATTTTAAATGTTCCGTTTCTTCTGCCATTGCCGCATTGAAATGTGCGATTACCGCCGCATCTTTCCGTTCTGCTTTTCTGATGAGAATATTCATACCATTTCTATCAATTGAAGATTAAAAATCAAAAAATAATCCGAGCGAGTGATGATTGATGTGGTGATCGTAAAATTGCCCGCGGTCATCGATGCCGGTGCGATACGTATACGCAAAACGTATGGCGCGATACTGCTCGTTCATCACGCGAATGCCAACCTGATAGCTTTGCGTTGAAGCGTAACCGACTTCGCTTCGAAATTTTATATCGAAGGCGCTGTACAACACAACATTTTTATACAGCTCAACATTTCCACCGTCCGCTCCGGCTTGTAACAAAAATTGTCCATCGCGCCGCATGTTGATGAGAAATGAGTACGTGTAATATGTTCCACCGTATACAAATCCGCGAATAACAGGAATCATATGAAGGTAAAAAAGTTGATAATAATCTCGCGCGTAGTTTATAACATTTGCGGCACCGATTGATGCAACGCCATCGTCGACCAAGTGATGGCTTGTATGTCCTGCGCCAAAACGTCCCACGCCATGTTCGGAAACAGGAACATCAAACATTACGTCGACATAAAAATCAGCATTCGTAACGCTGTACCGCACGCCGGCACTTTTCAATGTTGTGTACATCGTGCTTCCAACGCTGACAAGAATTTCTTTTCCGCCAAGATGAATCATCGCCGCAGGAAAAATTCCTCCCAGCGACCCAATGAACGATTTTTCTGTCAGTAATTTTGCGTACGAAATTCTGTGTTCGGTTCCGCTTGCCGTGAACGACGGAATGAATTTTTTCTTCGGAAGAAATGTGATACCATCATTCTCCTGGGCAGAACAAAAAATTTGAAGCGAAAGAAATACTATGAGGATATGAATTGTTCTCATCTCAATGGAGAAGCAAAATTTTTCCCTGAGTCTTTTCGTTCTCAACAAACCGTACACCCGGCGCCGGGAAATGAATTTTATCAACAAGGTTTTTCAATACATTCCACGTATCACCGGTGAGCGGAAGTTCGGTCATATTCCAATCAAGTCCGATAGCGAATTTTCTTTTCTTCGGCCCGACATCGCCGAATGAAACATTCTCTGCTCCCATGCCGACAGCAAGATTTAAAAATTTTGGCCAGTACGGCTGCGCTTTTTCCGGAAGGAGATCGTGAACATTGATCGCAAGCCAATAAATATGCCCGCTGTAATCGCTTGCCGGCCCCCAATCCGAATCGCCCCTGCCCCCACTGGCGGACGGGTAATAGCTCCACTTGAGATTAAAATTTTGCAACATGGGATATTGCGTTTGAAATGCACCATAGACAATTCCCGCTGAATTAAAATAAAGATCCGACGGATTGAATGCATATTTTGAAAATCCATCGGCGAACTCTATTGCCACCGCATGTGCTGCCGGAACCGCGATAGCTGACCACAATGCCGTTTTTTCATCAATATCTGCCCACCGCAAAAAATCATACGTTGTATGGAAAAAAAGATATGACGTGAACATATGCCCGAGCTTATCGACACCATAACTGTAATTATTGAAATATCCGTCGCTTGCTAAACGAAACTTATGTTTATGGTATTTATAATCGTCACGCCACCACCACTGAAATTCCATAAAGACCGCTCCGGCAGACCAGGCGATGGTGGTGTACGTTGCGAAATCTTTTCGTTTCATAAACCAAATCATGCTGTCCCTCGGCGCAGCTGTCTGTGATAGCGAAAGAGAAGGAAGCGATGTTGAACCGAGCAATACTAGGAATAAAATTTTTTTCATCGTCGGTCAATATACGAAAGATTGAAGTGGCTTCAAATCCACGAAATGAAAACCTACAGACAAATTTTCCCAAGCACGGTATATGCTTGAGCGCCGGTGACCGAAGGAAGATTCGCGGGTTGTTCATGAATGGTTTCGTTTGCAAGAACGGCGAAACAGAGCGCTTCTTTAGCATCACTTGAAATGCCAAACTGGTCGGTTGATACAACAGGGGTCGGGTAAAAATATTTTTTGAGAGAATCCATTACTGTATTGTTTTTTAATCCGCCGCCGCCGGCAATTATTTCATCAAGATTTTTTCGTTGAAGCAGCGGAAGAACAAATCGATTGTATTGATCGCGAATGGATGCCGCCGTAAACTCGGTTGCCGTTGCAATCAAATCTTCTTTTTTCATTCCCTTGGTTAATGCAGAAAAGATTGCAAGAAATTCGTTGCCAAATATTTCCCGCCCGGTCGATTTCGGGGGACGGTGAGAAAAATATTCGTGCTTCAGTAAAACGGAAAGGAGCGAAGGAAGAATTTTTCCACTGTTCGCGATTGTTCCATTTTCATCAAATTCTTTTTTATAGAAGCGTTGCATCAGCGCGTCAATCACCATGTTCCCGGGGCCGGTATCGAACGCAATGATATCGTGCAGGGTGCAATTCCTTTTAAGAAGCGTAAGATTTGCAATCCCGCCGATGTTCAAAAGAATTCTATTTTGTGTCGATGATCGAAATATCAGGTAATCAAAATACGGAACAAGCGGTGCGCCCTGTCCGCCAAGCACCATATCTCCTGTTCGAAAATCGCCGACAGTAACGATGCCGGTTAATTTTGCAATCGTTGATGGATCTCCGATTTGCAGTGTAGAACGAATTTTTTTGCCAAACATTGCCGTTTGATCGGGACGATGGTGAATTGTTTGACCATGCGAGCCGATAAGATCAATTGCACGCAATGGAATGCGGGCTTTTTTCGCAACCGCTTTGACGGCATCAGCAAAAAATTGTGCGATAAGAATATTGAGCGAAGAAACAACATCGACGCTCCCGTTTCCCGGAAGCGAATGGTGCAGGAGAAATTTTTTATATCCTTTTGGGTATGGATGTGACACAAATGCGATTTGCTTGACAATTGTCGAACTTCCAAAGCCGCGAATCTCTGCTAACACTGCATCGACGCTATCTGCCGATGTTCCGGACATCAATCCGACGACGAGTTTTCTTTTTTTCTTTTGAAGCGAAGAAAGTTTTTTCATTCAGCCAAAAATTCTATATTAATGTCAGTGCAAAGTAAAAAGTTAAATGATAAAATTCGACTGAAATTATTCACCATCTCATAAAGGAATCACCCATTATGATTCGCCGTTTCGCTTCGCTTTTGCTCCTCGTTCTTTTCCACTGTTCATTTGCCCAGCGTCCGCAGGTAACAAAGGTCGAACCGCCGAATTGGTGGGCGGGAATGAAGACGAACACGATTCAACTGATGGTGTACGGTGAAAATTTAAAAAATATTTCAGCAACATCGGCATCACCGCAATTAAAAATTATTCGCACATACGAAATCGAAAACCCTTCATACGCTTTCATTGAGATTGAAATTTCTCCATCAGTAAAGCCCGCAGATTATTCAGTAACGCTTATCTCAACACAAGGAACGGCATCATTTCGTTTTCCAATTCTTCAGCGAAGGAATTCTCCGGACGAACATCAAGGCTTCAATCCGTCGGATGTCATATATCTCATTACACCCGACCGTTTTGCTAATGGCGATACTACGAATGACAGCGTTGCCGGAGTGCCTGATAAGCCCAATCGATCGCAGCCATCGGGAAGACACGGAGGAGACATTCAGGGCGTCATCGATCATCTTGATTACCTGCACGATCTCGGTGTTACAGCGGTTTGGGTCAATCCGTTGACTGAAAATAATATGAATCGAGCTTCCTATCACGGCTATGCCGTAACCGACCTATATAAAATCGATCCACGTTTTGGCAGCAATGAATTATACGCGGCGTTTGTTCGCGAAGCACACAAACGGGGATTGAAAGTAATTTTAGATCATGTCAATAATCATATCGGCTCCAATCATGCGTGGATAAAAAATCTCCCAATGGCAGATTGGCTGAACGGCACGATGATGAATCATCAAAAACCGTTTCATTCGAAAGTGGAGCTGGATGATATTCACAGCGATTCGTTGACGAAACAAAAAGCGACGCATGGATGGTTCAGCGATACCATGCCGGATTTAAATCAAGCCAATCCTTTTGTTGCAAAATATCTTTTGCAAAGCACAATATGGTGGGTTGAGTACAGCGGACTCGACGGCATCCGCGAAGATACCTATCCATACATAGAACCGCAGTTCCGCGAGGATTGGTGCAAAGCACTTTGTGAAGAATATCCTCGAATGAATATTGTCGGAGAAGTGTGGACATCCGATCCGCTTCTTCTTGCGCCGTATCAAAAAGGAAGCTTCATCCATCGAATCATCGCACCGCAGCTTCCGGCGATCACCGATTTTGCTTTGGAAGATGCGCTCACCAAAACTTTTGCAGATTCCACCGGAAGTATTTGGAATGTTTTCAATTGCCTTGCAAAAGATTTTCTTTTTCCCAATCCGAATAATCTTGTGACGTTTCTTGATAACCATGACGTTACCCGCATCGCGTACAAATTGAATGGCGATGCAAAAAAATTGAAGCTTGCATTGATGACATTGCTGACCGTGAGAGGAATTCCGGAAATATTATATGGAACAGAAATTGGAATGAAAGGAGGAAACAACGACGGAACACTTCGTTCAGATTTTCCGGGAGGATTTCCGCATGACATGCACAATGCATTTACGGAAAACGGAAGAACAACAGAAGAGAATGACATTTTCAATTTCACGCGGCAACTATTGAAAGTTCGATCGACATATAAAAGTCTCCAAACAGGTGAGTTTATTCATTTCAAACCCAACAACGAAGTGTATGTCTATTTCAGAACATTGTCGAATGAGCAGACGATGGTAATCATCAATCATAATGCAGAAAAACAAACAGTGGATCTTTCACCATTTGCGCATCAATTGAAAGACGCCGTTGTATTGCACGATCTTTTTACAGGAAAAGAAATAAATATTTCCGCCACACATGCTGTTGAGCTCGAAGGAATGTCCGGCGGAATTTTTGACATTGTGAAATTATCAAACTAACATGTAAAGGAAAAATATGAGTGTCGTAGAAGGCAAAACTGCAATTGTTACCGGCGGAGGAAGTGGAATCGGATTTGCCATTGCAAAAGCGTTAGTGCAGCACGGTGTGAATGTCGTGATTGCATCGCGTCGTCGCAATGTGTTAGAGAATGCCATGAATGAATTAAATAGAATTGGAAAAGGAAAAGCTTTTGCAGTTGAATGCGATCTCCGCAAAAAGGAAGATATTCAGAATATTGTTCGAAAAACGAAAGAAACATTTTCTTCCATCGATATTCTCATCAACAACTCCGGACTTGGCGGCCCGTCAAAAATTGTTGACTGCTCGGATGATGAATGGAATCTTGTGCTCGATACAAATTTAAAAGGGGCATTCTGGATGATGCGCGAAGTTTTGCCGACCATGATTGCTCGCCATTCAGGATATATTATCAACATTGCTTCTCAGGCGGCAAAACATGGATACTCAAACGCCGGTCCGTACTGCGCCTCCAAATTTGGTTTGGTCGGACTTTCTGAAGCATTGCAGGAAGAAGTTCGTGAATTTGGTATTCGTGTTCATTCGCTCTGCCCTGCGCTTGTGCAGGTTCCTCCACCAAAGAATGAGCGGGAAATAAATCACGGCGTTCTTCAAGTGGAAGATCTGGCAAGCACCGTGCTGTTTCTTTTAACACAGCCGGAGCGGGTGAAATTTGAAAATATCGGATTGTATCATTTATGATGAACGCACAAAAGTAAATGACAAAACAAAAAGTTCTTCTTGGTGCACATATGTCGATCTCCGGCGGAGTGCATACGGCTGTAGACCGCGCCACTTCGATTGGTTGCACCGCACTACAGGTCTTCACGAAGAACAATAACCAGTGGAGCGGAAAACCGTTGACCGAAACCGACATTGTGCAATACAAACAAAAAATTTCCGCAGCAGAAATTGCTCCTGTCGTTTCGCATGATTCCTATTTGATCAATCTCTGTGCGGCGAATCCTGACATTTTAAAGAAATCTCGTGTAGCGTTTATCGATGAGCTAGAACGATGCGAGCAATTGGGAATTCCGCTCCTGAATTTTCACCCCGGTTCTCATCTCGGCGCAGGAGATGATGAAGGAATCAAAAGAATTTGTGAGAGCCTGAACATTGCGCACGATGCAACAAAAAATTTTAAAGTAAAAAGCGTTCTTGAAGCAACCGCTGGGCAAGGGACAAATGTTGGATATAAGTTCGAACATCTTCGTGCGATTATTGATGGTGTTGAAGATCCGGAACGCATGGCTGTTTGCATCGATACATGCCACATCTTTGCCGCCGGATATGATATTGCGACAGAAAAAGGATACGAAGAAACATTCAAACAATTTGATGACATTATTGGATTGGACCGGCTCGTTGCATTTCATGTCAACGATTCAAAAAAAGGACTTGGTTCCCATGTTGACCGTCATGAACATATCGGCAAAGGTGCCATTGGTTTGACGGGATTTCGATTACTGATGAATGACAAACGATTCACACATATTCCAAAAATATTGGAAACACCAAAGAGCGACGATCTTCACGAAGATGTGGAGAATATGAGTGTGCTGAAAAATTTAACGTAACGTATGAGTTATTACTTTTTCGGAAATATTTTATAGGTAACGCCAGCATCCTTTAACAGAATATTGATATTGAGCAATGCACGCGATGTGTTATCTATTAAATAATCGTTTTGATGTTGTCGATCATTTACTCTGACAAGCCATTTCAATTCTTTGCTGCTTGGATTTTTTTCTGCGTGAATCACGTGAATGGATGCGTGTCGATATCCACCAAATTCGGGGTCATAAATCGGAAGAGAAGCGGTAAAATTGTCGGTTAAGGGAAGTGATCGGACCACGAGATCCAAATCGGTTGAGTTAAAGGCAGTCGTGGTCAGAGTGTCATGAATTGTTTTAAGGGTTGGCGCCCGACCGATTAATCCAGTTGCCAATTTTTTTGTGAAATTGATAAAGATAATTCCCGAAGGTTTATACGTGCGTTCATAAATCGGAGCAAGCGATTTTGCTGTGGATAAAGTTGTGTCCACAACAATCCCCCGTGATCCATAATTGTAAACGATTACCCGTTGTATAACACGGTTTGTTCCATTGCCCAATGTTGATTGAGAGACAGTCATAGTTCCCAAGGAATGAAACTCACTGTCTGAAGCTGACTTCATCAAAAGAATAAAGCGAGTCGTTCCGTCGGATGGGCGGATTGTATCTAAAACTGTAATGGTTGAATCGGCTGGGGCTGGAATCTGAAGCATGATGGGCCGGGAAGTTGCCATGCCGATAAGAGTAATAAACACAGCTGTTAAACAAGTTATATGCATATCGGTATCCAATTCAATACTTTATAAAATGTTTTTTATCTTTGCTATAATATATACCAATCAGTATAATATTTCAAGCAGTAAAATCTTTTTTTCAATAGACAAGGAAATCCCTCATCTTCAATCTTGTCTTTTATTTTCACTTTTTACAATTTCCCTTATCGGTATTTAGTCAAACCAAACATTAGGATTTCCAGAATGGATAACTCAATTACAATTCGATCGGTAGAACCAAGAGATTTTTCTGAATGGGAACGAATGCGGGGGAAACTTTGGCCTACCGAATCAGGCGAACATCAAAGAGAAGTTGCTCGATATTTCAGCGACAAAAAAAGTAATCCGTCTGAAGTGATGATTGCCTGGATGACAAACGGTGAAGCCATTGGTTTTATTGAGCTTTCAATTCGCAACTGTGCCGATGGATGCTACACCAATAGAATTGCGTATATCGAAGGACTCTTTGTTGAAGCATCAGTGCGGCGAAAAGGAATTGCCGGTATGTTAGTGAATGCCGCCGAACAATGGGGAAGAGATCAGGGATGTGCGGAGATGGCATCTGACACGGAAATTGAAAATGAAGTAAGTATTGAAACTCATAAGTCTCTGGGGTTTTCAGAAATGTCGCGCCTTGTTTGTTTCAGAAAGGATTTAAGTGAATACCGACCATGAGCATTACCGTGCGAACGATTGAACAAAACGATAACCGAGAAATTGCAGACTTGATTCGGAAAATATTTCGAGAATTCAAAATCGACAAACCGGGAACGGTGTACACCGATCCTACAACGGATGATCTGTTCACACTCTTTCATCATTCCCAAAGCGTCTATTGGCTTGCGGAAGAAAATGGAATTATCCTCGGCGGCTGTGGAATTTTTCCGACGCCGGGGCTTCCCGAAGGATGCGCCGAGCTGGTGAAATTCTACGTCTCTGCTGCGAACAGAGGAAAAGGAATCGGCAATATGCTGATGCAAAAGAGCATCGCCTCCGCAAAAAAATTTGGATACAAACAATTATATCTTGAATCGTTTCCAGAACTTGCAAAAGCAGTTACCATGTATCTCCGCGCAGGATTCACATATCTTCCCCATGCACTGGGAAATTCCGGACATTTCGCATGCACCATTTGGATGCTGAAGAATTTGGAACAATAAATCTATCCCGCCAATATTGTATCTGCTTTCGATTCCTTGATTCCCAATTGAATTGTGAGTACTTTTTTGTGGTTGCACTATCCCTAATCATCCGGAGGCGTTATGAAAACACATAACGAACACTCTCACAAAAGCGGCTCCTTCCCTGCACGCGGTTTTATACCAGAAAAACAATCAGACTGGTGGAAACACAATCATCCAAATGAAAAAATGCATGACGGCGGAACACTCCACAATTCCGTAAAGACGGGATTATGGAAAACGTACAGTGCAAAAAATCCGGGTAATAAAAAGTAAGAGTGTTTTATATTCAACGATCTCACCAACAAGTCTGACTGCACTGCCTTACGGCCCGATTGAAGAAATTCTTCGAGACTGTGAGGCTGCTTATTCTTTCCCGCTTATCATTTCTTCATCACACTTCCGTTCTTTTACTGTGATTGGCTTTGATGTTGAATTCTTTCAAGAATAAACGTACATATCTTCGTATTGTTAAAATTTCATTGAGAAAAACATGACGTCACCATCAACGTACATTCTTGCCTTAGACCAGGGCACCACAAGCAGCCGAAGTATCATCTTCGATCACCACGGCAGTATCGTCAGCACCGCACAAAAAGAATTCCGTCAAATTTTTCCGCAGCCCGGATGGGTGGAGCACGATGCGGAAGAAATATGGAACACGCAATTCGAAACAATGAAGCAGTCTCTCTCCCTAAAAAATATCGCAATGAAACAAATTGCCGGCATCGGCATAACCAATCAGCGTGAAACAACCGTTGTGTGGGAACGAACCACCGGCAAACCCATTTACAATGCCATTGTCTGGCAGGATCGACGAACGGCATCGTTGTGTGATGAATTAAAGTCAAAGGGACACGCCGCAATTATTCAACAGAAGACGGGATTGATCGTTGATGCTTATTTTTCAGGAACAAAATTGAAATGGATTCTGGATAATGTAAAAGGTGCACGAGCGAAAGCAGAAAAAGGCGATCTTGCCTTTGGCACCATTGACTCGTGGCTGGTCTGGAATTTAAGTGGCGGCACAATCCATCTTACCGATGTTTCGAATGCGTCACGTACAATGCTGTTCAATATCCATTCCTGCCAATGGGATGATGAATTATTGAAACTGCTTTCTATTCCGAGAAATATTTTACCGCACGTTGTAGCATCGAGCAAAGTGTACGGCATAACTTCACAAAAAATTGCCGATACACCAATTCCAATCGCCGGCATTGCCGGTGATCAGCAGGCCGCTTTGTTCGGTCAATTATGCACGCAGCCGGGAATGGTAAAAAATACGTACGGCACCGGCTGTTTTATGCTGATGAACACCGGCACAAAAGCGATCACGTCAAAAAATAATCTGCTCACCACCATCGCATGGAACGTTGACGGAAAAACAGAATATGCACTTGAGGGAAGCGTATTTATTGCGGGAGCGGTTGTGCAATGGCTGCGCGATAGTTTCAAGATCATTAAAACTTCAAGTGAAGTGGAACCGTTGGCAAACAGTGTTGCCGATAACGGCGGAGTATACATTGTTCCCGCGTTTGCAGGACTCGGTGCACCGCATTGGAATCAGCATGCGCGCGGATCGGTGTTTGGATTAACGCGAGGTTCCTCGGATGCGCATATTGCGCGAGCCGCCTTAGAAAGTATTTGTTATCAGACGTATGATGTTTTAAAAGCAATGGAAGCCGATTCCGGGATTAGCATTGCTGAATTGCGCGTTGACGGCGGTGCAACGGCAAACAATTTGTTGATGCAATTTCAATCCGATATTCTCGGCGTGAATGTTGTCCGACCAACCATTACGGAAACGACGGCACTCGGTACTGCATATTTGGCGGGACTTGCTGTCGGTTACTGGAAAAATATGGATGACATCAAAGAGCAATGGCAGGTGAATAAGAAGTTTTCTCCTCACATTGAAAAAGAAAAAGTGCAGACTCTTTTACAGGGATGGCAACGCGCAGTGAATGCTGCAATTGCATGGGCAACTTGATTGACAAAACAACTGTGAATAAACATACGTTTAATCGCCAGGAGATGATCTCCCGTATGCAATCGGAAAAGGATTGGGATATCTGTATCATTGGCGGCGGTGCAACCGGTCTGGGTATTGCTGTTGATGCAGCAACGAGGGGATTAAAGACGCTGTTGGCAGAAAAATATGATTTTGCAAAAGGAACATCGTCGCGCAGTACGAAGTTGGTGCACGGCGGCGTCCGGTATCTTCGCCAGGGAAATATTCCGCTTGTCAAAGAAGCATTAAAAGAACGCGGATTGCTGCTGCACAACGCACCTCATCTCATCAAAAAACAATCATTTGTCATCCCAAATTATTCATGGTGGGAAACTCCATTTTATGGCGTAGGATTGAAAGCGTATGATTGGCTTGCGGGAGATTTGGGATTTGGTCAAACGCAGATCCTATCGATCGAAGAAACAGTGCGATGTGCGCCGACATTGCAGACAGAGGGGCTGCAGGGAGGCGTTCTTTATTATGACGGACAATTTGACGATGCGCGGCTGGCAATTCATCTTGCAATGACCGCGGCGGATTACGGAGCCGTTGTTGTCAATTACATGAGTGTCGATCAGCTGTTGAAGGTGAATGGAAAAATCTGCGGTGTTGCACTTTCGGATACTATTGAAAACGCTGCGTATGAGGTGCAGGCAAAAATAATAATTAACGCGACGGGAGTTTTTGCCGATTCAATTTTAAAAATGGATAATGCAGATGCATCGTCAATGGTAAAGCCGAGTCAGGGCATTCATATCGTTGTCGATAAAGATTTCCTTCCGTCGGCAACGGCGATTATGATTCCGCACACCGACGATAACCGCGTGTTGTTTGCCGTTCCGTGGCACAATAAAACGATTATCGGGACGACCGATACGCCGATTAATGATATTTCTGCTGAACCGATTGCTTTGAACGATGAAGTTGATTTCGTTATGCATCATATCGGAAAATATTTGGTGAAAAAACCGATGCAAAAGGATATTCGCAGCATCTTTGCCGGTTTGCGCCCTCTTGTAAAAGATGACGCCGCCTCAACGGCGGCATTGTCACGAGAACACCATATTTCAATTTCCAATTCTCATCTCGTCAGCGTTGTCGGCGGAAAATGGACGACCTACAGGAAAATGGCGGAAGATGTTCTGCATCTTGCCTTGAAATATTTCGGAATTGAAGAAAAATCATGTTCCACTCAGCAGTTAAAAATTCATGGATGGAAAATAGAGGTTGATTTCAACGCGCCGCTCTCTTATTATGGTTACGATGAAAATGCAATCCGCGTGATGATTGCAAAGGATCCGCCGCTTGGAGAAAAAATTCATCCATTACTGCCGTTTGTTAAAGCCGAATTTATCTGGGCGGTACGCAATGAAATGTGTATGACAGTGGAAGATGCATTGAGCCGAAGAACACGAGCCCTACTACTCGATGCACAGGCGGCCATCGAATCCGCGCCGGTTGTTGCAAAAATTATTGCAAGCGAATTGCACAAAGATGAAAAGTGGGTTCATCGACAAACTGAAGAATTTACGATACTGGCAAAACAGTATCTTCCCAAAAAAGCTTTTTGATATGCGAACAAAACTTTAACTCAATAGTATTTAACAACAAACGGCAAAATTTTATGACACCTTTTCTTGGCGAATTTATCGGTACGGCACTCCTTATCATTTTCGGGGACGGAGTCGTTGCCAATGTTGTACTCAACAAAACAAAAGGAAACAACAGCGGCTGGATAGTCATTACATTCGGCTGGGCGATGGGGGTATTTGTCGGCGTGTATTCTGTTGCAGCAGTCAGTGGCGCCCATATTAATCCAGCCGTCACGATTGCATTAGCATTTGCACACAAAATTTCATGGGATATCGTTCCGTTGTATATTCTTGCGCAAATGCTTGGGGCAATGTTTGGTGCGCTTCTTGTGTGGGTTTCCTATAAACAGCATTTTGATGCAACGGAGAATAAAGATTTAAAACTTGCCGTGTTTTGTACCGGTCCTCAAATTCGCAGTACGTTCTATAATTTTGCAACGGAAGTTATCGGAACATTCGTCTTAGTTTCCGGAGTCTTGCACATTGTCACACCACAAAACAGTTTGGGAGCATTAGATGCACTTCCGGTTGCATTATTGGTCCTTGGAATAGGCTTGGCACTTGGCGGTCCGACGGGGTACGCAATTAATCCGGCAAGAGATTTAGGCCCGCGTATTATGCATTTTATCTTGCCAATACCAAACAAGCGGGACAGCGATTGGGGATATGCATGGATTCCGGTCGTCGCGCCGGTTGTTGGTGCAATCCTTGCGGTCGTTGTGTTTCAGATGATGTGACAATCATTTTGTTTGTCTCTCACCGGTTGTACAATAAAAAATCCGAAGATTAACTGTCTTCGGATTTTTTTATTTCGTCAAATCTTTATTGTGATGCCTTGGGAAGATGTGAACCTAGCCACGTTGTGATATCGTGTATAACCTGCTCATGTTCCGGCTCATGCATTAGATCGTGCTGAGCATTGTCGTACAGATGAAGAGTTTTGTCCGTGCTTTTTGCCCGCGCATATAATTCCTTGCTACCTTCATTGTTTGTCGATTTGTCTGCTTTACCATGAAGAATGAGCAGCGGCAGCGTTATTTCTTCCATCCGTTTTTGAATTTCATCAAGCCCGTTCAATCCCGCGGCGGCAGAACGTGCCGGCAAATTGTCGTGGTCGATCAGCGGATCGTTTGCAATGTCTGCTTTTGCGGAAGAATCGCGCACAAAGTCTTGATCGTCAATTGCTTGAATGTGCAATCCGGGAATAAGAAATCCAAAAAATCGTGCTGCACCTTTTTGGAATCCGTTGACAAATGAAGGAAGCTTGAGCAGTGCTCCGCTTAACACAACGCCCGAAATTTCATCTTGATGAGTTACCGCATACGTCGCCGCCGTTAATCCGCCAAGACTGTGACCGAATAAAAAGACAGGAACATTGGCATTTCTTTTTTTTGCTTCCATTACGGCAAGACGAACATCTTCAACAAGCTGCGGTATTGATTCAAACCGCTGGCGATCTCCGCCGGAATATCCGTGTCCGCGATGATCTTGTGCATAAACAATGCAACCTAATGCAGTGAGAGATTCTGCCAACGCATTGTACCGTGTTGCATGATCACGAACGCCGTGAATGATAACTACCGCACCCCGAATTGGTGTCGTGAGCGGCTTCCATTCATACGCCTGCAGGCATGTTGAATCGGATGCATTGACCTTATACGGTGTAAAAGCCACTTTATCGGTAGTCGTCGAAGTTGGACCGGGTGACAGACAATTTTTTTCCGCCGAGCATCCCGAGAAGACAAAGAACGATAAACAAAAAACCAGGGATGTTATATTTAAAACAATTTTTATAATGCCACTGCCGAATTTCATAATTTTTCCCTTATAGAATATGGATCGGAAGATTTTTTCACTACAAAGATCGGCAATGGATAGGAAAAACTCTTTAACTTAAGTTAAAATCGGCAGGAATTATTTTTGTGAAATTCTTTTGCGAATACGGCTGAGGGAAGGGCCTTGAATGCCGAGGTATGATGAAAGGTGATATAAAGGAACTTGCTCACAAATTTCCGGCTGGGTTTTTACCATCTCTTTGTATCGTTCCTCAGGAGTTTTAAAAAGAAATCCTTCAGTTCGATCCATAGCTGAATTGTACGCGATTTCTGCTATAACTCTTCCAAAATGTTCCCATTGATGCGATTGCTTATAGAGGTTCGTCAGTTCATCAATATGAATCATCAACACGTTGGCATCGGTCATTGCCTGAGTGTAGTAATTGCAGGGAGTTTGGGAAAGAAAGCTTTTGAAAGCAACAACAACATTGTCCTTTGGGAAAAAGAAAATATTTTTTTCATCACCCGATACACTATCAACATAATACGTTCTGAAGAGTCCATCGAGAACAAAACCGAGGTATTTGCACACGCTGTGGTACTCGTTATAAAACTCTCCTTTTTTAAAAGTTTTAGACTGCCAATGCGGCGCCGAAAGTTTAAATGCTTTCTCATCAATACCGCCAACGTGGTGTAAAAATGTGCTGACCCGTTCGATATCTTTCATAGTAATCTAATTTTTGGAATACATTTGTAAAAGAAAATAACACAAGGGAAGATAATCTGAAAATTTCCTTTGTGCAATTCCTGTTTCTCTGTTCAATCCGACGGAATAAAATATTTTTGACGTTCTCTGCATCGGCAAAGGCAATATCACTTGTCTTTTGCCCAGGGATTTGGTAGAATGATCGAGAGATTCATCTGAATAGACTTCATCCATTTTTTGATATACCATTTTAACAAAGGATGACTTCCCATGAATATTTCCTTCCTTGAAAAAAAATCCATCTATCTTTTGCTGGCAGCCATTCTGACAGAGAATGTGTTTTTTGCAGAAGCGCAAACCACAGCATTACCGATGACATGGAAATTTAAAATAGGGGATACGGCAGAATGGGCTAATCCCGCATTCAATGATTCTCTGTGGGATACAAAAAGTCTTCAACTAAGCTGGTCGGCAAAAGATCAAAAAGAAAATGTGTATGCGTGGTACCGAACAAAAATTGTCATTCCTTCCAGCATGAAAAATGCGATTGAAAAAGGAGGAGGACTAAAACTCAACCTAGGAAAGATTGATGATGTAGACCAAACATTTTTCAATGGTAAAATTGCGGGGCAGACAGGGTCGTTTCCTCCACACTACCAGACGAAATGGGATGTGCCGCGCATCTATGTCGTTTCTCCAGCTGATATTCACTATGACAAAGAAAATGTTGTTGCGGTCAGGCTGTTCAGCCCGGATGTCGGCGGTATAGGTATGTATGAAGGGCCGTATAACTACAGTCCTGTCGAATGGTCTGATTCTGTTTCGATGGCATATACAATTTTTGACGTATCAAATAATTCATTTAATACGGCGGTACATTTTTTTAACAGCGGCACCAAAACCTGCAAAGGAACATTGGAATATTTTATCAAGAATAAATTTGGTAAAGAATTGCACAAGGAAACCAAAGAAATTCAAATTCAGCCGGATTCTGGAAATGAAAATGTGTTCACCTCTGCGACATATCAGTCGGACAAGGAAGATTTTCTTACAATAGAATATCGGTTTACCGAAAGCGAAAGTCAGAGCAGCATAAGCAGTAAACAATTTTACTTAGCAAAGAAACAAATAGAAATTAGTGTTGCGGATGCACCGCAACCGGTAGTGCAAAATAAAATTCAGGATGCATATACTTCTATTCCATGTACCGATCAACACGTGAGCGGTTACCTTGAAAAACGTTTGGTGCAAAACCTTGAAGAGCGTCTGTTAAAAGTTGATGAGAATGGATTATTGAACCCGTATCTCCAAAGACCGGGCAATCATCCGTGGGCGGGAGAACACATTGGAAAATATTTAGAAGCCGCCGCTAATGTTTGGAGATATTCGCATGATATCCGGCTTAAAAAGCAGATGGATCGGATGATGTATACACTCATCAACACGCAGTTAGAAGATGGATATCTCGGAACATATTCTCCCGATGAATATTGGACAAGCTGGGATGTGTGGTCTCATAAATATAATCTCTACGGCTTGCTTGGTTATTACACAACGACCGGCTATCAGCCCGCTTTGGATGCATGCAAAAAAATCGGGGATCTTTTGTGCAAAACATTCGGCAATAAACCAGGGCAACGGGACATTATTGATGCAGGCACACATATGGGCATGGCGGCGACAAGTGTATTGGACCCGATGGTAGAGTTATACCGTTATACCGGAGAAAAAAAGTATTTAGATTTCTGCTATTACATCGTAGACGCATACGAACAAAAAAACGGTCCCAAAATTATCAGTTCATTAATGGAAACGGGGCAGGTAAATAACGTTGCCAATGGAAAAGCGTACGAAATGCTTTCAAATATCGTTGGATTAGTGAATGTATACAGTATCACCGGCGATGAAAAATTTTTGAAACCGGCACTGATTGCATGGCAGGATGTTGTAACGAAAAGGTTGTATATCACAGGAACGACAAGTTCATTTGAACATTTCCAAGACGACGATATACTGCCTGCCGCGGACAAAGATAACATCGGTGAAGGATGTGTGACTGTTACATGGATTCAATTAAACCATAAACTATTGAGTGTTACAGGAGAACTACGATTCGCAGAACAAATTGAAAAATCAGTGTACAACCATTTGTTGGCGGCAGAGAACCCTGAAAATGGCTACGTAAGTTACTACACTCCCTTGATGGGCAAAAAATCTTATAAGGGGGATATCAGTTGCTGTACATCAAGCGTTCCCCGCGGTATTGCCATGATTCCATATTTTACATTCGGGAATCGAAAAAAGATGCCAACGCTGATGATGTACGAACCGGCACTGTATAAAGAAACGTTTATGACAGCGGGTAAAAAAAATATCAATCTATCATTACACGTGTCGGGAAGTTTTCCTGAAAGCGGAGAAGTGATGTTAATGGTGAGCAGTTCAGTGCCAGCTTCGTTTCCCATAGCATTGCGTGTCCCTTCGTGGTGCAGCTCATTCAATGCAAAAGTTGGCGGAAAAGAATTTACGGGAACGCCGGGTCAATACCTGACGATAACTCGCCCGTGGAAATTAAAAGACACCGTAAAGATATCTATTGATATGCCCGTCCAAATAATTTCGGGAGGAAAAAGTTATCCGGATCGTATAGCGTTTCAAAGGGGCCCCCAAGTTTTAGCATACGATCAATCTTTAAACACAGAAAAAATACATGACACAACTTCAATAAAAAATTTTATTGATAAATCCGAATTCAAACGTGTATCCAATCTCCTGTCCAAAGAATGGATTGGTACCCAATCGTATTCTGTAGCGATGACAAGCAAAGAAAAGGATTCTGTAAAAAAAGAATTGATTCTCGTTCCGTTTGCCGATGCAAGCCAGACCGGAGCAGCAATCCGAGTGTGGCTGCCGCTGAGCGTGCTACATAAATAAGAGAACGTATAAATTTATACTTCGATGATGTTTTGTTTATCTCTCACAGCATCAACACTCCACGGCCCGGCTCCAGCTGCCGAGAAGTAGAGCCATAGGAAGCAGTACAGAACAGCGCTTACTCCGCCGTTAACAATTGGCCACGGACTTTGAGGAAAGTGAAATTGAAAATAGGCGACGGCCATTTCGCCGGATAAAATAAATGCAACGGGGCGAGTGAAAAATCCGAATAACATCAAAGCACCGCCAAATGTTTCGAGAATCCCGCCAATGCCCACCTGCGACATTAGGACCGCAGTGCTATTATCAGGCGGCATTCCCATTGGGAAAGCGAAAAGTTTCATGGCTCCAGCAAGAATAAACATAAACGCAGATGTCATGCGAAGGATACTGTGAAAATACGGTCCTAATTTTGACCATCCTGCTGTAATATGGTGAATACTCATAACGATCATTCCTTGAAGTTATTTTTTACTGCTCTTATTTTTATCAGATTGAATAGAAGGTTTTAGTAAAGCATAAATAGCCATTGCATGTCCGTGGCCGAGGTCGAAATCTTTTTTCAACCACGCAACAATTTCTCCTGCTTTCGTTCCGGTTTTTAACAAGCCATTTTTTGCGGCAAGTTTTTTAAAATCGTCAGGCGTTTTACCGGTTTTTGCTTTAATGTTATCGAGATATGCTTGAAATGACATTGTATTTTTCCTTTGTGCTTTTGATCTGCTGATACGGTCACTGCTATATTTCAGAAACCGATTTTAAATTCGACAGACCGGTTTCGAATTGCTTACCAACCATTGCATCCATACTTATAAAAACGGTCATAACTTTTCCTAAAAATTGATTTGGTCCATGCATTGCCCAGGTTACTTTTGTGAATTCACCATCAGGCTCAAGCGTAAATTCTGCAGTATTATGCGCTTCAAATGGTTTAAGGAAATCCAGTTTGATCGTAATTTTTGATGAGGAAACGTTCAGCACTTCCATGCGCCCTGAACCGGCATTGGAATTTCCTTCCCATTCATACACTGCACCAACCCCTTCATCAGAACCGCTGAATGTTCTTTTCATCGCCGGATCCAAATTTTCAAACGGTGACCACGATTCCCATTTATGGAAATTGCCGATCTGCGCTGCAATTTTAACCGAAGAGGCTTTCATCCTCATTGTTCTCTCAACGCGGAATGTATCCGGCTTAGTCGATGCAACAATAAGAATAACCGCAACAATGGCGGCAAATACCGCAAGAATTCGAACAATTATTTTTTCATGAGACTCTCCGTATAGTGATACAGTGATTAATGGTGATAAGTAAAAAATTCTGTCAGCATGGAAGCCAGTACCTCAGTATTTACATTGTGCGATTGTCCTTCCAGTACGCGAAGCGTTCCGTTCGGAAGAGATTCTGAAATTACGTGCACTGCATTGCGGAGTGTAGCGGGACTTTTTTCTCCCCCTGCGATGAGCGTTGGAATAGTAACCGCAGAAACTATTTCCGCCGGTACCGACCAATCCCCCATAATTGCCGCATCATACGGAAGCGTATGCGCAATTGCTGTAAATTTTTTCCACATCGGCAGTAATCGCATGATGAATGTGGCAATTGCCGGCGCCCCCACCATATCTACCATGAAATATTTTACGGCATCACTGCGGCGTTCTTTCGCAATGAATGTGTTCAATTGTCCGACATGATCCGGCGGTGTTTGATTGGTTTTTTTACCAAGCACATATGGCGGTTCATACATCACCAGTTTGGAAATATTCAATCTACTTTTAACTGCTCGCAAGCCAAGTGCCGCTCCGGACGATAGACCGGCAACGTATACCGATCCGCCAGCCTTGTTAATGAGAGCTTCAATATCCTCAATTTCACGATCGACAGAATATGGTTTTTTGTCCGTGCTGTCTCCGCGTCCGCGGCGATCGTACCAGTAAACAGTAAAATGTTTTGCAAGCAGAGGAGCGAGTTTCGCCATCGGTCCGAATGAACGGTAACAAAGCGCTCCGTCAATAAGTATAAGCGGATGTCCGCTTCCTAATTTATCGTATGCAATTGTCGTCCCGTCTTTTGAGATGACTGTGTTCATAACGTCATTGTTTTAGTTAAATATTCCTGTTGTTAAATGTTTGCCATGCTAGCCAGTTATTCGCGGGCATTCATTGATAGATTCCCGACAAAAACATTCGGGAATGACGTATACAATAAAAAATATTAGACTGTTGCTTCAACGTGCGCTTTGAAATTATTCAGGATCGTCTGCCATCCTTCTCGTTGCATCTCAATCGGGTTTTCATTCTCAGCGTCGAACGTTTCAATGATGGTTGTCTTGTTTTCATTTGTAAAGAATGCGATCGTCACATTTCGTCCATCTTCCATGACATATACAATTTTTTGATACTTCTTGACATCAGTGTATGTTCCGACGAAATCAAAACCGGCGCTTCCGTCTTTGGCTTCCATGCGTGATTGCAATTTTCCGCCGACACGAAGATCGTTCTCAGCGCGCGGTGTGTGCCAGTCAGGGGAGCCGCTGCACCATTTGGTGATGTGCTCGGGTTCATTCCACACTTTCCATGCTTTTTCGACCGACGCATTGACTGTGGTTTGCACGGTGATGGTTGTTTTGGTTGAAGTTGTCATGTTGTCTCCGAATGATTATATGATGATTTCTCTCTACACTCTATAGTCGAAAACAGAGGATGAAATTCGACAGTTCGTCCGTAAAATTTTTAGAGATTATTTTTTTCAGGCAAGCCGGGAATTTCCAGCACAGGACGGATTTCAATTGTTCCCACAGTAACAACGGGAACACGTTCGGCGATACCTATCGCTTCATCCAGATTTTTTGCATCAATCAAATAGAAACCGCCGAGCTGTTCGCGCGTTTCTGCGAACGGACCGTCAGTGATGATTCGTTTGCCGCTGCGTATGCGGACACTGGTTGCTGTCGCTACGGATTGCAGCGGAGATGCAGCAATGTAATTTCCGACGACATGAAGGTCTTGTGTTAGTTGCGCCGAATCTTTGTAACATTGCTGTCGTTCTGTTTCGGTAAGCGCATCCTCGGAGAGGTAGACGAGTAACATATATTTCATTTTTTGTCTTTCGATTATGTTGTCATTATTCAACGATTTGATAAATCTCTCTTCGCCCTGTCAGATACATTTCTGTGTAGTGCGACATTTCCTCTGCAACTTTTGGATCCATTTTTGGATCAGGCTTGCCCGATTTGTATTCTTCCATCTGTTTCTCCCACTCTGCCAGACTCTTCACCTGCATTTCTACAATGACCGTGTTATACTCTCCGGCCAGGTCAGTCATAACACGTGTGTTTTGGTCTGAACCAAATGCTTTCTTGAATAACTTGGCAAGCTTTGATGCTTGTCCCGGTTTTGCGGTAAACACTTCACGAATGATCAGCATAGAATATCCTCCTGGTTGGTGAAATTATTTTATTGATATTTTTATAAGATCAAATTCCTTGTTGCTTGCGGCGTCATTCCGATTGAATAGCATCGGGATTCATCGCAATGACTTTTTCACCTATCTCTGTTAATGACCATTGGTTTTATTTTCCAACGCATGTACGCAACAAATAAAATTATCACAAACAACACGACAGTATAGACTGCACTGCTATTTTCACCTCGAATGAAGTGAAAAACAGCAGCACTGCCGGCAACGATCAATAACCCCGCTGCCGCCCAAACCGTTAACCGCGGCGCTATGCGAGTAATACCCGGCAGAAGAAGACCAAGTGCGCCGAGTGATTCAGTCACTCCGATGAAAATGCGCTGCCACGTCCCAATATTCGCGTTCATGATGTCGATATACTCGGCAGGCGGGAACACCATTATCCAGCCATGCCAAAGAAATTGAGCCGCCAGCAATACCTGAAGTATCCATAAAACGATATTCATACACCATCCTTTTTAGTTTTGGTTTTTATTATGATTTTTGTCATGCGTGTTCGAATGCTTTTTTCAGTTTTGCAATATCAAATTTTTTCATCTGCAAAAACGTTTGTGTCACGCGGTCAACTTGTTCACGCGTACCTTTCTGCATCATTTTACCCAAGGCAGCGGGATGAATTTGCCACGAAACGCCGAACCGATCTTTGCACCAGCCGCATTGTTCAGCCTCGGGAACAGCAGAAAGTTTTTTCCAGAAGTAATCAATTTCTTCCTGCGTATCGCACGGTACCATGAAAGAAATCGATTCGTTGAAAGAAAATTTATGATCGCGTGCGCTGTCCATTGCGGCAATCCAGGTATTATCAAGCATAAAGTCAGAGAACATGATTGTTCCTTCTTTTTCCGGCTCCATTCCTTTAGGGTAACGGGCAATTGTTCCTTGTTTTGAATGTGCAAATACGGATTGATAAAACTTCGAAGCTTCTTCTGCTTTGCCGCAAACATCTCCAACAAACAAAAGGAAAGGTGTAACAAACGGTCTTTCATCGCCGTCGGGGTTTGAAAGAATAAGTTGCCAGCTTAATCCATACTTGTCTTGAATCCATCCGTAATGTTCGCTGAACGGATATTTATCAAGCGGCATTAATACTGATCCGCCGTGCGATAGTTTTTCCCATGCAGTGTCGAGATTCTTCCGTGCATTCTTGTCTCTTGACGGATCATAATTAAGAATGAACGATATTGACGGATTGAATTTAAAAAGCGGTCCGGCGTTGATTGCCATGAACGGCTGCCCGGAAAGCTCGAACGAGACAACATCGCAATCGCCGGAGGGTGTATCGTGAAGCGTTGTGATGTTTGTAATTTTGGAATCAGGGAAGAGAGAGCAGTAAAACTCTGCCGCCTCTTTCGCTTCTTTATCGTACCATAAATGTGGCATGATTTGGTGCTTGAGTTTTATCATAGGCAAGTTCCTCTCTATTTATTATTTGAAACCGATGCATCAAGAAATTCTTCGATCATTGCAACGGTCATTTCAATTTTTTTCTTTCCGGGATTCGGACTTTCGGCAACACCGATGTACGAACCATGTTCTCCAGGAAGAATCATCAACTGCGAATTTGAAATTACCTTTGACATCGCCAACGCATGTTCAGTCAAGATAACATCCCTGTCGCCATTGATAATGAATGTCGGCGCTTTTATAGAACGCATGGCATCGTCTGTCCAATCTTTAAATTGCAGCATGCGATTTTTATCTTTATTGAACATTGCCAGCAGTTCACTTGTGTCTGGATTTATGTGCAGGAATGCATCTTTCAAAACCTGCGGCATAACGTTTAAGGTCGCTTGATTCATTCCATCGAAGAATCCGGAAATCACTCCTTCTCTTTTATAAAAAGTAGAAGCGAGAACAAGTTTGTTCACAATGTGCGGATGTCGAAGCGCAATTTGAATTGCGGTATTTCCTCCGTTGCTGAATCCAAAAAAATCTGCCTGCTTGATTTGTAATTCATTCACCAGAGCGGCAACATCATCCGCATCCTGCTCGAATGTTTCCGGACGATCAATATCGGCAGTATGTCCATGACCTTGCAGTTCAACCGCAACAATGGTTCGATGTTTTGCCAGCATTGGGAGAATCGTCCCGAATGACGTGGTGATGGTTGAGCCGCCTCCGTGGATCAATACCAGCACAGGTTTATGGGGATTGTTTCCATGAACTTCATAATACATCTTCAATCCGTTCACGGAAGCATAATTTTCTTTCGGCGAGAAAGTCTGTGCAAACGATGATGTGAAGACAAAAATCATGGCCGTGAAAATTTTTTTGAACATACTCAGTTCCTTAAAATTTAGAACTCCACAATTGTTTTAAATCCTCCGAACGCCATCCGCTTCATATCGAACGGCATCGGCATATTCATCGGTTGATTCATGGTCGGATCGTTCATCACTTTGGCATTCACGCTGTCTCGGTGCTTGCGCGATTTGTACACGATGAATGAGAAGATCACCGTTTCACCTTTTTTTATTTTCGCCATTTTTGGAAATTTAACTCCTGGAAATGCCGGATTAAGATCATCGCCGATACATTCGAAATATTCCAGCGCGCCGTATTTCTTCCAGATTTTCGCACCCATGTGTGCCATTTTTCGGTATGCCGGAAGTTTCTTTTTCGATATCGGAATAACAAAACCATCAACATATGTACCCATGATGATCCTCCTTATGAATTATTGTACATGAATTAGTTGTTTGCATTGCTTGCGTAGCGAAGTATAATACCGCCGTTTTTCAGCACTTGCGTGCTGAGCAATTGTAATTTCACCTGTTCAGAATTTGGTTTGAAGAGGGGAGTTCCTCCGCCGAGAACGACCGGTACAACGCAAATTCTGTATTCGTCAATCAATCCGAGTTTCATCAGTGTCACTGAAAGTTCTGCGCTGCCGAAGATGTAAGAATCTTTTACGGATTGTTTTAGTTTAGCAACTTCTCCTTCAATATTATCTTTCACTAACCGTGTGTTGTTCCAATCAGCTTTGGTGAGAGTTTTGGAAATAACGATTTTCGGAATCTTGTTCATAAAATCGGCAATTTCAACTTGCTCATCCTTTGCAGTCGTCCAGTACGCCGCCATTCCTTCGTAAGTAACGCGCCCAAACACCAGTGAATTACATTGATTGAGCTGCTCAAGGGATACTTGTTCAAGTTCGTCGCCCCATACTTCGGTGTGAAAGTCCAGATCCCATTTCTTTGTTCCTTCAAAATAGCCGTCCAGTGTCATCAAATTCCACATGATAAGTTTACCCATTACCGCTTCTCCTTCTATTTTTTTAATTCGTAGTGAAGAACAACAACACCCGACGCAAATGTTTTAGTATCAACGAGTGTAAGATTTATTGCATTAGCAACTCCATCAAATAACCGTTTCCCTTTTTGTGTCAGAACAGGATGCACAAGAAACCAGCATTCATCAATTAAATTATGCCGCATCAGTTCCTGAAAGATGCTTATACTTCCCGCTGAAATATCTTTCCCCGGCTGTTTTTTCAACTTCAGTACCTCTTCAACAAGATTGCTGCGCATGATCCTCGAATTGTTCCATTCCGTTTTTTGAAGCGTTTGTGAGAAGACGATCTTCGGCAGTGCGTTAAATTTCTGTGCAAACATTTTCTCGCTTCCGGTCGATTCGGGATCGCTTTCCGCATGAGGCCAATAACTTTCCATCATTTGAAACGTCACTCTTCCGAATAAAAGCATGTCGACATCATCTAACTGTCTTGTGAAAAAATCATGCAGCTCGTTATCAACAATCCCTACAGTATGGTCGGTGTAACCGTCCAGAGTTACATTGACGGCAAAAGTCACTTTTCGTTCCGCAGTCATTTCATTACTCCTTGTGATGTGTTGCCATAGAATATTTCTCTTTTTCCTGATACAAGGCGTTGATCTGTTCATCCGCAGGACGGATTTCCCATGTTCCGCCCATGCGTGTGGAAGGGTGATTCGACATTAACTGAATGGCATGATTCAGATCGCGTGCTTCGAGAATCATAATTCCGCCTAACTGCTCTTTCGTTTCAGCGAACGGTCCGTCGGTAATAAAAGGTTTTCCGTTCTTGTATCGGATTGTTGTTGCTGTTCTAATGCTTTGCAGCGCTTCACCGCCGACAAAGTTGTGATTCTTACGCAGTTCTTTGTCATACATCATACATTGATCAACAAAATCTTTCTGCTGCTGCTCTGAAAATGAATTGAATAAATTCTCATCTAAGTAACCGAGACAAATGTACTTCATAGTATGTTCCTCTTGTGAAAATTTTTTTATCAAATTGAAAAAAAAATTATACTTTTAACTTTGAGCTTTCAAATGTGTGAAGAGGGCGAATCTCGATTCCCCAGCCAAATTGTTCGCCCGCGGTCATTTGAACTGCCGGATGCAGTGAAGCAATTTGGATGGCTTCGTTCATATCGTTCGCTTCTATCAGGAATGCGCCGCCGATTATTTCCTTGGTTTCAAGGAAGGGACCGTCGGTGATCGTTAACATACCTTTCACGCGCCGCACACTTTTACCGACAGCTTCCAGACCGGTATCAACAATCACCTGCCCGGTGTTGTAAAGTTTTTCTGAATAGGGTCGGCATTCCCGCATAATAGCATCAATTTCAGATTGAGGAAGATCTTTCATTTTTTCTCGATCTAAATAACCCAAACATATAAACTTCATTCTGTCTCCTGATTAATTCAAAATTCCAAATGCCAGCGATTAAAATTTTTTGTAGGATCAATCGTTTACTTTTTCATTTGTTGAACCATCTCTTCGCCTTCTTTGGTAATACCCATTATTTCAGTCATAATACCAATCTCTTTACGGGTATCAAAAAAAACAATTTTCGCAATCGGATGATCGAAACTCGATATTACCGGGAAGCCTTTATCGGCAAATTCGGAAATTACTTTATCAAGGTTGGCAACAGATGTGCTGTAGGCAACGTGGTGAATCCCTCCGGCAGGATTTTTATCAAGATAATCCTGAAAGACACTGTTCCCTGAAACAGGCTGAATGAGTTCAATAAATGTCCCGCCGGAATAGGCAAGTGAAACGAGACTCTCGGCATTCGACGGCTTGCCGTAATAGGCGCCTCCAAACTCTTTTACACGAATGGTATCAACGTCACTGAAATTGCTTATGCCCATCACCTCTTGAAAATATTTTTTCGAAGTGTTAATATCCTTTACCACCCAGGCAATTTGAGTAAACTGTAAGCCTGGAGATTTTTTTGTCATCGTAGTTTCCATAAAATTAAATGTTCCCTCAGGTTTCTGTACTTTATTCTGCTGAATTACGGTATTGATGCTTTTCTTTTTCTCATCCAGATTTTTTCGATTGGTTTCAGTCTGCGCATTTGATTGAATCGAATAAATAACGCATACCGTAATCATCATTGAGACAACGATACTAGTTCTCATGCTCTTCTAACGTTCGGTTGAACATCACTTTTTTTCACTTTGCTTTTTTGTTTGTCTTCCTTCACTCTAAAACGGACGATTGCTTTAATCAATTTTTCCGGAAGCGGCTGATCAAGCGGAAATTGAATAGTACCTTTCGACCATTTGTATTTTTCAATCTTGTGTTGAAATGCTTTAATACCGGAAGCGGTTGGGAAAAAACCGATGTGGTTTTTGAAGGCAGCAAAATACACCAAAACAGAATTCATTTTATATGCCGGCATACCGTAACTGATTACTTCTTGTGCTTTCGGTGCAGTGTGCTGAATTATTTCCCGCATTCGTTCCAATTTTTCTCGAACGCCTTCCGGAAAATCTGCGACGTACGTTTGAACATCGTCGTATTTTTTCAATTTCATCATTATTCTCTGCTAGGATCTACGTTTTTCCACTGCCGCTTTGACTGTCGGACTTTCTCCCGCTTTTCGTGCATCTTCGGGCCAATCTTCCACTTCATACACCTGGCGTATCTCAATTGTATCACCGTCGGCTGCAGGAATGCGTTTTGCCCATTCAATCGCTTCTGCTTTTGATTTGAAATTGACATGCCAATATCCGCCGAACACTTCCTTCGATTCAATGAATGGACCATCGGTTACGGTCGGTTTTCCTTTTGCAAACGATACACGTGCGCCTTTTTCAACTGGATGCAGTCCGTCGAGCGAGATAAGATGGCCTGCTTTCGCAAGCTCTTCATTGTATTTCATCATTGCTTCAACTGCATCGGCAGGGGGTGTAAAATCTGCCGCAACGCGTTTTCCTTTTCCTCCTTGATACACGGCAGGAATCATAAACATGACAAATCTCATTGTAGTATCTCCTGAAAATTGTGAATAAACTTTATTTTTTTCTCTCTACTGTGTTGACGAATTTCTACTTTTGCATTTAAAAGCTTCATTAGTTCACTTTTTCATTTTGTGCCTGAAATCCATACCGTATTGCCGCTTCAAGTGTTTCAATGTTTATTTCTTTTAACATTTTGAACCTAATGCAATACCCGGTCACGGCCGCCTTGCCGATTTTTTTTCCGTACGTTTTGACTAAGTATGTCTTATCTTTTATACCCATGATGTAGACGGAAATTCCCGCTGTATTTGCGCTCATGCCAATTTGAAAAAATTCTTTGGTCTTTCCGTCAGCATATTTTACGGTATAACATCCATATCCTATATTAGGATTAGAAACAATCTTACCGTCGCTGTTTTTTCCATCCAGGAACCATAATTTACACGCCGGCATTGTTTGCAGAATAATGCGGTGCAACGCTTGCATGTCGCTGCGTTTTGGTTCAGGCTGGCTGATAATATATTTTTTGATTTGTTCTTGCATGCTCATACAAAATCTATTAGACGATCATCTTTTTCATGACTTAGGCGCCAACAGTACCCGTCTTGACTTTTCCCGCTCGCTTATAGCTGGCAATAAACACTCCGCTTGGTGTTACGGTACTTTCTGTTAGCGTGAACGCTGCCGGAATCGCTCCGCCGTCAAACAATTTTTTTCCTTTGCCAAGCGTTAACGGATACATGACGATCCGGAGTTCGTCCACCAGATCATTCTTCAGCATCAGTTGAATGAGTTTACTACTGCCCCACACTTTAATATCGGAGCCCTTTGATTTTTTGAGCTTCTTAATATCTGCCACACTTTTAAGGAACACCGAGTTTTTCCATTCTGACTTTTTCTTGGTCTTGGAAAAAACATATTTGGTGACATCATTGATGCCGGGCCAACCGTCGGCATGTTCGGGCCAGTAGTTGGCAAAAATATCAAATGTTTTTCTGCCGAGAAGAATATCGGCGGGTTGCATCAACTTTTCAAAAGCTTTGCCGCCGGCTTCGTCACCATACGGTGCAGTCCAACCGCCATATTTAAAACCTTCCGCAGTATCTTCTTTAGATCCGCCTGGTGCTTGCATTACTCCATCCAGTGAAATCATTGAAATCACAATTATTTTTCTCATATTGATTTTCCTTCCGCATTGTGCAGATCGTGCAGTCTGTTCAACCTGCCTTGTGAATGAAATTATTGTTTACATTACATAGTCGTTCAATTTTTTTGTTCGCTCAACTTTTATTTCCCCTTAAGTTCCCATAGTACCTGTCTTGACTTCTCCGGATCGCTTGTAATGGGCAGCGATCACTCCGCTTGGTGTGGCGGTGCTTTCCAGTAGTGTGAAGGCTGCCGGAATCGTGCCATTGTCAAACAATTTCTTTCCGGTGCCGAGCGTCAACGGATGAATAAGAAGCCAGAGTTCGTCAACCAAATCATGTTCGAGCAGTGTCTGGATGAGCTTGCCGCTGCCGTGAACTTGAATGTCAGAGCCTTCTGAATTCTTGAGCTTTTTGATATCCTCCACACTTTTGAGGATTACTGAATTTTTCCAATTTCCCTTTTTCAGAGTGCTGCTCATAACGTACTTTGTGACATCATTAACGCCAGGCCAGATGTCTTCATGTTCTGGAAAGAAGGAAGCAAAAATCTCAAATGTTTTTCTGCCCAAAAGAAGATCATACGAAGGTTGCTTTTGTTTTTCTGCGATCTTATCAAGAACTTCATCGTAATGCGGAGCGCTCCAACCGCCATATTTGAAACCTTCCTCGGGTCCGCCGGCAGCTTGCATGACGCCGTCCAATGTAATGAACGATCCGACAGTTATTTTTCTCATTTTGATTTTCCTTCTTCATTGCGCAGATTGTGCAGTCCGCTCAACCTGTCTTGTGAATGAAATTATTGTTTACATACCATAGTCGTTCAACAAGGCCTGAAATCGACATCGTTCATTTTTTTTGTTCATTCGAATTTTTTACAACGGTTTCGCTATCCAAAAACGGCAGCGCTGTCTCAACCATCTTCGGCGAATCCGCCATTTCGTAGTGCGTTACGCCGGGTAAAATTGCCAAACGATTCTGCGACATGTGCTCGCGGTGTCAGCCGGCATCCTGCAGTCCTCCGCCGAGCAGATGATAAAACTGCACCATATGTTCGAGACGAATCATATCGGCGTCGCCATAAATAAGCATGACGGGCATTGTGAGTTTCTTGACATCTTCCGACCAGTCAAAATTCGTACGCATCAGTTCACCAATGCGGTCGAGCAATTTCGGAAAATCCTCCGGATGCGGAGCGATGGCAACGTAGCCCTTGTACATCGGCGTCTCTTTCATTTGATCCGCCATCGCTGCTCCAACTGCGGCTTGCATCGGCTTCAGTTCGGGATAGAATCCGTCTTGTGCGTAACTCATCGAAACGATAACCAAACGCCGCACCATTTCGGGATGCTGCACCGCAAATCGAAAGGCAATAGCGCCTCCCATTGAATAACCCATCACATCCGCGTGCGTATAATTGAGATGTTTGAGTATGGCTGACATATCATCTCCCATATCGGTGTAGCGAAACGGACGATTACCCAGCTCAGTGCGGCCGTGTCCCTGAAGATCAACGGCAATCACCGTCCGGTTTTTTGAAAGTGTTTTTAAATTAGACTCAAACATTTCAATTGAACCCAGTCCTCCGTGAAGCAGCAATAACGGTTCACCTTTTCCGTAAATTTCATAATAGTACTTCACTCCGTTGGCGGTAACGTAACCATGGTCCGATTTTGTTTGCGCGCCAATTTGTGCAATCGAAGTAAGAAGAATCAGTAAACCGATTGCGATGTTCGGTGTTTTCATTATCGACATTATCATGGCAGTATTTCCTTAAAAATGATGAGTGACTGTTTTCATTCTATAGTCGAACGATGAAAATAGAAATCGACATTCGTGATGATATTTTTTAAAAAATATTTATTTTAAAAAAAGAGACGCTGTCATTCCCGCTTTTGCAGGAATGACAATCGATTTCAGCGCAAAAAAAGTATTCTGCCGTCAAAACAATTTTCAAGTATCAATTGTTTATTGCCTCTACATCCCAAACTCCACCATCGTGTGCGTGAGGATTTCAATATTCTTCACAAGCGTGCTGATGAGAAAATACTCGTTGGGTTGATGACCGAGATATTCTTCGTCCGGCAGGGCGGGACCGAAGACCACGGCATTGGGGATTCGTTTTGCGTATGTTCCTCCGCCGATGGATTGCGCTGGCCGGTTCTCTTTTGTGATAGAGTTATAAATCGTCAGAAGTTTTTGCACGAAGGGACTTTGAGGATCGGAATACAGTGCTTTGCTGAGGTAACGAGTATCGGAAAATTTAACACCGTACTTCTTTCCGAATGAATCGAAGCGTGATTGCAATTCGTGTTCAATTTCTGTCTGCTCGATTCCTCTCGGTACGCGGAAGTTGAACATGAACATCACCGTTGTGTCTGTTGTGTTAAACATATCTCCCGCAACCGTTACGCTTCCCATAAAATCATCATGATGAGCAATGCCGAGACTCTTTCCATCCAGTTCGAATCCGATAAACTGTGCGGCAAACTTTGCCATCAATCCGTATGCGTTTGGCAGAACGTTGAGATCATTGTCGAGGAAGACGACAAGATCCATTAAAGCGTTGTGTCCCTGCTCGGGCACCGCGCTGTGAACAGTCTTTCCGAATGCCGTCACCACCAGTGTATCTCCGGCATGAGTCACTTCAATTTTCGATCCGCTTCGCCGTTTCATAAAGGCTTCAATTTTTTTTTCGATTTCTTTTTGTGCATTGGCGGTTTTCATTTGCCGCGCAACAATTTTTGCAACAGCTTTTTCCGGCACAATCGACGGCGAAAATCCGGATTGAATTGACGTCACGAGCAATCCTTTCCCTTTTGATGTGCCGGCATTTTTTGGAATATGAAGCCAGATGCCGCACCATCCTTTTTCCGCACAGATCACCGGGAAATTTGAATCGACGACGATTGTTTGCGTCGGTGCACTATGCGTCTTGAGATACGTGGTCACATCTTCATTCGCCGATTCTTCATCGGTGCCGACAAGGAGAATAATTTTTTTGTGGAGGGGAAGTCCGCTGTCGAGAATCGAGCGCATGCCGTACATGATGGCGACAATCGGTCCTTTATCATCGACGGAACCGCGCCCCCAGATTTTTCCGTCGATAACGCCGGTGGTCCACGGATCGTGCGACCATTCTTCACGTGCGACCGGCTGAACATCGGAATGCGACATCAATCCGAACGATTCTGCTCCGTCGCCGATCCAGATTTCCTGCACAAATCCATCCGCGTCGTTGAAATGCAGTCCCAATTTTTCCGCAAGCGAGCGAAGATATTCCTTCTGTTTGATGAACTCCGGATTCTTGCGGTTTGGTACATTCGTTTCAAAAGTTTTAAACTTAATAAGCTCGGCTGTTTCCCGAATGATATCGTCTTTATAAAACTCACGCGCAAAGGTGTGTGTGATCCAGGCGAATTCTGAATGAGGAAAATTTTCGGCTGCGGGATGTGAAACAGCAGAAGTAAGCTTTCTCGCCGTTGTCGAATCTCCCGTTTTTGAAAGCTCAGCAGCGATCAGTTGAACGAATCGTGCGTACGCAGCTTTGCCGTTTGCTCCGGCGGATTTTGCTTCAGTAACAAGCGCGGCGCCGCGCGTTTCGAGAAGGGAAGAGAGCGTTTCATTCGCACTGGCAAGAGTTGAAAAGAGCGTGAGAAAAAATATTACAGTTGTCATGAATCGTTTCATGAATGTCTCCTTATGAAAAATGTTGAACATTGTAACGGCGGTAGGAAGAATACGCAACGTACAATGTATTGTTGCCGAGAAAAGTTCCTGCGAAAAATGAAATTTGTCATTCCTGCGAACGCAGGAATCCATTTATTGGATGCACGTACGCAAGAACAAAATGTGGATTCCATGTCAGGCACGGATTGACACGCTCGTTCAGATTAGGATTAATTCTTAGTGTCATTGTGAGACATTTTTTGTCGAAGCAATCTCTTGAAGTATTTAGAAGATTGCTTCGCTCGTTGGAAAGCACTCATTCGCAATGACCATTATTATTTCTCTGCGCCCTCTGCAGTGAGATCACTCATTCCAATTTTCTCAGCCGGGATTCCAAAAATCTTTTTTCCGGCTCTAATTGTGTCAGCGCAAGTGCGCGTTCATACGACGCGCGGGCATCATCGGTCTTTCCTAATCGGCGGCAGAGCTCCGCGCGCGCCGAATGGGCAAAGCGGTAATCGGCAAGATCGCCGCGATTCAAAATTGCATCGACAAGATCCAATCCAGATTGAAATCCATCGCGCATCGCAATGGCAACGGCGCGATTCAATTCAATGATGGGAGACGGTTCTACACGCAGCAGCACATCGTACAACCCGACAATCTGGCGCCAGTCTGTTTCTGCCGCATTTTTTGCTTCGGAATGCACAGCGGCAATTGCCGCTTGAATGGAGTACGGCCCGAATCGGCGCGATGTGAGGGCTTGCTCAACCAGTGCGATTCCTTCTTTGATAAATTCCTGATTCCACAATGCGCGATCTTGGTCTTCCAATACAATGACATCACCTGCGGATGATGTGCGCGCTGTGCGCCGCGATTCCTGCAACAGCATCAGCGCCAGCAATCCCGTCACTTCCGGTTCGGGAAGCAATTGCTGCAGCAAACGCCCGAGACGAATTGCTTCGCCGGAAAGATCGGCGCGCGTAAGTGTTGTGCCGGATGATGCGGAGTATCCTTCGTTAAAGACAAGATAAATTACCTGAAGCACGGCATCGAGCCGCTCGGAAAGTTCCGATTGCCGAGGCACTTCGTATGGAATTTTTGCATCGCGTATCTTTGCTTTTGCCCGGACGATACGCTGTGCGAGTGTTGTCGGGGTAGTGAGGAATGCGTGCGCAATTTCTTCGGTGGTGAGGTCGCACACTTCGCGCAGAGTCAGTGCAACGCGTGCGTCGGGAGAGAGTGCGGGATGACAACACGTAAAGATCAAACGCAGTTCGTCATCGTCGATTCCTTTGTCGATCTGCACGGCAATGTCGAACGGATGCGCTTCGAGCTGTTCGGTCAATCGTTCAGCCGATGATTCACCGTTTTGTTTATCAGGTACGAACCGCGCACGGCGCCGCATAGCATCGATCGCTTTGAAGCGTCCCGTTGAGACAAGCCACGCGCGCGGATTTTCAGGAACGCCTTCGTTTTTCCATTTCTCCGCCGCCGCGGCAAAGGCATCGTGCATCGCATCTTCGGCACTATCAAAATCGCCGAGCAGACGAATGAGCGTGGCAAGAATGCGGCGCGATTCACTCGTGTAAATTGTATCGAGAGTTTTTCGAATATCAAGCGTCATGCTGAACTTGTTTCAGCATCTTGCAGAACCTGAAATGAAGATGCTGGTGAAATCCCTATAAAACGGAGGATTCTCTCTTAATTGAATAGTATATAATACTTGAAGTGGAGGGAAAAGGCAAGGATTGAAAGTTGGGTGTTAGTTGGGTATTTTCTAAAATAAAATTTATGAATGACTTAGAACAATACATCACTTCATATCTTTCATTACACCGCGGCGACCTGGAAAAGATTGAATCGTTGTTTAAAGAGACGTCACTCAAAAAGGGAAGGTACTTTCTCAAAGCGGGAAGGCAATGCGACACGTTAAGTTTTGTCGAATCCGGTTTGCTTAGAATCTTTGCAACGATGGAAGAGGGAGAAAAACAAGTAAATATAATTTTTCTTCTTCCAACAGAACGAGAGAAAAATCATATTAAAAATGGAGGCTTCGCCGCGCTTGGCGTGACAGTGAATTTTCTTTACACCTGCATATCTTTTTCCGGAACAAAAAAAATTTCCTGCGTGTTAAACATACGTTCACCCAACAAAGGAGACAAGGTATTGAATGCTTCTTGAGAAATGTAAAAATGCGCCGTAGAGCCGAGCAGCGTAACTTTTGGGCTTCTTAACAATCCCGGAGAGGGGCATGAAAAGATTACAGAGCATTGATATAACGCGCGGGCTGGTGATGGTTATTATGGTGCTCGACCATATCCGTGATATGATGCACGTAACTTCGCTGACACTGAACCCGACCGATCTTGCAACAACGACTCCCGTTTTATTTTTTACACGCTGGATCACTCACCTGTGCGCGCCGACGTTTGTTTTTCTTTCCGGCGCATCGGCGTATCTATCCATGAGAGCTTTAAATAATCTATCCGCGAGCAGGTGGTTTTTATTAACGCGAGGTTTGTGGCTGATCGTTCTGGAATTTACCGTTATCAACTTCGGGCTTTGGTTTGATATTCATTTTGGGGTTGCGCTCTTCAGCGTTATTGCGGCGATTGGTTTTGGTTTTATCCTGCTGAGCGCGTTGATGCGGTTCAGTCCGGCAGCCATTGGCATCATCGGCGTTGCGATCATTGTTCTTCACAATGCGCTGGCGTTCATTCCGTTTGCGGATGATTCCATTATAAAGATTATTATGTCGCCGTTCTTCGGTCCAGCGGCATATCCGATTGCTCCGGGCACAATGTTCATTATGGGATATTCACCAATTCCCTGGTCGGGAATATTGCTTGCAGGATTTTCATTGGGTAGATTATTTGAGTTGCAGGGTATCGAACGGAAAAAAATCTTTTTAAAAATCGGTGCGGTGTGTATTGCGCTCTTTGTCGTCCTTCGATTCATCAATTTGTACGGGGATCCGGCCCCATGGTCTGTTCAAAAAAATATTTTTTTTACATTTTTTTCATTTATCAACGTCACAAAATATCCGCCGTCACTGTTATTCACTTCGGTGACGCTTGGTACAATGTTCCTGCTTCTCTATTTTTTTGAAGGAATGAAAAACAAATTGATCGATATTCTTTCCGTGTACGGCAAAGTGCCGCTCTTTTATTTTGTAACGCATTGGTACGTTATTCATCCGATAATGTTTGCGATAGTTTTTCTGCAGGGATATACCAGCGCCGATTTCGTTTTTGGTTTTAATTTTGGAAGACCCAAAGGCGAAAGCGGCGTTGAACTGTGGGCTATTTATCTGATCTGGATAAGTGTTGTAGCTTTGTTCTATCCTCTCTGTAAATGGTACGGAGCATACAAATTTCAGCATAAAGAAAAAAGATGGCTGCGGTATTTATAAAGTGATGTTCAAAAATTTATTCGTTTTCTAACAAGAGATCAAAATGAAATGAAAGAAAACATCATGTCAAAATCTCTCACCATTACACTTACCGCCTGGTTCTTCATCGCCGCCGGCATTACCGGTATTGCGTACCACGCAAATGAGTTTACCATACACGATCCGTTTGCAAGAGAATTTCTCACGGCGCTTTTCGTTCGGTTTCTTGCCATCGTTGGCGGCATTGCAACGCTTCGCAGAGCGATCTGGGGGCGGTGGCTTTTGTTTGTGTGGATTTCGTACCATGTCGTCTTAAGTTTCTATCACACGCTGGATCAATTGGCAATTCACGGCGCGTTCTTCGTTATTACTGTCTATGTTCTCTTTCGTCCGAAGGCGTTGGAGTATTTTAAACGTGGGAAAATAGAATCAAACAGCTAATTCCATTCGTTTCCAATCAGAGATTGGGAACGAGAATGGCAAATCCATATCATGAATGCTTCACCAAAAAATGATATAAAAGGAGCGCAAAAAAGAGAAAATGTACATTATCCGATAAAAATTTTGACTTCTTTGTCCGATTTTAGTAATCTCAATAACAAAAGCATTTGCAATGCACTTTAATTCCAAACAGCATACCGATAACAATGACAGCAGTAGAACCATATCCCAAGGTCTATTTATACAGACGCATTGTTCAGGCAAAACTTTTTATCGACAGCAACTACGCGAGCGCTATCGACGTCGATAACATTGCCGATGAAGCATTCTTTTCGAAATTCCATTTCATCAGGCTGTTTAAAAAAGTGTACGGCAAAACCCCGCATCAATATTTGACCGCAGTACGAATTGAAAAAGCAATGGCACTGTTGAACGCCAACGTTCCGGTTTCGGACGTATGTTGCATGGTCGGATTTGACAGTGCAAGTTCATTCACCGGATTATTCAAACGTCTTGTCGGCATTACTCCTTCAGTCTATGGAGCGAGACAGCAGCATATCAAAGCGACCATGATGCACTCGCCGCTCTCCTTTGTTCCGGGATGCTTTGCAGAAAAAAACGGCTGGCTCAAAGAATAGCAATTTTCGAGAAATCAAATCAGCATTCAGAGCGTATCTTTGTGAAAAACAATTTCAAAAGGAGAAACTATGATTACCAAAATGACTCATGTTTGTGTGTACGTCCTCAACCAAAAGAGAGCGTACGATTTTTATATCAATAAACTCGGATTTAAAGTCGTTATCGATGCACCAATGGGTGATGACGGCAGATGGCTTACCGTTTGTGCGCCTGACCAGCCCGATTTGGAGATCACATTGTATCCTGTAAGTGCGGGATCGATGTTCACGAAAGAGACAGCACAGGCGATGACAGAACTGATAAAGAAAGGGACATTCGGATGCGGCGTTTTTACCTGCAAAGATATCTTTGCAACGTATGAAGAACTTAAGGCGAAAGACGTTGAGTTTACGAAATTACCCAAAAAAGAATTTTACGGCATTGAAGCGATCTTCAAAGACGATTCAGGGAATTGGTTTTCGCTCGCCCAGCTTGGGTAAACAATATTATCCAATGAACCCTACTATTCTAAGGAGGATGATTTCTATGACAGAAAAAATGAATATCAATTTTGCGCGTGTGTTAAGGGGTGGGATTGTGGCCGGAATTATTTTGTTCATCAGCAACGGCGTTGTGAACGGCGGCATTCTCAACAACGATTTTCAAAACTGGGTGAACGAGATGGGAAGCCATATTCATCCTCTGCAGCAATCCGTTTCGATGAGTCTATGGATGTTGATGTGTTTTATTCACGGGATCGCCGGTGTGTGGGTCTACGCCGGAATACGACCGAGTTTTGGGGCAGGGCCGAAAACGGCGTTGCTTGCCGGATTTTTTCTTTGGGCAGTGAGCAAATTAACCACGTCGTTCGATTTTATTGCGCTTGGAATTCTTCCTTCCAAAATTGTAACGGGACAATTGATCGGCAGCTTTGTCGGAATTGTGCTCGGTATTTTGATAGGAGCGCGGCTTTATAAGGAATAACAGACAGATTATAATTTGGAGATAATGTTCACTCTTTGCGCTCTCACATGTTATTCATAAGTGAATTTCTTTTTCATTTTTGGAGAGGCGATGAATGTGATCATTATTTTTTTTGCCAACCAACGAACAGGTGTAAACCATTATGTATGATCTTCCACAGTATAAAGAAAAAGACAAAGAAGTTGTTCTTCAATTCATTCGTGAACATCCTTTTGCATTTTTAACGGGATGCAATGAAAAAGGCGAGCCGGTCGCAACGCAGGTTCCGGTATTTATCGAAGAAAGGAACGGAAAACTTTTTCTTACAGGACACATCATGAAGGAGACAGATCATCACAAAGTATTTGAAAAGAATTCCAATGTGCTTGCAGTCTTTACCGGACCTCATACGTATGTCAGTGCAAGCTGGTATACAAATCCGCATCAAGGTTCAACGTGGAATTACATCAGCGTACATGTGAAAGGGAACCTCAATTTTCTTAACGACGAAGGGTTGATCAACGTTCTGAGAACAACAAGTCTGCATTTTGAAAAAGGACATGCACAATCGCCCACCGTGCTTGATAACCTGCCGAAAGAATACGTCAACAAATTGATCAAGTATATTGCTGCATTCGAAATTGAAGTAGCAGGAATCGATAGCGTGTTCAAGTTAAGCCAGAACCGCGATAAGGAGAGTTATCATCGTATTATTGAAAAGCTGCAACAGCAAGAAGGAGACGGTGCATATATTGCAGAAGAGATGAAGAAGAGAGGCGCTCAGGTTTTTAAAAAATAAAATATGTCCAATTCCAGTATTCTCATTTGTTATTAGAATGTAAACCAACTCCGCCAGTAGCGGATAGACATTCTACCAACAATGAAAGAAAGGGATTTGCAGATGAACGAATACGCATTAATTTTTCGCCACGAAGACGGCAACAAGGTTGCTTCGCCTGAACAGATTCAAATTTGGATGAAGCAGACAATGGATTGGATCGGCGGTATTGCGGCACAAAATAAATTTGTCAGCGGCACCGGTCTACCGTTCGATGATGCAAGAGTCGTTCGGAAGAAAAATTCGCAAAAAGTCGTTACGAACGGACCATTCGGAGAGATCAAAGAAACACTCGGCGGGTTCATTATTGTAAAAGCTGATTCTGTTGAAGAAGCAGTTGAATTTGCAAAAGGATCCCCCGTGCTTCAAGGCGAAGGAAACAGCGTTGAAGTGAGGAAGATCGCCAAGAACGATGGTATTCATTAAGGGATAAACAATGAATACATCATCATTCAAAATAAATTATGCAGCTGTTATCGTTACCGGATTCATTGCTTTCATACTCAGCGGAATATGGTACAGCCCGATGATGTTTGGCACAATATGGACAACGTATCGAAACAATGCTGCACCAGCATTTCCGCAATGGACGATGATATTCGCTCCACTTCGTGAACTCATTGCATCGTACGTGCTGGCATTTCTTATCACACGCCTTGAAATTACAAGAGTAAAAAATGCTGTGAACTTGATGTTGCTTTTATGGCTTGCATTCCACGCCGTAGGTATGGCAGGTGCAATATTGTGGGATCATATGCCGTGGCCGCTTGGCGCAGTTCATGCGGGCGATTGGCTGATGAAAATGCTGTTTATGGCAGTTGTTCTTACAGTGTGGCACAACAAAAAATCTTTTTCGAGTTAGCGTCTTTACGAGAACTATATAAAAAATTTTCACAAGGAAAGAACAATCATGAAAGAATTTATGTTAATATTCAGATTTACAAACCTGCAAGAGGCGTGGAACAATCCTAAGATGGATTACAAAATGTGGCAGGATTGGATCAGCAGTATAGCAGCACAAAATAAATTTGTTGACAGCGGCAAACAACTAGGAACAAATGGTAACGTCGTCAAGTCGAACAATGTTATCACGAACGGACCGTATGTTGAAATAAAAGAAACCCTCGGCGGTTACATGTTCGTGAAAGCGGAATCGCTTGCCGAAGCAACCGAGATGGCGAAAGGATGTCCGATCATACAAACCAAGGCAGGAAGTGTTGAGGTGCGTCCGGTTGTGGAAACGAGCGGGAATAGTTAAGCAGAAAGGGAAAAAATTATGAGCAAGAGAAATAAAATTATCTATTGGGTTGCCACCCTCTGGCTTGCATTGGGAATGGTATCAACCGGATTAGGGCAGTTATTCAAATTCAACGGGCAAGGAGGCCCGGATATGATTGCGCATTTGGGCTATCCCGTCTATGTGCTGACAATACTTGGAGCATGGAAAATGCTGGGAGTTATAGCGGTACTTATCCCTAAATTTCCTTTACTTAAAGAATGGGCCTATGCAGGATTTTTCTTTATCATGACCGGTGCAATGTATTCGCATATTGCAGCCGGTGATCCTGCGGTTGAATTATTTCCCTCTTTGTTATTACTTGTTCTGACCGGATTATCATGGTACTACAGACCTGCTAATAGAAAAATCATTTCCGGACATCAATAAATAAAGTATATGAAAAAAGAATTGTCATCAAAACAGCATGAAGAACTTCTTAAAACTTTGAAAATCCGTTTTGAGAAAAATATGAACCGCCACAAAGGTCTTGAATGGTCAAAAGTGCAAGCACAACTTGATGCCAGCTCTGAAAAATTATGGTCGCTCAATGAAATGGAAAAGACAGGCGGCGAACCGGATGTTGTTGCGTATGATAAAAAGAAAGGTGAATATATTTTTTTTGATTGTTCAGAGGAAAGCCCCAAAGACCGCAGAAGTCTTTGTTACGACCGTGAAGCACTCGATTCACGAAAAGAACATAAACCGAAAAATAGCGCGATTGATATGGCGGCGGCAATGGGCATTGAAATTTTAACAGAAGAAGAATACCGCCAGCTGCAAAAGCTTGGAGAATTCGATTTGAAAACATCCAGCTGGGTACGAACTCCTGATGCAATTAGAGAATTAAGCGGCGCCATCTTCTGCGACCGTCGCTATGACCGCGTCTTTACATATCACAACGGTGCAGAATCATACTATGCTGTAAGAGGATTTCGCGGCTCATTAAGAGTTTGAGTTTGTATCTCAAATTTCCGCAAAGCCATTCATAATTTGGTCTGTAACAATGAATGCTTAAGCATTGTCGTTGCTTTTGTATTCCAAAATGTCTCCGGGTTGGCAATCCAAAGCTTTGCAGATTGCTTCCAATGTTGACAGACGAATTGCTTTTGCTTTTTCGTTTTTTAATATGGAAAGATTAGCCATTGTTATTCCAACCTTTTCCGAAAGTTCGGTAACGCTCATTTTTCGTTTCGCCAGCATTACATCAATATTTATTATGATTGACATTATTGGGCGCCTTTATACCGTTAAATCATTTTCTGATTTTATCTCTACTGCATTTTTTAAAAGCCGTTCAAACACCGCCGCCGCGGTAGCGATGATGACTGAGCCGAAAGCGATCAGGATACCCATTGCAACTCCGCCCGCACGATCATCGCTGTTGCTAAGGAGAATAAAGATTTCTGCCCCTGCAACAAAAGTAATGATGGTTAACGCGCAATATTTTATAGTCCGTAACGCTTTCACTGCCTCCAGCGAGAACACTTTATTTCGTCCGGCAAATCCCAAGATTTTGTATGCTTGATAAAGAGCAACGAAGAACGCAATGGATCCGACGTACACGTACGCCAGGAATGGATCATTGAAATAAATTTGAAAGAGAGTTGCGTGCGCATTCCGACCCTCGATGTGAGGTTCCCAAAGCAGAAGAGCAAGAGCTCCAATGCCGATGAGGACAATGACTATCTGAAGAAATATTGTTGAACTTCTTTTCATTGACATTCCTCCTATATATTGTTAGAATCAATATAATTTATTATTTATTGTTTATCAATATATTTTTATTGTTATTCATTGAATTATTTCTGATTTACAGATACCTAGAAAAACAGGTTCTTTTGATATGCTTGAAAACCTATATTTATAAAGTGATCAAAAAAAGTTCAAACCAAGAGTAAAAAATCGAAAAGTATGTAAAGCAGATTCTCAGATGGAAGGGAATTGACAGATTGGGACATTTGATGGGAAAAGAACTTAGTCAAATTATAAGATAGTAACTCACTTTGCACGAACATATTTTATGAACCAAACCGAACTTCTTCCCCATCTCTTCAGAACGGAATACAGAAAAATCGTCTCCGTTCTGGTCAGGCGTTTCGGTTTCGAGCAAATAGAAACGGCTGAAGATATTGCCAGCGAAACATTTCTTACCGCTTCACAAATCTGGGGATATGAAGGACTTCCCAAAAATCCAACGGCGTGGCTGTACACGGTTGCAAAGAATAAGGCAAAAAATTTACTGCAGCACGATGCAGTCTTTAAAAATAAGATTGCTTCAGAAGTAAAAAAAGATTCCCTCGAATTTCACGAAGAAGAAATCGATCTCTCGCTGCACAACATCAACGACAGTCAGTTGCAGATGATGTTTGCCGTTTGTCATCCATCAATTCCGCTGGAAGCACAAATTGGATTATCGCTTCGTATCCTCTGCGGATTCGGCATCGAAGAAATTGCCGATGCATTTCTGACAACGAAAGAAGTAATCAACAAGCGGTTATTCCGTGCAAAGGAAAAACTACGAGAAGAAAAAATTAAAATAGAATTTCCAAATCCTGGAGAAATCGATAAACGATTAGAAACAGTGCTGACAACAATTTATCTGTTGTTCAGCGAAGGATATTATTCTACAAGTCAAAATACGACACTGCGAAAGGATCTCTGCATTGAAGCCATGCGTCTTTGCACCATGCTTGTTGAGAATGAACAGACGAACAAACCGCAGGTGAATGCGCTGCTTGCGCTTATGTGCTTTCATGCATCACGCTTCGATGCGCGGATAGATCAAAACGGAGAATTGATTTTATACAACGATCAAAATGTGAATCTCTGGAATGCAGAATTGATCAGCAGAGGAGGATATTATTTACATCGCGCGGCAATAGGAAATACACTCTCGAAATATCATTTAGAGGCCGCCATTGCTTATTGGCACACACACAAAGAAGATACAAAAGAAAAATGGGAGAATATTTTGCAATTATATAATCAATTATTGCAGAGAGAATATTCTCCTGTTGCTGCACTCAATCGAACGTATGCTCTATCGAAAGCAAATTCAAAAGAAGAAGCGATTCGTGAAGCGGAAAAATTAAAATTGACCGACAACCAATTTTATTTTGCTTTGCTTGGCGAATTGCATTCCGGCAGTGATAATAAAAAAGCAAAGGAATATTTCACCAAAGCCCAATTGCTTGCAAAAACGGAAAATGATAAAAAAGCAATTCAGAGAAAGATTGACACATTCCGTTAATATTTCACAGTGTGAGGGAAAATCTGATCTTTTCTTTGCCGGCAGCCCCGATTCGCTGATAAAATTTGACCGCGCGGTCGTTAAAAGCGGGGGTTTGCCACTGGATATTCACGCACCCATTTTCTTTTGCAACGATTCGCAATCGTCGAACGATCTCTTCGCCGATACCAAATCCGCGGAAACCCTCTTCGAGGTATAAACAGTCTAAATGGAGAAATAAAGCGGCATCCCATGTGGAATAATCGAATGTGTATGAGGCATAACCGATAATTTTGTTATTCGCTTCAACGATCCAGCAATGGAGACGCGGGCATGGATCGAATAGCAACTTCTGCAATTGCTCGCACTTATTTTTTTCCTCATATCGCGCCCCTTCATATCGAGCATGATGTTCACACAATTCAATGAGGCGAGGAATGTTTTTCTTTTCGCATAAACGAATTGAGTATTGCATCAAAGAGAAATCTCCCGCCGCAAAAATTCAACGAATCTGGTGAAGTATTCAGGAAGCTGTTTATTTTTTAAAATAGCAATGTAGTGATTTCGTTTCAACCCTTTGCGTCCGATCTTGACTGTTTTCAACGAATCAGCTTGGAGATACGGCTCCATAGCCCATTGCGCCATGACCATAATTCCCATTTCTGCTTTCACCATTTCTATTGCCGCTTCCGTCAAGGGAAGGACGGTAACCTTTTTTGGTGTTACGCCTGCCGGCGCAAGCACAAATTGATGAACACTAACCGTTTCCAGGGGCAGTGAGTGCACGATCAGATTCTGATCGGCAAAATCTTCCGCCGATACAAATTTTTTCTTTGTCCATTCGTGAGAATCGGGCACGACCGCGAACATCTCGTCTTGAAATAATTCAATGTATGTAATATTGCTGTCCTTGATTGGGTCGCTTGTTATGGCTACATCAAGGTCTCCCGACAGCAGCTTTTGCAATGGATGATGCGTCGCTTCCATAACAATTTTTAACTCGACATTTGGATAGAGCAAATGGTACTGGCGCATCAATGACGGAAGCCAATGGTAACTCGTATAACATTCTGTACTTATTCTAATTTCACCGTACTCGCCGTAAAGTAATTTTTTGATCTGCACTTCGGTATCAGACAATTTTTCCAAAATTTCGCCGGCAAGTTCGTATAATTTTGCTCCTGCCTTCGTCAGAACTAATTTTTTATTGACGCGAAGAAACACCTTTGTGCCTAATTGATATTCAGCTTCCTTCAATTGGTGGCTTAATGCCGATTGGGTAAGGTTCAATTTATTGATAGCCTTAGTGATGCTTCCTTCTTCAACGATAGCTTTGATCAACTTCAAGTGGCGGATTTCCATTTCCTCAATCTTTCTTGTGTAAAAAATATACTATGAATGCGTGAACGATGATAATGAAAAAAACTCATAATGATAATGAATTCTTTTCGTTGTTATATCAGTCCTTCGGATAGTATGTTGGTGTGTGTTAATTAAACAGTAACATTTTCCATTCAATATAAGGGTTCACCATGAATGAACAAATTAAACACTACGAAGACAAGCTGAATTACGAAATGGATTCGGCAGATCTTTTCAACGCATTAAACAACGGCGAAAAAATTGTTGTCATCGATGCCCGCACGTCCGAAGGTTTTGTAAAGGAACACATTCCCGGCGCCATAAATTTCCCTCATCGTACGATGAATGAAGAAACAGTAAAAAAGCTCAATAAAAATTCTCTCTACGTAACGTACTGTGATGGAATCGGATGCAATGCTTCAACGAAAGGAGCATTAAAGCTCGCAAAACTTGGCTTCAATGTAAAAGAACTGATTGGCGGGATAGAATGGTGGAAATTTGACGGCTACGCCACCGAAGGAACAAAACCAAAGAAAGGTGGAGTACAAATAAAATGCGCTTGTTAGAATCATTTCCTTGGTTTCAATTTCACATTAAAATAATATTACATGACGAATTTTGACCTTTCAAAAGAAGAACGAGGCCATTCGTGAAGCGGAAAAATTGAAATTGACCGACAACCAATTTTATTTTGCCTTGCTTGGAGATCTGTATACGGGGATTGATAATCTTAGAGCCAAGGAAAATTTTGAACACGCGTTTGAAACTGCCAAAACGGATACTGACAAGAATGTGTTAAAAAAGAAAATAAGTGCTTTGAAGTAGCGCATCACGAATCAAGGTTTTACGTGTCGAAATTTCCATTGTTCAGAAACGATCTTTCCTTGTTCATAGTTATCAACGACCAAGATCAGTTGATTCTGATGATCACTGTACATTACTTCGATGTTAACACCAGCAGCAGCCATCATGCGTGCTATTTTCCCTAATTGTCCGGGTTCATCCTGGTTCAGCCTTTGAATAAGAATATCTCTTGGTTCAAAAACTGAAAATCCATTCTGCTTCAACACGTTCATGGCAGCTTCTGCATTCTCAAATAAAAAATGAGCCGTCGCTTTTCCATCAACCACAAAAACTCCGCCTCCTTCAATACTCACGCCCGCATTGCCGAGTATTTCTCCCAATGAGGCGAGCGCGCCTGGGCGATGATTCATTTTTATGGCAAGATCTTGCATTATAGATACTCCTTTTACTGTATAGTGAGATGTATTGTTGTCTTCACCGACGCTGCAAGGAAACATTTTTTATGCGCCGCTTCATGTACTTGTGCGATCTGGCCGGGAGTAGGTTTATTGTTACCGCCAAACTGAACCACAGGATAAAGATAGACATCGGTAATCGCCAATTGTCCTTCGTCGTTTTTTTGAAGAATGCCCTCCGTACGGTCTTCATATCGTTCAACAATAAATTTTTGGCTCGCAGCAATGGACAAGAAAAAAAGCATGTGACAACTTGCAAGCGACGCAATATATGCTTCCTCAGGATCAACGGCAGATTCACTTGACTGTGGAAGAGGGACAACCAAGGGAGACGACGATGCATTCACAATCGTGCCGCCGTCAAATGACCATGTGTGAAGCCTTGAGTACTTGTTATCAAGAAACCGTTCCTCTGATTTTTTGTTCCAACAAATTTCTACGGTATGTTTCATCATAATTTCCTTTCAGTTACATTCTCCATAAAGATAGTGGATATGCGGAAACATTATTTCATTCGAAAATGAACAATGCTAATTCACATTTGAGTATCTTCGTAAAAAGAAAGAGTGCACTATATGGCGGAATTCAATAAAAGTTTTTCGGAATTAAGTTCACTGATTGGCGAACCTGCGCGTGCCACAATGTTGTGGAATTTGCTTGATGGAAGGGCATATACAGCCGGCGAACTTGCCCTATGTGCAAATATTTCAGCGCAGTCTGCAAGCAACCATTTGTTGAAATTGATGAAGGCAGATTTGGTAAGAGTTGAACAACATGGAAGACACAGATACTACACCATCGGGAAACCAGAAGTTGCCTATGCGATAGAATCAATTGCGAATTTAATTTCATTGGATGGAAAAGCATCGCTGCAAAAAAATAATTCTAGCGCAGGTATAGAATATGCGAGAACATGTTATGATCATCTTGCGGGGAGGGTCGGCGTCCTTGTGACCGAATCTATGGTGAAAAACAATATTCTTATTTCCCTCAACAATGAATACAAACTTACAACAGAAGGGGAAAGTTTTTTTGATAAACTCGGGATTGATTTAGAAAAGTTAAAACATTGCAACCGGGTTTTTGCCAGACAATGTTTGGATTGGAGTGAGCGAAAGAAACATCTTGCAGGTGCTTTGGGTGCGGCGTTCCTCTCCAAAATGTTAGAGGCAGATTGGGTGAGAAAGAAGAAGAACTCACGAGAATTACTTGTAACCCATACAGGACGCTCACGATTGTATTCACTGTTAAAGGTAAACATACAATAAAAGGCATCCCCAAAATTCTTTGAAATTTCGGGGATGCAATTGCAGTTATTTCTTCTCCAAATATTCCTTTAACGACCTGCCGATAATATCTGTCCAGCCTTCGGCAAAATTCTTTGCAGCAAGAGCCGGTTCATCGTTCGGGAACGTTTCAAGCCCGGCATGGGTGAGTTTCACGCGAGTCTTATTTCCTTCAGTGAACAGCTCAAATGTTACAAAAGAATTACCGGCGTAGCCGTCGTACCGCCAGCTGTACGTCAATTTCTTTTGCGGAATCACCTCGGTGATTTTGCAAAGATGGAGATATTGTTTTTCCGGTGGACCTCCGTAGAATTGAAATTCAAATCCTATCACCGGCTTGAATTCTGCGAGATCAAAATACCATTGCTTCATTTCGTTCTTGTCCGTGATCGCTTTCCAGATCTTTTCAACGGGCGCGTTGAATGTTCGTTCCATGACAAATGGTTGATTTTCCATAGTTCCCTCATATGAAATATTTTAGTGTATCGTTTTTTGTAATCGACGCTCATACAATTTACCGCCATAGAATACCAATGGAATTGCGGTAACAGCTCCGACAATGCCGTACCATATCGGACCAAGGCCACGCATGGCAAGTGTACCTGCAAGCCAAAGAACGGCACCCAATATTCCCGTAAACCACAGTGCAGTTTTTGCTTTTTCCCTTGCGATCATTGCAGTAATATACGCGGCAAATATTGTGATGATGACGCGATAACTCAGCGCCAAGAGAAATAAATCTGTATCGAAATACGGCGTGCCATGCGGGGGATAAACACCGGTGGCATGAAAAACTTCATCAATGGCGGTTGCCAAGATTCCATTAATCAAAATTGCAGCAATGACAGCAAGAACCAGACGCTTCATGATTTTTTCCTTTCGTGATCTATTATTCGTTGTATGCTCTTTTCAATTCAGCGATGTCGATCTTTTTCATTTGCAACATTGCTTGCATTACTCTGTTTGCTTTTGCGCGATCTTTGTCTCCTAATAATTTCCCCAAATCGCTGGGAATAATTTGCCAGGAGACACCATATTTATCCAGCAACCAACCGCATTGATTTTCTTTTCCGCCGTTGGCAGTAAATTTCTTCCACAGCCCATCAACTTCTTTTTGTGTTTGGCAATGAACAAAGAATGAAATTGCTTCCGTAAATTTGTGATGAGGTCCGCCGTTTAAGGCCATAAATTTTATACCCTCCAACTCAAATGTTACCGTCATTGGATTGACACTGAGTATTTTTGAGTTTTTGAAAACACTTATATAAAATTTCGCCGCTTCTTCAGCTTGATTCTCGAACCACAAAAAGGGCGTAATTTTTTGAACGGATACTTCTTTTGATGTTTTCATGCATTCTCCTGTGTTATTATTTATCTACGAGGGTTAACCATTTCTTTATTACGCTTTGCAACGCTCGCTTTTTTGATTTTACATCGTTCAGGTCTTTAAGGATTGTAATTCTCCGGCCATCCTTATAGTCTCCTTCGAGCAATCCCGATGTGTCGTTTACCTTTGCACCGCTGGGGAAGACGAGCATAATTCTTCCTTTGAACAGATTAAATACGATGATCTCCCGCTTATGCTCCTTGGGTTTAAAAGATTTCATCTCGCCCGTATAATAAAAAGCAGGATTGTTCCATTTAATATGTTCATCGATTTTTTTATCCGTGCTTAAAATAATTTTTCGGAGCGATTCAACTATTTTTCCAATGGCTGGATCAAGTTTTTTAATATAGGCGGTGACTTGTTCGTTGCCCGAAAATTCCGGCGCTTTTGTTTTCATATTTTTTACTCCAGACGTTCTGCCAGTTTATCAATACACTGCTGCATTCCGGCAAGTGAGTAGACATACATATGGCCGGGAGTCCAGCCATACTCGGTAATAATTAATTCGGTCATGTCGTGTTTTATTTTTTTGAACATAATCGTTGTAAGGAACTCTTTAGGAAAATCCGGCGGCATTCCGACTGATGCAGGATCAATTCTGTTTCCATTTTTGTCTGATAAGCCTTGCGTAAATTCCAATCGTTCCATCGGTACAATTTTTTTGTAGATACCGGAAACATACGAATCTTGTCCGCCTTGACTTTTCGGTGCACGCATGCAAAAAATGTATTGTCCTCCTTCCCGAAGATCAATTTTACACGACGGGGAGGTATAATATTTTGGCCCCCACCATTTCATCACCAATTCGGGAACCGTCCACGATTTCCATACGAGTTCCACCGGTGCATCAAGAATACGCTTCACGATGAGATCTTCTTTTACCATACTTTGCTGCGATGGATCATTAGCCATTGCAAAACCCTCCACGAATAGTTTTAGGATGAAAACATCTTTTTTTCGTGCAAAAAAAATTATTTCTTTTTCGACTGCACTTCACTGAGATATGCACCCAGCGCATCCAATTTTTCTTCCCAGAATTTTCTGTACTGTTCTACCCATGTTGAAACTTCATTCAATTTTTCAAATTTTACTTCGCAGTATTTTTCTCTTCCTTGCTGACTTGTTATTACTAAACCGCATTCGGAAAGAATTTTGATATGCTTCGAAATCGCTGGGCGGCTGATCTTAAATTTCTCTGCCAAACCGTTCACATTCATTTTTTGCTGTTCCGCCAGCAAGCTGATGATTGCTCTTCTGTTCGGATCTGCTATTGCTTGAAATACATCTCTTCTCATGATTCTTTCGTTTAATATGTAACCATTTGGTTACATATTAATATCTAAACAAATGAAAGTCAAGAGATACTGCAACTATTTTTTTGAATTATACGATTTGATCGGATTTTATTGTCATGTTCTGCAAGTCGTAGTTCGAACGAATGCCAAAAAGATCAAATGAGAAATCTCGGTTTTATTGATAAGGGTAAAAGACAAGATTTCTCTCCCGCTAAAATTGGAGAGAAATAATAATGAATAGGTGTTTTTGAAATCACTTCTAGTGAGTTTCTGCAATTTTTTTAAGGGATTGTAAAATCGGGTTTTCTTCACCTTGCGGTTCTTCCTGAACTGCGTTAGGCCTGTTGTCTTCCTGAATTATTTCAAGCTTGGTCTGACCGTTTTGGCTTGCCAAAACATAGCTCATGATAAAATAATTTTCAGGTTTATCTTCAAGCCCGGGTCTTGGTGCAAATAAACTATACTTCACTAATTCGTACGGTTTCACCGCCAACACTTTCCCCCATTGCTCAAATACTTTGTCTTCCCACGCGGTTCTAAACTTAATATCGCTGCCTATTTCCCATGTTGTCAATAAATCACTTCCGTATTGCCACAGTTTAACAAGCTCCGGTTTTGTAACCGTGTCCCACACTTTTTGTATCGGAGCGTTGATCATAATTGTTGAAATATTTTTTGCCATTGCTCTCCTTTGCGGTAACGTATGATAGGACTGTTTATAGTTTTATAATATACAAAGTAATAATTTTATTTTTCTATTCTTAAATTTATTCTCGTACACTACAACACCGTTTCAAATTTTTTCACTATCATTTTGCTTTTTCATCAACCTCAAAAATTCCAAATGTATTTCCTTCTGTATCCAAAAAATATCCCTGCCAACACTGCCCGGGAACAGCAAATTTTGGAAGAGCGATTGCTCCGCCAAGATTCAATATTCTTTGCGCAGTTACATCAAAACGTTCGACTTCTAACGAGCAGACAAACGCATTTGTTCCGCATTCCAGCGACGGAGGAAGTGCCGGACGTTTGAGCAATCCTCCGCGAGATCCGCCCGTTTCAATGCGCCAATATTCAATGGGAAGCCCGGGAGTTTCGTTAAACTTCCATCCAAAAATATTTTATAAAATTTTATTGCACGCTGCGTATCGTCGGCTTGAATTTCAAAATAAAAGTACCCGTTCATAGTTAATTTCTCAATTTTTTTATTTACGATCCAAGTGTACCTGTCTTCACTTCTCCTGCTCGTTTGTAATTTGCAACAATCACTCCGGTAGATGTAACTAAACTCTCCGTTAGAGTAAATGCAGCCGGAATCGTGCCATCGCTAAACAAATTTTTTCCTGTGCCAAGGGTCAGAGGATAAATTTTGAGCCGTAGTTCATCCACTAAATCATTCTTCAATAACAACTGAATAAGTTTACTGCTCCCCCACACTTGAATGTCAACACCTTTTGAATTTTTGAGTTTTTTGATTTCTTCCAAGCTATTGATAAACACGGTGTTTTTCCAATCTGACTTTTTTATGGTTTTGGACACAACGTATTTTGTGCCGTTATTGATGCCAGGCCAAATGTCTGCGTGGTCCGGCCAGAAGGATTCCCAAATCTCAAACGTTTTCCTCCCCAAAAGATAATCTGCTGTCTGATTCAGTTCTTTTTGCACCACCGCACCACCAACTTCGTCGCCATACGGTGCGCTCCAACCGCCGTAGTTGAAAAAGCCCGATGTATCTTCCTCGGGTCCGCCGGGTGCTTGCATTACCCCATCTAATGAAATCATTGATAAGACGATTATTTTTCTCATAGTTGTTCTTCCTTACGCTTTAATGGTACCTGTTTTAACTTTACCGGCTCGTTTGTAATTGACGAAAATAACTCCACTTGTTGTAACAATACTCTCTACTAATGTAAATGCTGCTGGAATTACGCCATTGGCAAACAACTTTTTTCCTTTACCAAGGGTCAACGGGTAAATACCGAACCAGAGTTCGTCCACCAAATCATTTTTAAGTAGCAGTTGAATGAGCTCGCTACCACCCCAAATTTTTAGGTCAGCACCTTTTGATTTCTTAAGCTTTTTTATATCTGCCAAATTTTTGAGGAAAACGGTGTTTTTCCAATCTGATTTTTTTATGCTTTTGGAAAGGACATACTTTGTAACATCATTAATGCCTTCCCAATTGTCGGCATGTTCGGGCCAGTAATCAGCAAAAACCTTATAAGTTTTTCTACCTAAAAGAAGGTCAGCAGGTTTCATCATTTTTTGAAAGACCTTCCCAGCAGTTTCATCAGAATAGGGTAAAGTCCAACCACCATATTTGAAACCACCTGATTTATCATCAGGTCCACTAGGCGATTGCATTACTCCATCTAATGTAATCCTTGATAAGACGATAATTTTTCTCATGGTATTTTATCTCCTCTTATAATTTATTTTTTCATTAATTTATCGAATTAATCTCACCATACAGCGAACATCCTTTTCATTTATATACCATTCAACACAGCAGCCGTTTGGATCAATGTCCGGACGGGCAATAAATTTTTGAAAAGTGGAATCAATGTGTCGAATGTTGTTTGCGTAATCTTTGATTAACCGGCTGATGTAATTTCCACTCTTTACCACAAAAGTGTCGCATCCAAATTTTTCTGCTTCCCCTTCGTGCAATTCTTCCGCAGCAGCTTTGTATACAATAACGCCATTGACGGGATAAGAGATTCCGAAATATCTTCGGTTGTTGGAGAAAGGAACAAGAGCATGTACTTTGTTATGCGCTTCCATAATTCCATCGGGAAAAGATTTTGCCGGAACACAAAATAATTTTACATCATCTTTCAGGTGATATTTTTCCATAACTTCACTCCTTATTTTTTGAAGAAGAAATTTTGTGCAATAAAAAGATAAATTTTTATCCACGAATTCACGCTAAGAGAAACGTATAGACTTATAACAATGGAAAACATTTTTTTTCTCCACCTGGTGCTCATTACGATACTGCGTCGTTTAATAATTCGTTTCGTTACCGGATTAGGTCAATTTTAGATCTTCAATATACTGTCGTTAAATCAATTTCAAAGGGTGTAAATACGGCATTCTAAGGGGTTGATTGCGACAATTGCTTTTCTTATCATTAATTATGAAACATATCTCTATACTTGTTCCCCAAGGTGCCGCGGTATTAGGCTGTATTGAAGGCGCGTTAAAAACATTTACCATTGCAAATACATTTTTGGAGAATCAAGGCAAACAGGCTTTGTTCAGGGTAAAATTGGTCGGCCTCACCAAAGAGGTACGCGTCTATGATAAATTGTTTACCGTTCAGCCGGACTATGCAATTTCGGAAGTGGAAAAGACGGATCTCATTATCATTCCGCCTGTGAACGGAATGATGGAAAAAGTAATTTCACTGAATAAGGATTTTTTCCCCTGGATTAAGAAACAGTACATCGGCGGGGCAGAAGTCGCCAGTTTATGTGTGGGATCCTTTTTACTTGCCTCAACCGGATTGTTGAAAGGAAAAAAATGTTCAACGCACTGGATTGCTGAGAATGATTTCAGGAAAATGTTTCCGGATGTCCACCTTGTCTCCGACAAAGTCATTACCGACGAACAGGGAATATATTCCAGCGGCGGAGCAAATTCATTCTGGAATCTTCTTCTCTATATCGTCGAAAAATATGCGAGCCGTGATCTGGCTGTACAAATTGCAAAATATTACGAAATAGAGATTGATCGCGACAATCAATCGTCATTTATCATGTTCAAAGGGCAAAAAGATCACGAGGATGAACAAATAAAAAAGGCGCAGGAATTTATTGAGAACAATTTTTATGCTAAAATAACGGTTGATCAGTTAGCGTCAATGCTTGCCATCGGAAGAAGAAATCTTGAGCGGAGATTTAAAAAAGCAACGTCCAATACCGTCGTTGAATATATTCAACGGGTGAAAGTTGAAGCTGCAAAAATGAGTTTGGAGTCGTCACGCGAAAATGTCAACGAAGTGATGTACAAAGTTGGATATTCAGACACAAAAGCATTTCGCACAACATTCAAAAAAATTACAGGCTTGTCGCCCATTCAATACCGTACAAAATATAATCGAGAAATGACATACAGGAATGAATGATAGTGAGGGTGTTTATTTTTGTGCCGATGAAATCAGATTGGTGCATGTGCCGTCAAAAATAGTTTCGATTTGCTCAAAAAAATTATATCGACGATGATTTCGTGTCTTTCAACTGATCATTCAAAACAAGGTAGACAGAAATAATAATTAGTGTTGTTGCAATGAAAAGCTGCAGTGTAAGTGATTCGTCCGCAACAATCCATCCGAGCACTATGGCGATAATTGGATTGACGTATGTATGAGTTGAGATACGTGTTGCAGACGTATGGCGCAGCAGCCATACGTAGGCACTGAATGTAATGACGGATCCGAACACAATCAAATATCCAAGTCCAAGAACTGAACGCAAAGAAATCGTGCTCAACCGTATGAAATTCATTTCACCCGCAAAATATGCTGCTATAAGAAGAAAGATACCGCCGATAATCAATTCCACGCCTGCCGACAAAAATGGGGATGATGGAAGCTTTGCAATTCGCGAATAAACTGCTCCGCCTGACCAAAAAAGAGAACTGAGAATGATAGCAAGCGATGCCGTAAAATCAGCATTCGATGTGTTGATGCCTTCTGTCGATGCGATTAGATAGATAATTCCGATAAAACCGATGATCAATCCAACAATGCCTTTTGAACGAACCCTTGTATCGCGGATAAAAATAGTTTCGATAATAAAGATCCATAAAGATTCAGATGCAATCAGGACAGCGGCAAGTCCAGAGGGAACGCGTTGCTGTGCCCATGCAAGCAGGCCATGACCGAAAAGGAAGAACGATATTCCAATAATGAACAGCGGTACAAAATGTTGTTGCCGTATTTCTGCCCTTTTCTGAATTTTGCTCCATAAATAAAGGACTATTCCAGCGATCACCGATCGAATTCCCATCATCAAAAACGGGGGAATCGTTTCAACCGCATAACGGATCGCGAGATAGGTTGATCCCCAGATGATGTAGACAGCTCCGAAAGCAAGTACTAATTTTAATTTTGCTTGTGAATTTTCAACCATACAGTATTTAGAAACTGTCAATCAAAGTAGAGAACGGAATTTTTTACGATGTAATTTTATGAGGCTAAGCTAGAATCAGCGAGCCGGCGAATATCATCACACTCGAGAATATTTTTTTTGTCTCCATGCCGTGCAGAATTAATCATTGCACGTCCCACATCTTCCAGTGTAACGACTGCTTTAGGGAAGAAAAGTTTTAAAACAGGATAAAGCGGATCGAATATTTTGGAAAGAACAAGAGTTTTCTTCAGACCTTTGATCGGTTTGATGAATCCGGGTCTGAAATTATATACCGCCTTGAAAGCGAGTTTTGTCAAATCGTTTTCCGTTTTGCCTTTTACCCGCGCCCACATAATGCGGCCTTGTTCCGTGCTGTCGGTTCCCATTCCGGAAACGTAACAAAATATCATTTCCGGATTTAGCTTGGCTAGTGTTGACGCCGCATTCATCGTCAGATCGTACGTCGTTTTTTTATAATCGGCTTCGCTCATTCCAATGGACGAAACACCGAGACAGAAAAAACAAGCGGTATATCCTTTCAACCGTTCTTCAAGAGGAGCGAAGTCGAAAAAATTTTGATGAATTATTTCTTGTAGTTTTTCATGTTGAACGCCGCATATTTTTCTGCCAATCACCAGTACGGATTCAACCTCTGAATGGAGAAGGCATTCATGAAGCACACCTTCCCCAACCATTCCTGTTGCACCAAAGATAATGACTTTTAACGCCGGCATAATTCTCCGATATTATGTTTATTGTTTAGAAACAAAAGAGGATTGCGGAACAGTTTTCATTTTGTGTTCCACATGTCTGTGAATGCTGTATAATAATCCAACGCAGAGAAACATCAATGCAACGCAAACATATCCAAGAATATCATAATGTTCAAGCGCTCCGCTGCCGGCGTGTTGGACAACAATCGCGCCGGCAAAAATTGATGCAACACCTCCGGAAATTTGCTGCAGCGATGAATTGATGCTCATGAACGCACCGCGGTCAACGAGATCCGGAACTGCCGTCATGATTGTGGTTGCAGGAATCATACGGGACATTATTCCTGCAAAAAGAATAATATTGATGACAACAACTTCCCACAGCGGTGTTATCGACATGTGTGTAAAAATCACTATCATCACGCTCGCAAGAAATGTTCCCACAACAAAAATTTTAAATTTGCCGAACGAATCGCTGATCTTGCCGACGACAGGAAGAATGATCATGGATGCCGCACCGGTAAACATAAACACAAGCGGAAGCTGTATTTGCGAAACCGCCATGTTGTTGACAAGAAACGTGCTGGAAAACGGCATCAGTAAAAATCCGCCGATCGTCAGCATTGCCGTTGTGAGAAAGGCTTTGCGATAGTGAACGTGTGAAAGCGTTTTTTTGAGATGATCAAAAACACTGCGATTATGTGCTGTTGCCGCCGAAAGATGGGCGTCGATGGGTTTCATGCGCATCACGATAATAATTCCGACAAACATGCTGATGCTTGCAATTAATATAAATGGAGCGTGCCAGCCGAAATTATTTGCCAGATAAATTCCAAGGGGAATTCCTGCAACCTGACTGACGGCGAATGACATTTGCACAAATCCCATCACGCGGCTTCGAAGTTCAAATGGAAAAAGATCTGTAACAATTGCGAGTGAGACAGAAGCAATCACTCCGCCAAATAAACCGGTAACGATCCGTGCGATGAGAAGAAAATGAAAATCTGTTGCGAACCCGCAGAGAAATGTTCCGACAACAAAACCGGTATAGAAAAAAAGGAGAAGCTTTTTTCTGTCATATTTGTCCGCAAAACCGGCGGCAAGCAGTCCGGAAATTCCCGCACTGAATGCGTACGCTGAAACAATCCATCCGAATTGCGAAGGAGAAATATCGAGAATATTCAGCAGCATTGCGCCAAGTGGTGCGATGACCATGAAATCGAGGATCACTGTGAACTGGATAAAAGAAAGTATCGCAATGATAAAAATTTGATACGGCGAAAAATTTTTCTCTTTTGATTCTGTTGACATATCACTTTCCTTGATGAATTTTTAATATAAGACGAAACAGTCCAAATTTCATTGGTAAAATTTTGTCTAGTAGAAGAATGAATATAGTAGAGAATACTAGATAATTGTGAGATTTTTCGGTGAACCGGGAAAAATTCAGGGTGAAACAGGGTACATCAGTTCTTTTACCCATGGAAATAAAAAAATCCTTTGGATCATTACCATCCAAAGGATTTTTATCTCAATTACCTTAGTGTGCCTTATTGTTACTTCATCTTTCCAACAAATTCCGGAATTGCGTTTTTGTGAACCATACATCCGAGAATTTTTAACCTCACATAATCTTCACTAAAGAAAAAATATCCGGGATGTGAATTATTTCGCGATCCCGATCCGGAATCCTTGATCAAATACCAATCTTTTCCATCTTTTTCAGTATAGCCGATCAGATGAACACCGTGATCATCGCCGGTTGTTCCATTTCTATAACGGAAGATGCGGGCGTTCTCATCAATATATTGCGACGGGATATCAAACGATGGAACTACAGCAATTCCGGCATGTCCGTCCAGCCCCGGCTCGGAAACGTCTCCCCAGATTTCGAGCGTGTATCCACTACGGATTGATTTTTTTATCGCACTCATATAATCATCCAACGGAACATTGAAATATTCTTTGCTGTGCCACCAATTATCCGGTACATCATACTCAACCAGGGTGTAATATGGCCTGTCGGAAAATGATGAGAGCGCAACGTAATCATCAAGATTTAGCTTAATTACTTTTTCGCAATACTCTTTCGGCGTCATTTCTTTTCCGTTCATCGTAATTTTTTCCGGCGGTGCACCGATATAATGATCCAAGATTGATCGGACGGCTCTCACGGCGCCATCTTCATCCCAGGTATTCGACGCTTTAATTGATTTTAGATAGGCGTCGATCTCTGCAAATAATTTTGAGTGATCGTGAAACGGCTGACCATTCAATAATCCGGTGTACGCTTCGGAAGGAACGATGCCGTGATTTTTCCATGCGCGAAGTACTGCATTTGCCTGCGATCCTTCGCCAATGCTTTGATCGCCTCGGGATTGAACAAATCCCTTTGCCTTTTCTACGTACTCCCAATACACCGTGTAGAGTTCAGATAATTTGATATCACGTTTGGTCTGCCGATAAATTTCTGATTCGAGAAATGATGTTGTCGAAAAACACCAGCACATTCCAGAAATTGCCTGCGAGATAGGTTTATTGTGCCACTGTTTTGTGAAATCATTGACGCTTGCCGGTGGATTGAATGTGGAAAAATCCGGGCGCAGAGCTTTTTTTGTCGGCGTATCTTTCTTTTGGAATTTACCGAGAGCTGTCTCAACCGAATCCATGAATTCATTTTTTTGTTCGATGAAGACTGCTTTATCGCGGCGCGTTGTTTGCGCTGGAAGAATTGCCGCAGACGCAAGCATCAGAACAATGAGTACCGACAAAAGAGATTTCATAGTGTTTCCATAAATTTGTTAAAAAAATTTATTGCCTTCATTAGCGGAAGAAAACGTGTGAACGCAAGACGAAATTATTTTTTTGCCCACCGCAGTATCGGAATTCGCTCGTTGTTCTGCGAACATTCGATCAATAATTTCAGTCGTTTTTTTCGTGTTGATTCCTGTTTTGCACTGACAACCCACCAGATTGCCGGCTTCTGATACGAAGGAGACATCGATTGAAACACTTTCCACGCCTTTGCATTCCTCTTAAATTTTTTTTCATACGCCGGATCGAGCGAATGCTTATCATGTTCAAATGAATAGCGATTCATTTTTTCTTTGTCGCGTTCGTTAAATATTTTCAATCCATCGGGAGTCATTACTTTCATTACAATTAATTCATTCACGCGGTCGAGGTTCTTTTTACTCCAGATACTGGTTTTTCTCCGCGGCGTAAATCTGATTTTGTAACTGACTGCATCGATCGATTTTCTCAAACCATCGATCCATCCGAAACATAACGCTTCATCGACCGATTCATTCCAATCGATACTCGGTTTGCCTGAATCCTTTTTATAAAACCCTATCCATGCTTCGGTGAGTTTATCATGATTCTTAATGAACCATTTTCTCAGATCGGATTGTGTTTTAAAAAAGTAAATTTTTTCCATCTTAAGAATTTACATTCTTTCGAAAATTTAACAGATAGACTGCTATTACCCCAAAAAGAAAAGTCGATGTTGATGTCTCTGCCAAATGCCTCATCCTGATTTCCTCCGGCATATACGGATTTGGCAAAAGAAGATATGAAGTGAAAAAAAATCCCAGCATTAAACCATTGGCTAATGCTGTTTCCCATACTTTTCCTTTCATCATTTTCATAAGCACAACAGTAAGTCCCGACCACATCAATCCCCGCAGAATTTGAAAAGGTGCAAGCCAAGGATATATTGCAAAAAGGGCTCTCTTCATTTGTGTGAAGAAGCCCGCTGTTTCGGTGCTGCCGCCGTAAAATTCTCTCAATGCCGGAGATTGCCATGCGATGAAATGACCAAACGACATGTAGAGTGCTAAATAGATAACACTCAGAAAAGATAATTTCCACAACCATTCACTTGTTGACGGGGGAAGCGTAACGCCAATTTCTTCGTGTGACGAAATATTTTTTATCCTTCCAGTAATAAGCACGGACAAAAGAGAAAATAAGAAAGCGGCGATCGCCCCGGTCTTGAAGAAGCCGGCAATTTCGTTAAGAGGAATTTTCAACGCAGAGTTAAAGAAGAGAGTTTCAATCTGTGCCATAAAAGTTTGAATGCCGAACACCAACACAAACACAGCAACAACGAGCTTCATTCCTTTCTGTCTCGACCGCGAAATTGGAAAAATGATGATCACAGAATTTATAAAACTTGCCAGAAGAAGGCCTATTCCTGCCTTTTGCATTTCTTCGGGCGGAAGCGGTTTTGATATGGCTGTGCCGGCAATTTGGGCGGCGATTGAAAAGCAGGCAGCCTGACCAATAGTCAAGGCAACAATTTTTAAAACCAAAATAAAAAATTTTTTCAAGTGAATTTCTCCTTTGCACATTGTTCGCGGTGAACTTTTCTTTGTAAGCACGTCATTTGAAAACTGCGTTCATGGTACCACAATAAAAGGATAGACGCAATGTGCGTTAATATATTTGAGTAAATAATTTACTTTTGTAAATAATCTGCAGTTATAAAGATGGGTTTATTGAGCGAGCAACGCTTCGAGCATATTCTTCGGGTGATTTTCCAATAAGCATTTTGAAATCTTTGATGAAATGAGCTTGATCGAAATATCCAAGTTCGAGTGCAAGACCAGGCCAATCGATTTTCTTTCCGGTATTGATTTGTTCGACCGCTTCATGAAGGCGATATCGTTTGATTATCCATTTAGGACTAACCCCAACATATCGACTGAATAATCGCTGCAATGTTCTCTCTTTAAGTGTAAACATTTCCGCGATATCGTCGACCTTGATAATTGTTCGGTCGGCAATGACCTGTTCGATAATATGATTGATCAGTTCAACATTTTCATCGTACGGTGGAAGGTGATCGTAAAGAAATTTTTCTGCGCATGCAATCTTTGCTTGATCGCCGGTGAGTCCTACCATTTTTTTATCAAATGCTACTCCCTTGGCTCCGAACACTTTACTTAACCGGACCAGTTTATTGGTCATTGTTGCTATTGGAAATTTGGTAAATGGGTAAAAAGCTCCCGGTTTGAATTTAATACCAAAAACCCAACTCTTTCCTTCAAGTTTGCGTGTGAATTTTGACGAGACAACGCCGTGAATCCGAGAATTGCCTGGTTCAATGACAAGATGCACCGAGGGATGCGGCAGATTTTCTTGAATATAGGGCGGCCGCCCATCGAGATTCCACTGAACACCCCAGAAGTGTTCAACGACATGAAGAAGATTATCCGAAGGAAGATGCCGCGTTAACGTGAATTTCTTTTTTCCTTCTTGAAGATTAAGTATTCCGCGCGGTTTTTCACTGTTGGCATTCGTCATAAAATAAAATAAAAAAAATATTTGAATGTCGCATTTTTACAATAAATGGGTATATTTCTCGACGATATTATCCAGAATCAAAACTATAGGAGACATATGAACAAACAACTTGTCGTTTCAAATACAATTACAATCAACGCATCTGTTTCAAAAGTATGGGACGCACTTGTAAACCCTGAGCAAACAAAAAAGTATATGTTCGGATGCGAAACGGTGTCAGATTGGAAAATGGGAAGTCCGTTGTTATGGAAAATGATTTATGAGGGAAAAGAAATAATTCCTGTTAAAGGATATATCGTTGATATCACACCGGAAAAATTTTTAGCCTACACAACATTTGATCCTAATTCGGCAATGGAAGATATTCCGGAAAACTACCTCACGGTGACATACGAATTAAAATCTGAAAATAATCATACTGTGTTGATCGTTACCCAAGGTGATTTTTCAACGGTTGCAGAGGGAGAACGGCGATACAGAGAAACGTATAACAATGGTGAAGGATGGAATCCGATTTTAGTTGAAATTAAAAAATTGGTGGAAACAAATTGATTATGAGAAGTGAGGAAAGATACGATGAATAGTTTCTTTAATGCGAAACAATCCATAGTGATAAACGCATCATCAGCAGACGTGTGGGACGCGTTGACAAATCCCGTGAAAATAAAGCAATATCTATTCGGTACCGAAGTTATCTCCGATTGGCAAATCGGGAGCGCAATCAAATACCGCGGAGTGTGGAAGGGGCAATCATACGAAGACAAAGGAATAATTCTCAACCTCGTTCCTGAAAAATTGTTCGAATCGACATATTGGAGCAATCTTTCGGGTCTGCCGGATATACCGGAAAATTATAAAAAAGTGAGATATGAAATCTTAACGGTGAATGGCGGCACACGCGTCACTGTTATTCAAGACAACAATGCAAGCGACGAAGAAAAAAAACACTTAGAACAAAACTGGTCAGCTGTTCTAGAAGGATTAAAAAAGGTGGTTGAAGGGAACCAATGATTATCAAAATGATGAGAATGCTCTTTCGAACACGTTCATTATTATTGTAACATTATTTCCGCTCTAAAAATTGCCGCTGCATCGCCTTTTATCTGTATCACTGAAGGTTTGCCATTTTCAATTTTGACCCTGACAGTAATTGTGCCAAGTCTTTTCAAGGCTTCTCCTTGTTTTCCATTAAATTCAAAATAATGCTCTTTTGTTTCCAAAATTTTATTTTGGATCAGGTATCCTCCCAGGGGCCCATGAGCATTTCCGGTTACAGGGTCTTCGGATATTCCAATTGCCGGGGCAAACATTCTTCCGTACGTCAACACATCGTTCTTATCAGAATCAAACGTAAAAACAAAATATCCGTTGCAGCCTATCTTTCCACTCAACTCTTTTAAGGCTTCAAAGTTTGGAGTTATGCTGTTAAGTTTCCTTCTGCTCTTTATACCGATCATGACTTTTGAATGTCCTGTTGATGCAATTTGGATTGGACAGCGTTCATCCAAATCTGCCCTTTCTAATCCTAAATAGGTGAGTAGTTTCAGAGATGTGAGATCATCAAAAGCTGGGTGAAGTTCGAATTTTCCTTGAGTCATGATAATTTGATAATCGTTATTCTTTTTAATGATTTCGCATGGCAGAACTCCTATGCATGTTTTCAATCTCACGACACTTGAATCTAAATTTTTCTCTATTGCTTTGGCATAGAGGGCTGCAATGGTTGCATGACCACAAGTCGGGACTTCAGTTTTTGGTGTAAAATATCTTATAATGCTGTCGCAGTCATCGTGATCGGGAGGAAATAGGAATGCCGTTTCCGAATTGTTCAATTCTCTTGCAATCATTTGCATTTGGTCATCGGATAATCCGTTAGCATTCATGACAACTCCGGCCGGATTTCCTTGAAATTTTTCTTTTGTAAAAGAATCAATTTGATATGTAATGAGTTTTTTCATCGTTCTTGAGTTCATACGATTGTATTAGAGAAGAAGAAAAATGCTAACTGTTGATTTCATTGTAGATGCCCCTGTCCATCGTAATATGTAATCGGGTAAACATTTCTGACGAATTGAATCCGATTCTTTGATATTCCATTTGCACGGCTTCTTTTGCATTCGTTAATGCTTCTTTGCTTTCCCACGTTGCAATCGTTATAACAATAAGGTTTCCATGCTCATCAGTTCGCTGATACCCGCTGTCTCCTAAAAAACCTGAAAGTGTTTTAAGAAAACTTCGATTATAGTTCATTCGTTGGGTGAATTCTTCAACAGCATTTTTGGGAACAAAAAATTTATCAATAAAAATTTGTTTCATTTCGGATCTTCCTGCCATCATTCATAGGTACAGTGTTTTAAAATTGTTATTTACTTTTGCTAAACGCCATTTTTACCGCAAGGCCCGTCAGCACGCTTGCCATAAACCATTTTTGTAATTTTATCCAATGCGGGTTTTGTGAAAACCACACGGCGATGCGCGATGCGGAAAGTATAATTATTAGATTGATAGAAAAACTCACGCTCATTTGCACCGCACCGAGCGTTAAACCCTGCTGCACTATAGAACCATATTCCGGTCTAATAAATTGCGGAAAAAAAGAAAGCTCAAACATGGCAATCTTTGGATTAAAAACGTTCGTTAAAAACCCCATGCTGAAAAGTTTTATCCCAGTATCGCTTCCGACCCCTTTTTGTACTTCGAAAACACTTTTAGCGCCCGGCTTCATTGCTTGAAAAGCCAAATAAAGCAAGTAAAAAACGCCGATAGTTTTCAGTGCAGTATATGCCAATGGCACCGTCAAAAGGATTGCCGTTAAACCATATGATACCATACACACATGGAATAAAAATCCCAGAACTACTCCGAGCAATGAAATAAATCCCGCTTTTGTACCCTGAGTCATTGAACGGGAAATCAAGTAAATCATATTCGGTCCAGGCGTTACGGACATTCCGAAAGTTGCTAATGTAAAAATAAAAAGTTCATGAGATGGTATGGGCATAGTTCTTTTATCCTATCGATTATATTTTTTTCAGTGTGTCTCGTGTTAATTTATCTTTGATATTACCGGTATTTAATGTTCCCTTGGGTTCAAAGAGCATCACCCATACTTCAGCATCAGCAACCGGCTTATGTTCTATTCCTTTCGGCACGATTAAAAATTCATTTTCTCGGAGTTCAATGGTTTTATCTCTGAATTGCATTCTGAATTTCCCTTTGAGAACATAAAACATCTCATCTTCGTTGTCATGCTTATGCCATACAAATTCCCCTTGAAATTTTACCAGCTTCACATACTGTCCATTAAGTTCTCCGACGATTCGAAGGTTCCAATGATCTGAAAAAAGAGCCAGTTTATCATTGATAGTGATTCTGTCTATGAACATTATTTGGCTCCCTTCAAATTATAATTGTCTAATATATGATATTTTAACAATTCCTGTTTGATCGTGCAGCGGATCCACAACCAATTTTTTATCGATCGTTTCAACACCGTTGAACACCAAGTATACAAACGACAGCGGATTGTATTCCCACGAAAATCGTACATTCAAACCTCCGGTATTGCTGTCAGTATTGTATTGATAGAAACCAAATAATTGAATCTTCGGGGTGAACGAAATTCGTACCTCCGGAACAACGAGATCATTTTTTATTGTCTTTGCACTTGAGGGGAAATCAAAAAATACATTGTGTGTAACACCAAATGTGAACGAAAAGTGCCGTTCGGGAACCATGCGGGCACTAACAGTGTAACTGTTGAGTTTTCCATTATAAAATTTCCCCGCATTGAAATCGGCAATAATGCTGTACGGAGCACTTGGATTCGTATTAAGATTAGCATCAACTCTGGTGTATTTGTAGATGCCCTGTCCAATATCAATATTTGAGACTGGCTGAAAATTGCCATGGAGATTTTGCCATGACGGCAGCACACTTACAAAAAATGTCGTACCATGCTGCGTCAACACTTGAAATGGAATCACGGTAAGATTGATTTCCTGCCAATCCTTGGTTGTGGCGCTATGATAAATATCTGCACCGACCGAAGGAATAAAAAATGTTGTTTCATTTTCAAACCAATCCGTGAGAAATGTAAAAAACAATAAAGGGCGTGTATTGATAAAATTATTTCTAGCGAGAAAGCCGGTTTTTGGCTCATACGCTTGTGTTACAAAAGTTTCAAGCCATGAAAACGTAACATTATTCTTGATGTAGCTGAGCTCGTTAAAAAATGCCAATCCTTTTGTTGAAGAGCCTGGAGTAAATGTGGAAGAAATCATCGGGCGAATAAACAGGGGTTCCGAAAGATGCCAGAATCCGTCAACCGAAGCGGTAATATTGGATGTATTTTCTAATTCATCGCGGCGAAAAGAGATCATCGAACCGATTCGTGCATTTGTGCCGAGATTTTCCTGTCCACGAATGATTCCGAACGATGAGCTTTTGTTGGTTTCTTTGTTCGATTGTTGAATGAACACAGCGCCGAAAGCGTGATCTGCAGTCTGTTGAATAAACCGCACGCCGCCGTCAATGTGCAACGGTTTACCACCATCATCCAAACCAATTCGCCTGCTGAAAAAAGGTTGAATGAGTTCATCTTGCCCAATAGAAAAGAGATTGGCGTTCTCTAAAAAGAATTGTCTTTTCTCGGGAAAAAATACCGAAGAGCGTTTAAGGTTAATAACCTGGCGATCAACATCTGCTTGTGCAAAATCTGTGTTGTATGTTCCTTCAAGAGTGGTATTGGTATTGATCAGCCATTTTATTTCACCGCCGACTTCCGAATTTAAATCCGTCGAACTGTGTGCACTCCTCGACGCATTTTGAAGTACGTATGGCTGAACTCTAAAATTGGCATTCGCCTGCGGTGCATGAATATTGGTGACCAATCCTTCATACGACATTCTTCCAACACTGTATGCATACGGCCACGGTGACCAACCGGTGACTTCATTCAGCGATCGAACATTTCGATTAAAATTGATTCCCCACGTTGTTGAATCGGAAGGATAACGCAGTGTAGACCATGGGATTGCAATTTCCGTACTCCATGAAGAATCCGTAACAAATGATTCTGCACTCCACACCGCATCCCAATTAAGATCGTAAATGCGGTCGTCGTAAATCAACAGATCGCGTTGAGTGCCATAGGGTGTAACGAGAAATGATGGAACGGGATTTTGAACATCCTGAAACGGATCAAAGAATACTCCGAAAAGTTCATTGTTGCCGTATAAAAAATCGCGCCGCAAATCTTGCACAAAGATAGTATTACCCGGATTGCTGCACACGGCACCGATGTAAATATTATCATCATCATAAAGAATTTTCACTTCTGTATCGTAGGTTGCATCGTTTCCTTGAACGGGCGAGCTTTGAATAAAATGCCGCACGGCGATGCATCTGTTCCAATCATCTTCGTTTAATCGGCCGTCGAGTGTTATTTTTTGTGTTGCTTGGACAGCCTTAATTGTGAGACGGTGTTGGTACGAAGGAGATGGAAAGATTGCTTGTGTATGCGCATTTCGCACAATACTCAGGCACAGTATAGCAATTAAAAAGAATACTTTCATAATATCTCGGACATAATAATGGTGAATGAATTATTTTCGTGGCTGCACAAGGATACTGCACGAAAATAATTTCTTCTACCGAAAATTGAACATGGAATTTTTTAAGTACGCCTCCATCACAGGACCACCGTGTGTTGCTGAATTTTCTCCGCCCGCAATTTTTTTCGAATAGAATTCACTCGTTCGTTCAATCCTTGTGTTATATCGATGCTATGATCAACAACGCTTTCAGCAAACGCTTGAAAATCTGCCGGATGATTTTCACGTCGCTGTGTTTTTATGTTAACGCCGACAAATTTTGTCCATAGCACTGCTTTCAGATGTGTTGAATTATGGTTCGTCATCACCATTTCAAGCAATAAATATTCCTGTGTTAATTCGATCAACGAAGATTTTATGCAGACTCGTTCGTTGTAAACAGCAGGATGGAGGTAAACAATTTCATGGGAACCAACAACCCATCCAAAATCTTTTTGATAAAAATCGGCCAGGCTCATGCCATAAAATTCTTTGATATGATCTTCCCGTGCGTTCAACATATAATCGAAATAGCAGGAATTATTTAAATGATTAAACGGGTCGCAATCATTGAAACGAATGGTATAAAATGTTTTTAATTCCATAAATGTATAATTTTTTATGAGACTGCTTATGTCAGAGATTTTAATCGTTCGAGCCTTGGTTTTATTGCTTGTTCACGACCATGAAAACTTGTCAACGGAGTTACGGTCGTTTCCATCAACGGCCAAATAGGAAGACTTTCTACCAATCCATCAAGTTCTTGTTCCGAATTTGCTTGAATGATTAACGCAAATTGAATTGAGCCGAGCACCGGTCCGCCGGCAATAATTTTTTTCTCATTTTGCAGTTTGGTGCATGCTTCCAATGTCGGCAGCACATATCGTTCTATAAATACTAATCCTTCCTGAGGTGATTTTGAACGCGAACCGCTGGAGAGTTTCATTTCTACTAAATATTGCATGCTTTATTTTTCCTTTCTTTATAAAATCTTTTCCCAAGAAATTTCATTTTGCAATAAGTGAATGCGTTTATTCATAATCTTTTGCGCTATGCGAGGAACAAGGCGGTTAATAATGTGCAATGCTTTAACGTCAGCGACGTGAATTTCAAAGGTATCGTGCTGCAATCCTTTGAGTAATGCTTGTGCAACAGCCTCAGGAGGGATTTTTTTTACATCAATCTGTCCTTTGGAAAAATTAGTATCTACGAGCGGTGCCAAAACATTGAACACTTTCACCGAACTTTCCAAAAGGGCAAGACGAAGTGCTTCACCAAACAATTGGACTGCTGCTTTTGAAGCGCTGTACGTCGGAATCCATTGATGTGGAACGATTGCTGTCGCCGATGAGATGTTGACAATGGCTGCTTCGGATTGCTGTTTTAAAATTGGCAGAAAAGCTTCCGTCAGGCGAATCAATCCTAAATAATTCGTTTCAATTTCACGACGAGCATTGGAATATATGTTTCCGCTGTTGATGTCGTAGAATTCGGCGACTCCGGCATTGTTGATAAGCATAGTTAGGCCGCCAAGTTCACGTTGAGCAACATCGACAAGGCTTTTGACGTGATCTTCATTTGTTATATCACAGACGGTATATTTAATGCCAGGTACTTGTTGTGCGGCTTTTTGTAAACTTTGTGGCTTGCGACCGCAAATAAGCACCTCATTGCCCAATTCATACAGCGACTTTGCAATCGCTAATCCGATTCCGGTTCCGCCCCCGGTGATAAGTATTTTTTGCGTATTGAGTTTCATCTTGTCTCTTTTGTAAATAAAATATACCAATTGGTATATTTTATAATAAAAAAATTATTTTGGCAACTCTGTTTTTATCATATTTTCGACTTTATCTAACACAATCATCAAGTGACTTGGTTCCCGAAGAGCTTTTGCCAGCATGATGCCCCCTTCAATTAACGCAATAAAGATCGTTGCATAGTCAGCCCCATTGATTTCTTTTTTTATTTCTTTCCGTGTCTGGCCTTCGCGAATTATTTGTTCGATATTGTGCCTCCAACTGTTAATGCTTTGAAAAACTTTCTTGTGCAGCAAAGAATTATTATCATCGGCATCCACGGCTGCGTTGAGAATTGGGCAGCCGCCCTGAACAGCAATTTTACGGTGAGTGTTGCGATAAAACTGAGGGATTTTCAGCAACCATTGAATTGAACTTTCTCCAGAAGTATGGCGAAGATTGATGACGTCGTGGATAAGAGAAAGATTATATTCAAATGCTTCAACCGCAACATCGTCTTTGTTTTCAAAGTTACCGTAAATGGCTCCTTTTGTTAAGCCGGTTGCTTCGATTAAATCGGAAAGCGATGTGCCATCATATCCTTTCTTATTGAAAATAGGAGCGGATTTTTCAATGATAAATTGTCTCGTGCGTTCTGCCTTTGATATCTTTTTTTCGATGGTCATTGTATAAATGTAGTGAAAAAAATTATGTTTTTTTTCTCGCACCCGCCATGCTCAATGCAACTCCGCTAAGACAAATTCCACCGCCAACAAACGTAAGCAAAGTTGGAATTTCTCCGATCCAAACAAAGGCAATTAATGAAGAGATAATAGGGATAAGGAAAAGAGCGAGTGATAATTTGGACGCCTGCATTCGTGCAAGAACGTAGGACCAGCATACATAAGCAATCGCTGCGGGAAAAATTCCCATATAAATTACTGCCAGTGTTTCGGACGGTGATGCCTTTAAAACTGTGTGATGTAAATTTAATGCAAACGGGAGGAGAAGAATTGTTCCAATCCAAATTGCAAAACTCACAACATTCAACGCGCCGTACTTTGCCAGTAATGGTTTCTGTAAAACATTATACAGACTTGAAGAAATTGCTGCAATAAGAACAAGCGTTGCTCCTGAATTAAACCGTAATCCATCGCCGCCCAGGGCGATGACGGCAATTCCCGCGATTGCAATCGACATACCAAACCACTGAAGTGGTTTAACACGTTCACCGAGCATTGAAATTGAAAGAAGCGACGTGAACACAGGAGTTGTGCTAATAATAAAACTGGCCGCTCCAGCGGTGACAGATATTTCGCCGTAATTGAGTGTGATGTTGTATACGGCAATTCCCAGTCCCCCGACAAGGATGATCCGGAAAATGTCTTTTCGATCTGGAAGCCGTCCGCCTCTTGTAAGCGCTAGTAATCCCAGCGCAATGGATGCGATAAGATAACGAAATGCAGCAACTTCAATTGGAGAATAACCATGTAAAGCAACACGAATTCCTGCAAATGCTGATGCCCATAATAACAATGTAACAACCAACAAACCGCTTGTGAAAACTTCCATGTTTTTTTGACCGCTCCTTTTCTATAAGATATACCATTTGGTATAATTTGTCAAGAAATTTTTGTTATTTCCTCAGATTTCAATATCAACTTGGTTTAGAGGCGTAGTACTTTTTTATGCCGAATGATATCGGCAATCCTATGCAGGCAATAAGAATGGCAATCGCAAGCGCGGCCTTTCCGAGATCAAATGGTATTTGAGGTACGCGCGACAGTGGAAGAACAATCCTTGTCATGATAGTCCATACAACAACAGCATAGCTGATTCCGCTGAGAACCCAACTTTTTCTGATAAGTTTGATTCTGCGATAGGCTAAAAAGAATATGATTGTCCAGCATGTTGCAATGAAGTAATGGAACACCAATCCGTATAACGGCATCAATGCATCGCCACCAAAAGCATCCGCTCCAAATACGCCGCTCGCAATAAATTGCAAAACACGAATGGGGTTTTTTCCTGTGGTGATAAAAAAATTCAACAGTGCTGCTGCAATATCAAGCGTTCCCGCAGTTGCTCCCGTAAATACAATTGTTGTAAAAGCACTTTTTTGTTTTTCCATCGACGTCATCCCCGTTTTTTGCTGAAATTATTTTTTTAAATATTTTTCATTAATGATGTTCACGTGATGAAGTTCGTGTCCGGCAAGATGATAGATAAGGGCACGTACAGTAACAAAATGATCGTTAGCGATTCCTCCTCGAATTAACGCCTCTTCCGGAAGATTCGCTATGAGTGAAATCGTTGCGTTTCGCACCGTCTGATATTCATCAATGAGACTTTCCATTGTGCGTTCATTTGCCTTGGAATATCGTGCGAACGGTTCTTGATCGAAGCCTGGCAATGGTGTCGTATCATTACGTGCAAATCGCAATGCCCGGTAAGAATAAATTCTTTCGTCGTCAATCATATGCAAAAGAATCTCTTTGATCGTCCATTTATTTGGCGCATACCGAAACATCAATTTTTCTCTCGATATAGCAAGAAAAAATTGGGATGATGATTCCCGGGTGTCATTCAAATGCTTCAGAATATATCCGTCGTCGGGAAGCAAGCTGATATACATGATTGCATATGGATCGTATTCACCTGGCTGAGGCTTAGGAATGATTCTCATTTTTTTTCTTCAAAAGGAAAGCACGTGATAATGTATTGAACGAACGTCTTGCACGCAAGTTCAAACAGCAAACTGTATCAACGAAAAATATTTTTCGTTACTTTTGTAATGAGTAAGAAGTGAAAATATTGCGAATTGTAAATTTCTTTATTGCTTCGCATCTCGCATCGCTTTCAATCCCTTTGCCCAAAGAAGAAGTTCTTTCAGCATTGCTGCGGCAGATTTTTCCATTTCGTCATTGCCGTGAAAATTTCCCTGTTCATCAAAAAATTTTGAGAAGAATGGAATGTTTACCGCTTCAGTTATTGGCATCATTTTCAACGAAGTAACAATCTGTTTCAGCATTTGTACCGATCGAGTGCCTGCGGCAATGCCGCCGTAACTCACAAAGGCAATCGGTTTATACGTCCACTCGTGATGTAAAAAATCGATAGCATTTTTTAATGATGCCGGAAAACCGAAATTATATTCCGGTGTGACGACAATAAAGGCATCTGCGGGGGCAATAATTTTACTCCACGCTTTGGTGTGTTCGTTTTGGTATTGTTGAAAGCGTGGAAGGTTTGGTTCATCGAAAAGAGGAAGATGAACTTCCGCGAGATCGACAAGTTCTACATCAATTTCCGGCTGTTTTTTTGCGGCATCAAAGACCCATGATGCTATGGCGGGTCCTTTTCTTCCCGGGCGTGTGCTTGCGATAATAATTTTGAGTTTAATCATTCCTTTTCCTTTATAGATTGGTGTTCTTTTTTCCATTCAGAATACGATTTTTCAAGTACTTGCAGAAAGAACCGGCTCGGCTGGGCGCCGGAAACGGCATATTTGTTATCGAAAACATAAAATGGAACACCTCGAGCGCCGACTTGTTGTGCTTCGTAGGCATCGACATGAACAGCATTCGAATATTCGTCGCTCCTCAACATTCGGCGGATCTCATCCCCATCAAGTCCGATTTCAGTGCCAAGCCGTAGTAAAGTATCGTGATCGGCAGTATTTTCTCCGTCAGTAAAATATGCTTTGAACAATTGTTCCTCCAGTTCGGGTTGCTTTCCATATTTCTTTGCAAGATGAGAGAGCCGATGTGCGTCAAACGAATTTGCAACAACCGCATTATCGAAATCATAATAAAGTCCAACCTCTTTTGCCATGGCTGTTACGCGGTCATTCATTTGTTTCACCTGAGAGATACTGATCCCTTTATGCTCGGCAAGATATTCATTGATATTCTTCTGCGGATTGGTTTTCATGTCAGGGTTTAGTTGAAAACTTTTCCATTCAATCTCGATATCATTTTTATCCGGGAATTCTTCCAATGCCGTTTCGAATTTTCTTTTTCCGATGTAACAAAACGGGCACATCACATCCGACCAGATTTCTACTTTCATGTGTTCTCCTTAACTGTAAACGGAGCTAATTTCCAACGGCCGTACGCAATGAACGCCAACAAGGCAAAAAAAATTCCCGTCATGGGCAGAGCAAAAAATTCGCCGCGATAGATATGAAACAAATTCGCCAGCAGCATAATTGCGGCAAGTCCGGCGGCAGCAAGTGTTGTTAACCGAGGAAGAATTCTTAATGCTGCCGGAAGTATAAGTCCAAGTGCCCCCAAAAGTTCACTGATCCCGATGAAACGAACCAGCCATTCAGGCACGGTAGGTGCCCATGGAATCATCGGTGCAATCTCGACGATGGGTTTAAAGGTTTTTAAAAAACCCGCACTGGCAAAAAGCAGGGCAAAAAGTATTTGTAAGACCCACAAAAAGATATTGAGTTTATGATTTTTCTTCCGCGCATGGTCCATGGAAATTTTCTCCGCTAAAAAGTTAATGAATATTGTTTACTGTAATAAAGATACCTATATTTGATATAGAAAAGTAACTACTTACCAAAAGTATACCAGTATACTTTAAGAAACCAGAAAAACGATGAAAACAACCGCCAAAACTTTCAAGAATAACAGGCTAACGAGAGAACGAAGTGCTTGTGCGTATAAACTTCTTGCCATTAACGATGCGCTCGACGTTCTTCGGGGAAAATGGAAAATTCAAATCCTTAATACGTTGACGTTCGGGAAACGGCGGTTCAAAGAGTTGCAACGGGAAGTAGGCGGGATTACGGCAAAAATGCTTTCAAAAGAATTACGCGAACTGGAAATAAATGAACTTGTCAGGAGAACAGTTCACAACACTATTCCCGTTACCGTAGAATATGAATTGACCGACTACGGAATGACCTTAGATAAAGTTATTGATGAACTGGCGGAATGGGGAATGAAACACCGAAAAAGAATTATCAAGAAAAGTGCGTAAGAATTCGCTTGAAAATGCTATTCATCCTTCATTGCAAAGATACCTCAGAGTAAAAGTACTGCCGGAACATTATTTCGTTCCAAAATATCCGATTCGGACCGGAACATGCGGTTGATATTTGCTGTCGGTTTCAAAAAATCCGTTTTGTTCCACAAACATTGCATTTACGGGAACAACAATCAGCGTTATGGAAAGAGATTCAGACGGTTGAAGGGTTTTGATTGGAAATTCTGCGCGGATGGTTGAATCGTTAATCGAAAGCTTTGTGATCGTAATTGGATGGGTTGATTTGTTCTGAACCTGAATCTGTTTTTTCATCTCCTTTCCCACAACACACGATCCGAGCCAAACAATAAATTGACCCGGCGTTATTTCGAGTTCGGAAAAAACGTTTCCGGTGACAACTGCCTCGGATGAAGGGCGGACGGGATCATTTGTGAAAATAGTAACATGTTTTTCAATATGCCCGCTAAAACCCTGTGAATTGAATTGAATTTCCAATGTGTCCAGCTCTCCCGGCAACAGGCGTGTTTTATATTTCTTAGCCGACGTGCAGCCACATGATGTTTGCACATGGCTGATCACGAGTGTATCAGTTCCGATGTTCTTCATGAGCAAGGGAATTTTCTTAATGTCACCGTGAAAGATCGTTCCAACATCGATCTTTGTTTGGCCGAGAAAAAGTTTAGGTTGTGAGTGTACTTCACACAGAACAAGAACTGCAAATGTAGATATGCGGAGACAGAGGGACATGACGTTCATAGACTAACCCCGGAGGTATGATCGGTAACGGACACTCTTATTGTTCATCCAACAGCCACTGCCTTGCAGATGTTGTGTCGGGAAATAATTGCATATGAATTTTCTGCATACGCGCAAGATTTTCTGCAAATTTGAGTGTTTGAATATTATGTTCCTCATTCGTATCGACATATGCCAAATGAAGATTGATTCTTCGGGCTCGTGCAACATTTTTCGCTATCACTTCGAACATTTCGAATGCATCCAAATGCGGGCCGAGAAGATTTTCTTCGATTAATACTTTGTTGGTTTGATGGCGCAAACATGCGGAATGGATGTCGTTCAAATATCCAAGAACGTTATTCAGAGTGTTTCTTCCCGTAACTTTTGCATGCAAGTAGGACTCTTTGAATTCGATTGTTACCGTATAACTCATGATGCGCTCTCGCCGGTTATTTTTTGAAGATACAAACATTCCCGATTGAAAACCATTCTAGGGATATGAAAAACATAAAATCATCTTATGGCAATATTTTTATTACAGCAGAATAATCCTCTTTACCCAGCTTTCTGGAAACTGCTTCTTCCAACATCTGCTTTACCGTATCGGCAATTGGCGACGGAGTCGAATATGCCTGTGCGGCATCGCGGAAAAGATTGGTGTCTTTCAACAGATTTTCCAGGAAAAAACGGGGTGAAAAATTCCCTTCAAGAATTGATTTTCCTTTTGCTTGATACATCGGAGAATGAAGGGATGAGGATTGTAAAATATCAAGAAGTACGGTTCTGTCCACCCCGGAATTTTTTGCAAAGGCAAATGCCTGAGACAATGTTGCAATCATGCCAGCGATAAAAGAATTCATAATTAATTTCGTATTCGACGCATGTTCAGCAGCGGAAAATCTCCATATTTTTGAACCAAGAATTTTCAAGACAGATTCAACACCGGTAAAAGCTTCATCACTTCCACCGACAAACAGCAGCAGCGTTCCCTCCGTTGCCTGAGGAATGCTACCAAGAACCGGCGAGTGAAGGAATGATCGCCCGCTCGTGCGGTATTCTTTTTCTATCGCCGCCGTGAGTTTTGGAGAGACGGTACTGCAATCAATATGAATTTTTCCTGCAGTAAGTGTTGTTTGGATTGATGTTGTAATGTCACGCAATGCCGAATCATTTGTTACCATCGAAAAAATAATATCGGCATGCTCTGCACATTCAGCCGGAGAATTTTTCCAAACAGCACCTTGGTGAAGCAGTGATCCAGCTTTTTCTTTTGTACGATTATACACATGCAGCGGATAGCCTGCATTGAGCAAACGCATTGCCATCGGTGCGCCCATGAAGCCGAGGCCGATAAACCCGAGTGTTGGTTTCATAAATATCTAAGTTGCTGGTGGAAGAATTTCTTCCGGTTTTGGAAGAAAATTCTCTTTAAGGCTTTCGTAAAATGATTTTTTAGTGATAAATTTTGCTACAGAATTTGCAAACAATCCTGCAAGCATCATCGGGAAGATCGCAGAATGGCTGTCAGTCATTTCCAAAACAAGGATTGCTGAAGTAAACGGCGAATGCGTGACCCCTGTAAGAAAAGCAGTCATTCCGCAGAGAATGAAAATTTTGTTGGTTGTATCCAAGTGAAAAAGATTTGCAACCATTCCGCCGATAATTGATCCGGTAGCAAGCGCTGGTGCAAACACTCCGCCGGCAAATCCCGCGCTGTAGGAAATGATCGAACCAAAAAATCGTGCAGGAAGAAGAAGCCATTCAACAGTTTTATCCGATGGAAAGAGGAGTGTAAGCAATGTTTCTCGTCCAGATCCAGCGGCAAGCGGACCTGCAGAAATAATCAATCCCGCCATAACAAATCCGGAGGCAATAACAAAAAAATGATTCATCCACGCTTTTCGAAAAGTTTCTTTCCATCGGGCAACAGAAAGAATCAAGGAGCAACTCCAGCTGCTTGCTAGCCCGCCGAGAATTGCAATCAATATTATGAACGGAATTTGCGACAGTGTAAACACATTAACTTTTGGATAACCGAGATATAAATATGGACCGAGAAAAAGCTGCGCCGTCATGCCGGCAACGATGACGGCAATAAACATCGACGATCGAATCGTTGAAATATGTGTCTTGCTCAATTCTTCAATGGCAAACACAATTCCGCCGAGAGGAGTGTTGAATGCTGCTGCGAGCCCGGCAGAGCCGCCGGCAATCAACATTTTTTGAAGATTCAATTTTACCCACGAAGCGGGAAGGTAGCGATGGGTCAAATAAAAAATTGCTGCCGAAATTTGTACCGTCGGTCCTTCGCGTCCGATTGCCGCACCCCCTGCGAGTGCAACAGCACTGCTGAGGATTTTTACAAAAATGATTCGAAACGAAAGAATCTTTTCAATAAATGATGATTTGTTTTCAACGGCAAGATCAAGTGATGCAATCAACTGCGGAATGCCGCTTCCTCTTGCTCCTGGTGCAAATGTTCTTACCATCAACCACGCAATGTAAAAACAGAGCGGTGTCATGAATAACAATATCATCGGATTTTTTCCGGCGATATATAAAATCGATGTTTCAACGTAATGAAAAAGTTTTGAGTAGAAGACGGAAACGATTGCCCCAAGCATTGCCGCGGCAATGTAGGGAATATACACAATCCATGATTTTCCAAAATCCGGGCCTGGAAGTGTTTTTTGAAGCGCAGTATACGCGTCCTTAAGCCTTCTGTTAATGATAATTTTTGTTCGAACCAAAAGAGACATGAATATGTTTGTTATCCTCCAAATTGAAAGCGACAATTATAAAATGTAATAAATTGATCGAACAGATGCGGATTCCGAAAACAATTTAACCAACAATGCGGTTTATTTTACGGTCTTCGTTTGGGCATCTTCAAACTGTCTTCCGGCGTATGTTCTTTGATTGAATCGCGGATTGATTTGATCCACGAAAAAAGAATTTCTTTTTGCTGTATCGACAGAACCGCATCTTTATGCAAGAGGGTGTACGACGGAAGCGGCATTTCATTTTCTTCGATCAATGTGTGTATTTGTTCCAATTTTCTGTATTGGCGTCTCACTCTATACGATGCAAATTCAGAAAAATTCAATTCTCGTTTTCCTTCTTGAATATGGCTATTAAGGTACCAGCCAATAGGTTGAATTTCAGCATACCATGGATAGCGTGTGTTATTACTGTGACAATCAAAACATGCGGCGGTAAGGATTGTCCGAACACTATCGGGAATCGGGAAAATTGTTTCACTAGCGGATGATGCACCGCCGGAAATATTTTTTGCTGGACGAATAAATTGCGCAATAATTATTGCAGCAAGTAGAACGAAACCGAGAACTTTAAGAAATTTTTTTACCATATCCTCTTTCTATGATGAGTTTGTATCAGAGTGTTTATTTTATCCTAATTTCGATAGAGCAAGCGTCGTCGTCCAATTTCTAGTGGTAGCCCGCTGACCAAGTATTTTTTCGATGGTCGTATTGGAAAAGGGGGATTTATTGCCGCGGAATTTTGCGTCAAGCAGGCAATAGATTTCGCGATTGTTGATATGCAGCGAATATCCTTCGAACTGTGTTTCAAGAAGCGCACGTCGGCGATCGTGTAAAGGTTTATGTTCAAGAAAAACGACATACATTTTTGTTGCTGCTTTGTCATAAAGTGAGACGAAAGAGTTTTTTGCGACAATCTTTTTCATTTCATCGGTTGTTCTTAAGAGTGTTGTTACTTCGAAGCCAAGGGAGTCGAATAAAAACTGCTCAATTTTTTTGCGAAGAGCGTCGCTGTTCGTAAACGGGGAGTCGAATATGACGTTTCCGCTTTGAATGTATGTCGAAACATTTTTCAATCCGTCTTCTTCAAAAATTATTTTGAGGTCGTTCATCAGGATTGATTTATGCCCGCCGACATTAATGCCGCGAAGCAGCGCAATGTATCTCATGGTTGTAATGCTATTTTTTTGCTGTTAATTCAACAACCGTAAGCCGGTTTCCATAGAGATCTTTACAATGAAAAAATTTGCTTTCCGGTGTTGTCACCAAATTTTCGATGATGGTAACGCGGTTTTTCTTTACGTGATCATATAATTGTTCACAATTATCCGTGTAAATAACCAACGTGGGTTGTCCCGCGGTTTGCCTGCCTACCGTCTCATGCTGCTCGTCGCCATCTGACTGGAGAAACCAAATTCCCATAGAATCCTGTTCCGTAAAACCGACATGGAGAAAACGTTGTCCATTAGACGTTGTCTCATCGTAAATTTTTTTGCAAAAGAAATTTTTTTCATAAAAGGCAAACGCTTCATCATAATTTTTCACCAAGAGTATCGTTCTTCCTAATGTTGTTTTCAAGTGGTCTCCAGGATTGTTCAATCATTATTATGCGGAATTCGAAATACAATTTCTATTTTATTAAGAGAAGTTTACGCGTCTGATGAAACTCCCCGCTGTTCATTTGAATAAAGTAAACACCGCCGGCAACGTCTGCAAACGAATCATTCTTTCCATTCCAGCTGATCGATTTAAACCCCTCACTTTGATCTTCATCCGCGAGTGTTCTGATCAATTGTCCAAGTGAATTATATATGCGCAAGGTGACGTGCTGAGTGTGTGGTACAGTGTACGAAATAGTTGTCGTCGGATTAAAAGGATTCGGAAAATTTTGAAACAGTTCAAAACTTTCAGGCTGTGTTTGATTTATGTCGTTTCCAATCTCTGTAATATTTTTTGTGAATATGGTCATCACCCCCCAATGATCCGAAGGATAACTGATCCCGGTATACGGGTCATCCATAACGACTTTTGAGGAGAGGATTGTCAGTTGACCCGTGTTCTTATAAAAAATAAAATCAATTCGGGAAGAAGGAGCCGTTGCAGGAATGGTGTATCCTTGTTGAAGCGGAGGATTTATTGCACGATATGTATCGATGAACCATGGTCCCGTTCCGCTGTTGGTCAGCAAAAGAATAGGAGCAGTGTCGGGCTTATCGTTAAAATCTCCGGTAAGAAGCGATGCTATTGCAGGAACACTGCTGTCTTTTTGAGCAACGAATCCAATGATCTGCTGAATCTGTTGAATACGAATATCGGTGCTGAGATAATCGAGATGCGTATTAAAAAAATTTACTGTTCCAAGAGGGGTGTTGATATGATTCCAGAGCACTTTTCGCGGGAACGCTCCCTTCACGAGCGACAAATAATCGCTTTGTCCTACCGGATATTTAGTGATGATGCCGACATATTCATTGAACGTATTGCTCCATGACTGATGCGTGAAGCCGAGATATGTGTAATACGGAATTCCAAAATACGCGCTGAGAGAATCGGCGATTGCTTTCGCCTGGTTGTCGCTTCCATTTAAATTTTCGTTGACCTCCTGAACGCCAATGATATCCGGATTCAATTTTTTTAGATCTTGAATAGCATAAAAAATGCGTGTTGCAGGATCGGTCCCCGGTTTCATGCCTTCCAAGTTGTAGGTCATGATTTTGAGAGTATCTTGCGCCGCTGCGATGCTCATCATACCAAGCAATGAGCTAATGAAAATAGTAAGGCTTCGTTTCATCGTCGTGTTTTATTTTTATGAATTACGGTTGAGATGAATCTGCTGTGTGTTTGATATCCGATATTTCTATACTTCAAACCATTTTTCGGTCATCGCCGCCAGCGCATTGCGTTCATTCTTGTGGTGAAATTCATTGGAGTGCTGATCATATGAATACTCATTCATCCATGCAGAAATATTTTTTTCAATCTGCTGGAGCGCATCAACGATCACTTGTACTTCATGATTGGTTGTTGTTGGATGAAGTGAGATGCGAATCCAGCCCGGTTTTTCCGAAAGGTCGCCCGAATCGATTTTATCCGTGATGGATTTAGAGTGCTGTTGATCGACATGGAGAAGATAATGGCCGTACGTTCCTGCACATGAACATCCGCCGCGAGTTTGAATACCAAACCGGTCATTTAATAATTTTACGACAAGATTGTAATGAATATTTTCAAGATAAAATGAAAACATGCACAGCCGGTCTTCAACATTGTTTGCCAGTAGAACAAGGCGCGGTATGGAACGCAGCTGGGTGAACATTATCGTTCGCAATTCCTCTTCACGTGCGGCAATCCGATCAGTTCTCATTTCTTCCTTCAGCTGTACGACCAGCGATGCTTTGATTGCCTGGAGAAATCCCGGTGTTCCGCCGTCTTCACGCACTTCGATGTCGGGAGAGAATTTGTGTTTGCCCCACGGATTTGTCCACAGTACCGTACCGCCGCCGGGTTGATCGGGCGATTCGAGATTGTAAAGATTTTTATCGAAGATCAAAATTCCGGGCGTGCCGGGTCCGCCGAGAAATTTATGCGGAGAAAAAATAATCGCATCCAGCTTTTCATGTTCGTTGCCGGGATGCATATCAATCGGCACATACGGCGCGCTCGCGGCAAAATCAATGACAGCGATGCCGCCGTTGTCGTGCATGATGGCGGCAAGCTGGTGATACGGAGTGATGATTCCGGTGACATTCGAGCAGGCAGAAAATGATCCGATCTTCAACGTTCGATCGGCATATTTTTTCAGTGCGCCGCGCAGGTCGTCAAGATCGACGAGTCCGATGGGTGTTGCTTTAATAACATGAACATCAACTTCCGTTTCGTACCATGTGGTTTGATTGGAGTGATGTTCCATGTGTGTTACAAAAACGATCGGCCGCTCATGTTCAGGAATGACAAAACAATCTCTGTATTTTTCCGGTACTTTCACGCCGAGAATCCGTTGAAATTTGTTGATTGCGGCCGTCATTCCTGTGCCGACAAAGAGGAGGACATCATCCGATCCCGCGTTAACATGCTTTTTGATTACTTCGTGTGCATGATGATATGCGTGCGTCATCAATCCACCCGTGATGGTGGATTCAGAATGCGTGTTGCCGACAAACGGGCCGAATGTGTCGAGCATTTTCCGTTCGATCGGTTCATACAATCGTCCGCTTGCCGTCCAATCAGTATAAATAATCTTCTGCGTTCCGTACGGAGAAGTGAACGTGTGATCGATTCCGACAATGTTTTTTCGGAATGAGTTGAAGTATGATTCAAGATCCATGTATCTAAACTACGAAATTGATAAGAAAGATGATAGACCAGCCGCTCAGTTACGATCGATGATTCTTTGTATTCAGGTAGTAAAAAAAGGGAAGGGAAAACCCTAATCCGCCGAGAAGGCTTAAGACGAGAAATGTTTTCCAAGTATAAATTCCGATCGGATGTCGTGCAAACCAGACGGAAAGAATACCGGTTACCATGAAGGCATCGATGATGAATCCCAGCGCAAGGAGATTTTGGGCAACATCAGCCAGCGATGTGAACCGTGCGATCACGTAATAGAAAAACATGCCGTTTGGAACCAAGAATCCGAAGAGCGAAATGGAGAGGAGGAGAAGCGCCTTCTGTCGCGACATGATGATTCCTTTCCTGTAATGAAACAATTAAAGTAATTCCGAAGGCTCAATATGAATCAACACGTCGTTGACGCGTGGGTTGGCATTCATGATGGCATCTTTTACATTGTGGCCGATGAGATGACCGACTTTTACCGGTGCATTGCCGTCAACAACAACATGAAGATCGACGTAGTATTCGAATCCCATTTTTCGAACGAGACATTTATCTAATCCAATGACGCCGGGAACATGGGATGCGATTAATCTGATATTTTCAACAATTTCCGGCGACGGTGCAATGTCCATCACTTCATCTAACGCAGGGCGGAACATACGATAGGCGTTGAAGGCAATAATAGCCGAGGCAAATAACGCTGCGAAATCATCGGCACTTTCGTATCCCGGTCCGCCGATCAATGCAATGCTGATGCCGACAAATGCAGTTGCCGATGTAATTGCGTCGCTTCGATGATGCCACGCGTCGGTTTTTACCGCCGTGCTTTCGATCGAATTGCCGACGCGGAAAACAAAACGGAAGAGTGATTCCTTTACGATCACAACAACGATCAAAACAATCAGGGTGAACGGTTCCGGCGCGTGATGCGGCGTGATGATTTCGTAAATGCTTTGCACAACAATCGTGATTGCCGCGCCGACTAAACTCAACGACACAATCATTGCGGCGACCGGTTCCGCCTTTCCATGCCCATACGGATGATTTTCATCGCGGGGTTTTGCCGCAATTCGCAATCCGGCAAAAACAATCAACGAGCTGACAATATCCGAAAAGGATTCAATGGCGTCGGCGATCAATGCGTAGGAGTTGCCGATGTAGCCGGCGATGCCTTTGATGAGTGCGAGAAAAAAATTTGCAACAATTCCTGTAAGAGTTGTCCTGATGCCGTGATATGCTGGGTGCTTTACTGACATTAAAAAAATATACGATTAATTTGAATGGGGAAAAAAGATTATTGCTTTTTAATGCGTCCTAATTTAACAGATAGCGTCATGCCGAACTCGTTTCGGCATCTATAAATAGGATAGATGCTGACATGCATCAGCATGACGGCGTTGTTACGTTTCAAATTAAGACACTACCTGTTTTCTCGCTCTTTTTTCCATCGGCAGGAGGGAATAATATACAAATCGATTTACCGGGGTATCGACTCCGTGTTGTTCTGCAAGTTTTACCACCGACCCATTTTGATATTCTATTTCAGACGGTCTTCCTTCCCATACATCGCGCGTCAGCGAAGCGGTAGACTCGTACGGCAATGTATCAATGAATGCTATTGCTTTTTGAACATAATCGGCACCGACATTGATTTTGGCTTTTCTTGAAAGATTGTAAATTTCCGTTAGCAATTGAATCGTAAGTTCGCGCGTTTCTTTCATCTCCCGCAATTCTCCATATGTTGAGCGTGTCACTGCCAGCAATCCGCCGACACAGATAGAAATAAATTTTTTCCACAGCTCGGCATGAATATCGTTGGCAATCTGCGCATTTACTTTGGCGGCATCGAACAGCTCTTTTATTCTTTGGATGCGCGGCGTTTTAGTATTATCCAATTCGCCAAAGACAACTGTCGGTTCCACTCCCAAATGATTAATTACTCCCGGCGATTCAATCTTGCTGATAATTCGACACAATCCGCCGATGATATTATGAGGATTGATTGCTGTTTTCAATTCATCTGCGGCAAGAACACCGTTTTGCATCGGAAGAATCATTGTTTCTTTGTCAATAATGGGAAGAAGTTTCGGCGCAATTTCTTTCACCTGCCATGCTTTCACACAGAGAATGATAAGATCGCAGACACCGATCCGCTCAATCGTATCGGTCGCTTTCGCATTCGCAATGGTAAAATCTCCATTGATGCTTTTTACGGTCAATCCGTTTTTTCGGATTGCGTTCAAATGTTCGCCGCGTGCAAAAAATGTTACGTCGTTTCCTGCGATGGCAAGTTTGCCCCCGAAATATCCGCCAACACCTCCGGTGCCGATGATTGCAATTTTCATTCTGAATCGTTCTTCATTTCTGTAATAAAATTTTTTATGTCAATTTATTTGATATGTTCAAACACCATCTTCAGTGAGTAATTCATTTGTGATTGTATAATCTCTTCATTTTTGTCCAGCATAAGAATTGTTGAATCGCCCGTCTTCAAATAATAGCGTTCATCTTTTTTTTCGGGATTCAACCAATAGACAACGGCATCGTCATCTTTTTTATAGCCGCGCAATGTGGTCCATTCTCCCGTTGTTACGCGCGGCGTGTCGCTTGTGCCGAGATTCGTTTCTTTCATCACATATAATAAATTATCGTTGATGAGCGTCAGTTCTGTTTTGATGCCGCTGCAATCGGGGCAGGGAAGCGTTCCTTTAAACTGCAGAACATAACGAAATTGCGAGAGTGTATCTGCTGGAGCGGCGTTTGACTGCTGTTCTATCTGTTTTTTCGGTGCAGAGCAAGAGAGGATGAGGACGCCGATAAAAAGGAAAAAGAATTTTGTCATACCATTCCGCTGTTATAAACGATTGTTGTGTGAAATGAAAATAGAATTTTTCGACAACAAAAGCACGATCGTCGCAGTGGAATCGACAAATAGATGTATTACAATTGTTGACCGTCTCTTATTTCTTGCTTCGAATCAACGGACCTACTTCGGGAAATGCTTTCGGATCGTCGGCAAGACGAAACATCAGCAAACGAAGGTCTTTTGTCGGTGCGGTGAGAATAATATCGCTGCCGTTCCGGACGTGGGTAACGGAAAGCTTCTTGGCGTCGATCAATTCTTTCAATCGGTCGCTATCAAGTGCTGTCAGATACAGCGAGTCGCCCTTGAGTGTCACTTTCCAGAACATATGCGTTGCAATGGTGTGGTATTCACTCGGATCTCTCATCGGATACGAATCGAGAAACAGAAATTTTCCTATCTTTCCGAGTTGTGCATGATATTCTCCGCTGTCTCCTTTCTCGTTGCGAAAGACAACAGTGTACGAATTTTCTTCTCCCTGTAGAAAGACATGTGTATTTTCGCCGCCTCCTATTTCTCCCCATGTTCCGACCAGCGCAGGAATAAACACAGTATCGGTCTTTTCAAACAGTCCGTAATACGATCGTGCGGGACAGCCGATAAAGAAAAAGATGAGACCAATGATAAGAGCAGATCGCAGCGTATTCATAAAACCCCCGAATGATGAGATATCTTTTTTGAGATGGATGCAAGCATTAGTAGTGTTTTATATTTAATAGATCACGTCATGCCGAACTTGTTTCGGCATCTAAAGTAGGGAAGATGCTGACGTGCGTCAGCATGACGATGTTATAAGTTGTCAATCAAGACATCATTTATTTCCGAAACCGCGGAAACAGTCGTCCCGTCGTTTTCCTGTACTGCGTATATTGTTCGCCAAAATGTTCCATCATCATTTTTTCTTCCGGTGAAACCCTGTCCGCATACATTGTAATAGCGATGATTAAGTAAATTCCTCCCGCGATCCAGTTTGCCGAGAGAAAGAGATATCCGATGCCGGAAAGAATGAACGCGGCATACATCGGGTGACGGATGAATTGATATGGACCGCGAACAACAAGAATATGATCGGTGTGAATTTCGAGCAGGCCCGACCAATTTCTTCCAAGCGCTGCATGTGTTGCGGTGAACAACAACGTATACGCAAGCAAAAATCCTCCTCCGACAATCCATCGCACGGCTGCGGAGAACGGAAGCGATGCGTTATCGAGCCACGATGTAAACACGTAGAGCAACAGCAGCAGATATGTCAGCGCAAAAATTTGGAAGAATAATTTTGAACGTTGTTCGTGTGTGGACACCGCAATGGTTTCGTGCTGCACTTTTGATTGATAATAGATGCGTATGAGCATCGTGAGAAAAAAGAAAATGCCGACGGCAATGCGAAAGGGAAGTTCATCGTTGGATGTCATGATCTGTTCCTCCTGTAACGGATTCGACAACGATCAGAATGACCGGATAAATCTAACGAACTTTTCCTTCGGAAGCACAATAAATTTATGTGAAGAAATTTGGCGAAAATGCCGTCATTCCGGTGAAAGCCGGAATCCAGATAACTGGAGGCCAGCATTCACTGGCATGACAAATGAATAGCGAGTTTGCAAAAATCCTGGTCATTGGAAGGAGAAAAGAGGGATGCGTTTAAAACAAAAATTCCCAAACTTTGTCCATTTTTGGTGGAAAGTTTGGGGGATAACTTAAAAATTATTTAATGTTAATTCTCTTATGGAGTATGTTGTTTCCACTCGCTAAATCGGTTGCCCTTTTGATATGTAGTTGCAGCAGTTTTTGTTCCCGGCACACGCTCTATTAAATTTCGCTCTGATAATTTTCGAAAAATTTCTTTAATGACGTAGTCTGCTTGGATGTGACAAATTTCTCGAGCCCGCTTGTTTCGAATTGTTTGGTGAGTTTCCAAATATTCAAGAATTATCGTTTCCGGACTAGCAAGGGCCTCATGTTTAATCACGACCAAAACGCTATTTTCTAAATTTTCAACGATTGGTTCTTTTAATCCCATTTGATGCATTGCGGCAAAAGCTGTATTTAGACCTTCTCCGACGTCCTTATTTGGAGGATTAGGAAATTTATTAATTAAACGAACCACCGTTCCATTTCTAGCAAATCTTTCTTCCAAAATGTTCATAGTGGTAATATGTGCTGGCAATCTACCAGGGCTTTGAATTTCAATTCGATTATCAAATATTCTAATATGGATATCGTCGGCAATACTGTAATCACGATGTAAGACGGCGTTCGTGATAATTTCGTGCAAGGTTTCGGGTGGATAATTGATACTTTCGATTCCTTCATCACCCAATCTTCCAGTTTCTTCTATAATCTTTATAGTACTTTTAACAGATTCAGTTATTTGTTTATATATATGGCCTTCAATTGTTAGAGGATCGAATGCAAGAGTATCCCTTGAGCCTACTTTATTTTTGGTCTTATATCGATAAATTTTTACCCCACATCTTTTGGGTAGTATGGCCTGTGGTTCTTCTGAAAAGAGTAAAACTCCAGCAACTGTAGGTCTATCATTTCTTATCAATAATTGTTTTCGTAACCAAGTAATAGGTTCCGAAGTTGGAATTACTGCCAGCATGAATTCCAAAACAGGGACCGAGTTAGATATAATTTCAGTTGTTTCATTAACCACTTCAGTTTCAAAAGAAGAAAGCCCCTTGATATATTCGAGTTGTTTTAACTCTTCAAGTGTTTTTTGAGGAAGATTTTGGGCTCCACGCCTGATGTAAGGAATGCCATCAGAGGCTTTTCGAATATCTCTTGTTTTTTGTATCTCTACCCGTAGAATTAATCCTGACTCTGTATCTGAAGTCAAAAATGAATAATGAAAATCGTTCCCAAGGGGAAAAAATTTCTCGAATGTTTGAATGTGTGCGTTGGCAGCTTCTTGATTAGTAAAGCCACTCCAGAATCTTTTCTTTAAAACTTTATCTTCATCAATTCCAATGTATAACTCACCCCCGTCAGCATTGGCGAAGGCCGAAATAGATTCAGTTAACTTTCCAGGCTTAATCAGCTTAGATTTCAGATCCCCGAAATGTCCTTCCTGGTAACTTAATATTCTACTTACTTGTTCGTTGGTAACTTTATTTATTTCTATTGCCATAAGTTTAAAATACAAATTGACTATACTTCATTCACTCTTGCCACAATAATTCCTGTTTGTTTTGAGTTTCTTGCAAGATAGTCATGCATTGGCACATCGGTAATTTGCACTTTGGAACCGGTAATCGGCGCGTGCATAAAATGCAATCTGCCGTTCATCTTTACTGCAACGCCGGTGTGGGCAATGTCCATTCCCTCGATGTTCGTCGTAATGCCGATCAGGTCGCCGTTGTTTACTTTATCTTCGTACATGTGCAGGTTTCCCTTCGGCAGAAAATAATTTGTCCGCTTGTTGAGATCATCTTCCATTGCTTTGATCTTTTTGAAATTCTCATCGTCGGTCTTAAGATGAACATATGAGTCGCGGTGGGTGGTCATAAAATTGATCGGGCGCGGAATCTCGACGACGTTTTTCTCGCCGAAGATTTCTTTCGTGACGACTTTCAAAATTTTTTTCTGCTCGCCGTTGAACCAATAATCGGTGGTGTAGTGCAATCGGCTTGCATAGCCATCAATTTTTCCATCGCGGTAGCGCAGGAATTGCAACTGCGCTTTGTAATCGTCGAACGTGGTCTTTTTCATTTTGATGCAACGTGCAAGCGTGACGCAGTTTTCGTAAAAAGTTACGCAGTCCAATGCGCGCATGTTCACCACAAGTTTTTCTTCGCCTTCATCTTCCAGCACATGCCCGACATACTGCGTACCGATGAACGATTTTCCGATTTCAACAATTACGTCGTTGATCGGTTTGTCGGCAAGATGTGCCGAAAGACCAAGCTCGAATTTTGCATTGCAAATCTGCTCGTCGGAGAGTCCTTGTTCCTGCATAACTGCTCCAAATATTTTTGATGGAAGGGAAGAAGAGATTGCCGCAAGTGTTGCGGCGGAGATAAAGTGTCGGCGGTCCATAAAAGAATCTCCTTAATGTGTCATTCCCGCATGCTTCTGGCGGGAATCTATACAATGGATGCCCGACAAAAACATTCGGGCATGACAGCGGTTACTTTTTAAAACGCCGGTTCGTTGGATGGCGTCGGCGGCGCGTACTCATCAAAGATCGGCACAGCCATATTTTCGAATCGTGCGTATTGATTAATGAATGTCAGTTCGACTTCGCCCGTTGGTCCATTACGCTGCTTGCCGATGATAATTTCCGCAACACCCTGCGTCGATTTTCCTCCTTCTTCAGCGATGCCGTATTTTTCCGGACGATGAATGAACAGCACAACGTCCGCGTCTTGTTCAATAGCACCGGATTCGCGAAGGTTTGCGAGTGTGGGACGTTTATCGGTGGATGTTTCGACGGCGCGATTCAGCTGCGACAGTGCAACAACGGGAATATTCAATTCTTTTGCAAGTGCTTTCAATGAACGGCTGATCTGCGAAATTTCCTGCTCGCGGCTTTGCGCGTTCTTCGGTCCCTGCATCAGCTGCAGGTAGTCGATGATGATCATGCTGATGTCATGTTCCGCTTTCAAGCGGCGCGCTTTTGCGCGCAGTTCCAAAATGGAAAGTGCCGGCGTATCATCAATAAAAATTTTTGCGTTGTATAATTTTCCGATGCGCGTACTTAAGTTGCGCCATTGTTCCTCGGGCAATCGTCCTGTGCGGACGCTGTGCGCATCGACGCGTGCTTCAGCGCAAATCAGACGCATCACCAATTGCTGCGACGACATTTCAAGCGAAAAGAATCCGATCGGTTTCGCATGATCGACAGCGGCATTTCGCGCAACGGAAAGAACGAATGCCGTTTTACCCATCGAAGGACGCGCGGCAACGATGATCATATCGCTCGGCTGGAATCCACCGGTCATATTATCGAGTACCGTAAATCCGCTCGGCACACCGGTAACGCCGCTGTGTTTTCCGTGAATGCTTTCGAGCATTTCCATCGTGGTGAAGACCGCTTCCTTCATCGGGATGAACGATTTCTTCAGCCGTTTTTCGGAAATCTGGAAAATTTTATTTTCAGCTTCGTCGAGAAGATCGAGCGCGTCATCCTGCTCATTGAATGCGCGGCTGGTGATTTCCGTGCTGGCAGAAATAAGATTGCGCAGCAGAGATTTTTCCAGAACGATCTTCGCATGATATTCCACATTTGCCGCGGAGGTGACATGCATTGTCAAATCGGAAATATACAGCGGGCCGCCGACTTCGTCGAGTTTTCCCATTCGGCGAAGCTCTTCGACAACAGTGATCGAATCGGCTGCTTCATTTTTTTCGAACAGCGAGATGAGTGCTTTAAAGATGATGGTGTGCGCCGGCTTGTAGAAGGTCGTTTCGTCCATGATTTCCAATGTGCGTGCGATCGCTTCTTTTTCCATCAGCATCGCGCCGAGCACGGACATTTCAACATCCACCGCTTGCGGCGGCACTCTTCCTGCAGATTGTTCTAACGATTGTTTTGTTTGTTCAGCCATTGATTCAATGATCAGTAAGCAATGAACAATGAACACGAAAATGGAATGTTCACTGTTAATTGATAATTGTTAATTGTTCTTTGATTCGTCGTACATTTTTCGCAGCCGCTGCACATCTTCCCATGTCGGGCGTTTCCAATTCGGATTGCGAAGCAATGCGGCGGGATGATATGTCACCACCACCGGAGTGTTTCTGTACAAATGCGTCGATGTGCGAAGTTGTCCCATCGATTCTTTTGTGCGTAAAATTGTCTGCGCTGCCGTTAATCCGAGCAATAAGATAAATTTTGGCTTAATAAGTTCGATCTGTTTCCACAAATACGGTTCGCACAATTCCACTTCTTCCGGATTCGGACGGCGATTTTCCGGCGGACGGCATTTCAAAATGTTAGCGATGAACACCTCTTCGCGTTTGAAATGTACTGCTTCTAAAATTTTATTCAATAACTGTCCGGCGCGCCCCACAAACGGTTCACCCTTAGCATCTTCATCCGCTCCCGGCGCTTCGCCGATCACCAGCACATCCGCATTCGGATTGCCAACGCCGAACACAAATTTCGTCCGCGTTTTTCCAAGGCCGCATTTCTGGCATTCGCAAATTTGCTTATTGAGAATGTCGAGGGATTCGGCATTTTGCCAAGGCTCTTTCGGAGCAGTTGCGGGAATTTCAAACAGGGCAGTCTCTTCCACAGAAGTCGGGAGAGGTTTCTTTTTTGATTTCATCGGTTCTCGGTAAATGGTGTTGCCGTACAACAGTTTTTCCTGTTTCAGAAAATTCTTGGCATCAGTTAAAAATTTTTCACTATCAATGGTGGACATCGTGCAACTATTTAAACTGTCTGATTGAATTCAAAATCTCATGCGCGACATCGAACTTCGAGAGTATCGGAAGTTTTTTGATATTTCCTTTTCGATCGATCAGTGTCACCACATTGGTATCTTTCCCGAACGCCGCACGCTTATCGCGCGTGGAATTCAGTACGATCATGTCGAGATTCTTTTTCTTCAATTTCTCTTTTGCATTTGCAAGTTCATTCTGCGTTTCCAATGCAAAGCCGATCAGCAGTGTCTTCTTCGATTTCTTATCGCCGAGCGATTTCAAAATATCCGGAGTCTGACGAAGATCGATTTTATCTAAACCATTCTGCTTTTTGATTTTTTCTTTTGCAACAATTTTCGGTGCATAATCGGCAACGGCAGCAGACATGATGATGACATCCTGTTTTTTTGCCAGCGATATTACTGTCTTGAACATTTGATCCGCCGTTTCAACATCAATGCGATTCACATTTTTCGGCGTCTCGAGTGAAACCGGACCGCTCACTAATGTTACCGACGCTCCACGAAGTGCAGCCGCAGTAGCGAGAGCAAATCCCATTTTTCCCGAGGAACGGTTTCCGATGAACCGTACAGGATCGATCGGTTCATGTGTCGGTCCCGCCGTAACAAGAATTTTTTTCCCTAAGAGATCAAGATTGTTTTGTTCAAGAATGTCATCCACCGCATCAACAATCGATTCAGGCTCCGGTAAACGTCCCATGCCGACAAGACCGCTGGCGAGTTCTCCGCTTTCAGGAGGAATGATAAAATATCCGCGTCCTTTTAATGTCGCAATATTCTGCTGTGTCGCATCGTTCTGCCACATATCGACATCCATTGCCGGAGCAATGATCAGCGGGCAGCGGAGCGCAAGCACAGTTGATGAAACAATATCCTCCGCGTATCCGTGGGCGAGATGAGCGATGGTGTTTGCCGTTGCGGGTGCAATCAGCATGACATCGGCCCATAAACCGTAATCGATATGCTTAATGCCGGGATTTGTCGATGATGTTTTGTCCGCAGGCCAGAGGGAAACGATCACTTCTTCCTGTGACAGTGTTGAAAAGGTGAGGGGAGTGACAAATTGTGTAGCCGAATGCGTCATCATCACGCGCACATCGGCGCCTGCTTTTTTTAACAGGCGTACAACCGTGCACATTTTATAAACGGAAATTCCGCCGGTCACCCCAAGTAGTATTTTTTTTCCGGCAAGCATAATTTGACGAATGATGGTGAGGGAAAACCCTGCGAAGGTCGAGAACCTTCACAGGGTAGAGATACGATTACTTCTTTTCTTCAGCTTCTTTATATCGATGTTCGAGTTGATCGGTCATCAATTCGTCGATCGATTCTTCCGTCGGCTTCGGACGTTTTTCAAATTCCAAGCTGACCTTCAATTGATCAGGATTCGAAATTTCTTCATCCATCTCATCGGCAGTGGTCGGAAGAGCGACTAGATTCTCGATCCGCTGATGGAATTCGAGCTTCGTCTCTTCGTTGATTTGCCGCGCCCGTTTGGACATCACGACGATCGCTTCGTACACATTCGCCGCTTTCGATTCAAGCTCTTTAATCTCTAATGTTTTGATTGCCATACTGCTTTATCCTTTTGACTATGATAATTGTTTTTTAATAATAGTATCAACTTGTTCTATTGCCGTCTGCAAGTCGTCGTTGATAACGACGTGCTCAAATTTTTCACCGATTTCTGTCTCCATCGCCGCGCGCTCCAGCCGCGTGTGAATTTTTTCTTCTGTCTCCGTCTGTCTGTTCCGCAGCCGCTGCTCCAGCACGGCCATGCTTGGCGGTTTAACAAAAATAAGCACTGCGGTGGCACCGTACATTTTTTTTATCGACAATGCACCCTTCACATCCACATCAAAGATCATCGAGTGTCCGGCTTTCAGTGCGCGATCGACTTCACGCTTCAATGTTCCGTAGTGGCTGTTGAAAAAATATTCATGTTCAACAAGTTCGCCGCGCTCAATCAATCGTTCAAATTCTTCTTTGGGCAGGAAGAAATAATCCTTGCCGTCAACCTCGCCGTTCCGCTGCGCCCGCGTTGTTGCCGAAACCGAAAATTCGATGTCTGGATGACGCTGCAACAAGACTTTGATAACGGATGTTTTTCCTCCTCCGCTCGGAGCAGTAATCGCAAAAAGTTTCGGTGATGTCACGCTATTCAATGTTCTGCAATTGTTCGCGAATCTTTTCCAGTTCTTCTTTGATGCTGACAACTAAGTGCGCGATCTGAACGTCGTTGCATTTGGAACCAATCGTATTTGCCTCACGGTTCATTTCCTGAATCATGAAATTCAGCTTTCGCCCCTCGGATTCTTTTGAACTCAGCGCCTCGAGGAAAAATTTGTTGTGGCTTCTGAACCGCACGCATTCTTCTGTCACGTCCAGTCGCTCCGATAAAATTGCAATTTCCAATTCCAGCCGTTGATTGTCGATCACGCTTTTATCCGTTACCAATTGCGCAATTCGCTCGTTCAGCCGCGTCCGTTCTTCGGGGATTCGCTGTTTGGACAATTCTTCAATCGTATCGAGCTTTGCATTGATATCGAGAACCCGCGTGCGCATATCTTTTGAAAGCTCTGAACCTTCTTTTGTGCGCATGGTTTTCAACGAATCGACCGCTTTGCTCAGCGCCGCTTTAAAAACATTCCATTCCGCTTCATCATCCTCGGCAACTTCTTTCGATTCGAAGATCTCGGAAAAGTGAAGGAGATGCTCAAGCCGTACCGGTTCTTTGCTCTTCACTGTCTTGCGGAGTTGCTGCAATAATTTACTGACTGCTTTTGCCTTCTTTTCATCAATATGAATTGCTAACTCGCCGTTGGCTTCATCCTGTCGTGTTGCATTGATCGAAATTTTTCCGCGGGCAATTTTAGTTTTCACGATATCGCGAATTTCGTTTTCCCGCTGCGACAGGGACCGGGGAATGCGTGATGAAATTTCAAGAAAACGATTATTGACGCTTCGAAGTTCGACGGTAAACGTGATTCCTTTTTCTGTGGCTTCACCGTTTCCGTACCCGGTCATGCTTTCGATCATAGAGTGCCGTTACACATGCCTGGTGTTCATTAACCGGGCATACTTTTAGGTTCGTATTGATGAAAAAACCTTTGAAGCTTACGCCCCAAAGGTTACAATTTTCACTAAAGTTACGAAAAATTGCGAGGGCAGACAAGAAAAACCTTTCAACAGAAATCCACGAGTTATCCACACCCTTATAATGGAATATCTTTGAAAAATAAAGGATATTCAAACAGTGTGAATATTAACAATTTAGCAATATGAGTTAAAGTATGATCATACAATTTATCGGTGCTGCCCGGTCTGTTACAGGGTCGATGCACCTTATTCAGGTGAACGGTAAACAAATTCTTCTCGATTGCGGACTCTTTCAGGGACGACGTGCAGAAACATACGAGCGCAACCGAAATTTCCCATTCGATCCGGCATCAATCGATGCGGTCGTTCTTTCTCATGCCCATATCGACCATGCGGGCAATCTTCCGAATTTGGTTCGGCAGGGTTTTAAAGGGCCGATCTTCTGCACACCGGCCACTGCCGATTTGTGCCGATTGATGCTGACAGACAGTGCCCACATTCAGGAAAAAGATGCGGAATTTGTGAGCAAAAAAAATGCGAAGAAAAAAATGCCGCCGGTTCAACCGCTGTATTCAATGGATGATGTGCAGCCAACGCTTGACCTGCTGACCGAATTTCATTACAGAACATCGTTCGATGTTGTCAGCGGAGTGAGTGCACAATATTTTGATGCCGGGCATATTCTCGGTTCTGCCTCCGTTCATCTTACCATACAAGAAGGAAAAGGAAAGGAAAAGCATTGTGGGTTTTCCGGCGATGTCGGAAGGCCGAATATGCCGATCTTGCGCGATCCGGAGTTTATGGGGAATGTGGACGTGCTGATTTGTGAAAGCACATACGGCGGAAGAGTGCACGCCGTTGTGGATGAAATGCCGAAGAAATTTTTAGAAGTGGTAAAACGAACCGTTGAACGAGGAGGGAAGATTATTATTCCTTCGTTCAGTGTCGGCCGCACGCAGGATATCGTTTATCAGATGAACAATCTCAAGAACGACGGACTCCTTCCGAATATTCCGATTTTTGTCGACAGCCCGCTTTCAACGAATGCGACAGATGTCTTTCGCAAACATACCGAATGCTTTGATGCTGAAACGCTTGCCGTGATGAAAACTGATGACGATGTTTTTGGATTCGATCGTCTTCACTACATTCGCGATGTAGAAGAATCGAAAAAATTAAACGAACGAAAAGAGCCATGTATGATTATTGCCGCGTCGGGAATGTGTGAAGCGGGGCGCATTGTTCATCATCTCTCCAATACTATTGAAGATTCGAAAAACACGGTGATGATTGTAGGCTACCAGGCAGAACATACGCTTGGCCGGAAAATTGTGGAAAAGAATCCCGAAGTGACAATTTTTGGCGATGTGAAAAAATTAAATGCTGAAGTTGCGGTGATGAACTCGTTCAGTGCTCACGCGGATAAAAACGAATTGATGGCGTTTGTTGACAAAATGGATAAGCAGCAATTAAAAAATATTTTTCTCGTGCATGGCGATCTTGATCAAGCAGAAAAATTTTCGGCGGCACTTCAACAGCGCCAATTCAAACGAGTCGACATTCCTCTGCGATTGGAAAAATTTGAGATGTAACATTATCTCACTCAGCGTATTCCGCGGATGATTCTTGAGGCCGTCCGTGCAGCACGGCATCGATCGTCGTTAAAAGTTTTTCAGCAGTGTACGGTTTTGCAATGAAGGCATTCGATTCATATTCTTCAGTCTGAATTCTTTGCTTTGCCGATTCCAATCCGCTTGATGTAATAACAGGAAGTTTTGGATTCATCGTGTGCAGTACCTGAATCATTGCCGGCCCATTCATCACAGGCATCATTATATCGGTAAGGACAAGAGCAATTTCTGACCGCCGCTCTGTGTAGAGTCCAACGGCTTCGGAGCCGTTGAGGGAAGTAATGACTCGGTATCCAAACGCTTCAAGTGTCTGCTTCGTGATTTGCAAAACCGAAGCTTCATCATCAACGACAAGAATCAATTCTCCGACACCCGCTGGCAGCATCAATTGTTTTTTCTTGCCGTCCTCTGCAGCGACATCACTCGACGGGAAAAAGATATTAAATGTACTGCCTTTGCCGATTTCACTGTCGACAGTAATAAAACCCCTGTGGCTTTTTGCAATGGCATCGACTGTCGAAAGTCCGAGTCCGGTTCCTTTTCCGGGGTCTTTTGTAGTAAAAAACGGTTCAAAGATTCGCTCCCGCATTTCTTCCGGTATGCCGGTTCCTGTATCGTTGACTTTGATGGTTACATATTTTCCCGGTGCTGCATCGTTATGCAGCCGTACAAATTCGTCGTCGACGACGCAATTTTCTGCGGAAATCGTCAATACGCCGCCGGTTGGCATAGCATCGCGTGCATTCACACATAAGTTCATCAACAGTTGATGAAGCTGGGTAGCACTGCCGTTGATTGTCCATGTATCCCGCGGAATATCCTGTCGAATGGTAATTGATTTAGGAAATGTTTCTTTGATCATCGATTCAACTTCTTTTGCAATGTGGCGAATTTGAATCAGTGATCGCCCTCCTTCGATTCCGCGTGCAAAGCCGAGAATTTGTTGAACAATCGTGCTGCCTCTGTTTGCACTCGATTTTAAAGTTTCCAAGATAGTCAGTGTTGCGGGATTATCCGTTGACCGTTTGATGACTTCAATCGCGAGCAGTATGGGAGCAAGAACGTTGTTCAAATCGTGGGCGATACCACCCGCGAGCGTTCCTAAACTTTCCAATCTCTGTGCACGTAAAAATTGTGCTTCAAGATTCTTTCTCTGGGTTATATCGGTAATGATGGAGAGGATTTCTTTTGGTGTTCCCGAAGAATTTTTTAGAATGACCCACCGGCAATAGGTTGAAATCGGTTTTCCGTCTTTTCGTGTTTGTGAGAGTTCTTCGCTGTGCCGTCCCTTTTTATGGAGAGTTTCATAGATCGAATCGATTTGCTGCGCCGTATTTTTATAAAGAATATCACGAATATTTTTTCCCGTTACTTCATCAGTATTCCAGCCGTACATTTCTTCAGCGCCTTTATTCCAGTACGTAATTTTGTCGGCAAGATCGTGAACAATAATGGCATCGGGAGCCTCGTCGATCATGGAGACTTGCTCGCGTATTTTTTCCGTAATTTGTTTTTTTTCGGTGACATCGGAAAAGATCACCGCAAATTTTCCTTTTTCGGGCGAGTAAGCAGTTCCTTCAAAAAATTTTCCGTTCGCGGCAGAATACATTTCGTAATGCGTGGAAATTCCCTTGAGAGCAACTTCTCCGAAAAGTTTTACCCACTTTGTCCTTTCGTCTTCCGGCAGCATTTCACTGATTTTTTTACCGATAACATCGCCGGCTTTTACTCCAAGCAAAGTTTCAAAAGCACTGTTTGCTTCAAGGGTGACATAATCGATAGGAGTGCCTTGCGCATCACAGATGATTTCATGGAGAGCACATCCGTTGGACATCTCCCAAAAAAGTTTGCGATATCGATCTTCACTTTTCACAAGCTTCTGTTCGACAAGCTTTCGCTGTATTTCTTTTTCGATTTGTTCCAATGCGAACGATACATCGTGCCCCATCTCATCCAACAGTGCAATTTCCCGCTCGTTAAAGAAATTTGGCGTCGATGCATAGAGATTAATTGAACCACGCATAATGTCAAACACCGTAAAGGGAATCGAAATCGATGAGCGATAACCGAGCTTCAGCGCATTTTCTCGCCACGGTTTCATCAACGGATTATGTTCGATGTCTGAACAAATAACGTACTTCCCGGAAAGAAGAGACTGCGCAGTTGGCCCTTTGCTGCGCTGTTCGTCAGTAAGAGAAATCTTGAGATTATTGAGGTAATCATTGACAACCCCGGCATACGCTACGGGTTGAACCGTGTGGCGTTCCGCATCAAGAAGTCCGATCCATGCCATGCGAAAATTTCCATCCTCAACAGCAATCCGGCACACTTCATCGAACAGCGATTGCGGTTCACGCACCCGGATAATGGTTTTATTGATACCGCTGAGTACGGCATAGACACGATTCAGATTCTGAATTTGCTCTGCAAGGAGTGAAAGGTCATGATCGGATGATAATTTTTGATCCATAGTGATTTTTTCTCAAGCGCGTACTTGGTCAAATTCACAACAGCCTCAAATCGTTTTCTTGAAACGTAGATCTGAAGAAATATAAGCATAAAAATTGCAATGTTCTGCCGTTGTTACATTTCCTCAAAAGAATGATGTGAAATGACCGAAAGAAGCAATGCTTTCACGGGTAAAATCTGACAGGAGAATGGTACAAAAAAGAGCTTTCCCGTAGAGTTATATTTTGGAAGGGGTAATTTGTTTCCATGGCGTTAATCGCGGAATCCATCGCGGAACGTTTCGTTTATACTCAACATAATCACTGCCGAATCTTTTTTCTAGACCGGGTTCTTCGGAGAGTATAAAATAAACCGTATTAATAATAAAAAATGCCGCCAGCCAAACGGCAATGACGGTTGAAGAAAAGAGCAGTGACTCGCCCATCAGTGCTATCGCAACACCCGAAATCATGGGGTTGCGAACATGAGAATACATTCCGACAATCACAAGCTTTGTCGTTGGACTCCACGGTGCAAGCGTTCCTTTGCCGATGCGGATAAACATTGAAACAGTGAGACTGAGAATTGTCAGTCCGAAGGAGATGAAGACCAGCCCTGCAATGAAGAGTATACGCGACGAAAACTGCCATCGATCTTCGATCAAATAAGGAACGATGATCAGCGCATTAAAGGGTAAAACCAGTGAGAACAATTGTTTTGAAACAGCCTTCATGATAAAACTCCTTTGCGTTGTGCGTAAACAGTTTTTCAAGAGAGTGTATTGATTATTTAAACACAAAAAGTGTTTGGCAAGTTTCTCGTGAATGAAATGGCGAAAAAATTTTTTTCAGCTCGACGATGAATGTTTTTGCCTTCCTTGAAAAATTCTTGCAGGAAGCATGACAATTGTTAAAAGGAGTCTTAGAGCGCCGCCAACGGCAATACCGAGAATGCGAAACGGAAGCGCCATGAGCCACACCAATGGATAAGCGATTAATGACAGCAGTGCAAGAGGCCAGCAGAGTACAAAAAGAATCATCCAAAGAAGAAATTGTATCATTGTTTTTTGATATGCCTGCCAGGGTTTTTTATTTCATTCATACGCAATGTTTTCTCGATTGTTACAATTCGTATTCCACGCCAAAGATTGGCAGTAGATTCCATTGGTAGATCGTATCCTGCGTGTTCTCTTTTTCATTCCAGAAATATGCAGCAACATTCTTTCTGTCGTACACATTCCATGCACTGAGATAGAAAACCAGATTTGACGATTCAAAATGAAATCGCTTATCGAACCGTACGTTCATGGAATGATACGCGGGATATCGTGAACCATTAATTCTGTTTCCGTCAAACACGGCGCGTTTCAGTTGCTGCGATTGCGTAAAATCGAACGGTGTGTATGGCGTTCCCCCCGCATAGATCCACCGTACGCTGAATTCCCACTCGTTGTTCGGTTTATATCCCCCTTCCACGCTGACGATAAATTGATTGTCGAACACGCGCTTTCTCCACACATCATCAGCACCTTTATATTCTGTTTTGAAATATGTTGCACTTGCCAAGCCGTAAAAATCTTTGGCGAGTTTTTTCTGTACTGTAATTTCAATGCCGCGCGAATGCGCTTTGCCGTTATTTGTTAATGCGCCATGACTGAGGAAAAATCCGGTGCGGTAGAAAACTTCATCCACTAAGAAGAGCGAAGGATCGGTCGGATCAACAGGCAAATCGTAATATTCTTTCATATACGCTTCAACGGTTAGCTTTGTATCTTCGGTCAGCAAGTGATCAACGCCGGCGATGTAATGCTCTGCGTACGAATCACGCAAATTTTTGTTTGCAGCATTTTGTGAAATAAGGATGAGAGGAAGATTTTGATAGTACATTCCCGAAGAGACACGCACCGTTGTTTGCTCATTCAATTCGTATGACATTGTAACGCGCGGTGCAAAAGTTGTACGTTCATTGACAGAAAAATAATCACAACGGGCGCCGATCGATGCGGTAAACCGATGAAACGGACGAACGATGAAATTGAAAAATTCTCCAAATTTATTTGCCGCTGGATGCTGAGAAATGGAAACTGCCGGAGTTGAATCTCCCGTTGCATTGGTATAAGCACCGTAAGAATTATCGTAATCATTCATCAAACGCTTTGCTTCAAGGCCGAATTCAGCAGAGAAGATTTCGGACATGCGTACGTGATTCACGTTTCGAAACGTTGCCGCTTCTTCGGCCGATCGGTTCTGCAGGAGATGAACGCCTGTGTTCGTCTCATACATATCTTCATTGAATCGCGATGATAAATATCCGACCGACGTTGTTGAATATGCATTCTTTCCCCACAACGCACGCCAGACAACACCGCCTGCGCTTTGATAAATATCCTGCGGTCCGTAATAGACCATGTCGTTTTCTAATGCTGCTTTCAGATCGGGATTGTTGTGATCGTCTCCGTGCAAGCCGACAATGCTAATCTTGTGACTCTGTGAAAGACTGTATACAATTTTTCCCTGCACATCGCCGTACCTTGGCGCAACCGTTGTGCCGACATCGAACCATTTCATGACGTAATCAAGATAACTTCTGCGTGCAGAAATAACGTAGGAACCCTTATCGCCCAAGGGACCTTCCGCAACACCGCCGAATCCTGCGATATTCAGATCCAACTGCCCGTCAAAATTATTTCTGTTCCCTTCACGGAATCGAATATCCAAAATGGAAGAAAGTTTATCGCCGTACGTCGGCGCAAATCCGCCCGTGTGAAAATTCACTTCATCGATCAGATCGACATTCACCATGCCGATCGGTCCGCCGGTTGCGCCTTGCGTGGGGAAGTGATTGATGTTCGGAATCTCGATGCCGTCAATGTAGAATGCATTTTCCAACGGACTTCCGCCTCGGACAATAAGTGAGTTCGATTGATCGTTCACTTTTGCAAGACTCGGCAGACTCATGATAATTCTGCTCACATCGCCGCCCGAACCTGGTGCACGGCGAATTTCTTCGCGGCTGAATCCGACCGAGTTCATCGACTGCACATCATTTTGGTGAAAGTAACCTGCCGTGACAACCACTTGTTCCGATTCAACAGCAAGTTCCATTACCTCTGCATTGACATTGGTGGCTCTTTGCGGGCGGACAATAACATCAGTTTTTGTTTCCACCGAATAACCGATCATACGAAATTGGATTGAATAATTTCCGACCGGAATATTTTTAATTGTGAATTTTCCTTCAGTGTTGGTAATTGTTCCAAGCATGGTATTCATCACAATCACATTTGCACCAACAAGAGGTATTTGCGTTGCGGCATCGAGCACGGTTCCTTCAATTGTTCCGACTGGATGGGATTGTGAAAAAAGAATTTGTCCTGCGATAACAGTTATCAAAAAATAGCGAATCATATTGATCTCCAAATAAAAAAGTTGTTGAGTCATTCTGAGCGTAGCGAAACGAAGTTCCATTTTTTCGAATGCCGCTCAGCGGAATGCCAAAAGGCGGCAAATCTGTTTGTGCGTTGGCAACTCAAAAAAATATGGATGCTTCACTTGTCCCTTTGGGACTTCGTTCAGCATGACATACACAAGTTATGTTTTGGAGACGGTACATTCGCTTTTGCCGATGGGTTTGAACGAAAGAAAGAGGTTCAATCCCTTTGGGGAGGACGAAAAAAGAGTGTGTTGGCGAAGATTTTCAAAAATCAATAAGATTTTATTTATTTCATCAACACCAGTTTTGTTGTTTGCACAAAATCGCCTGCTTGCAGTTTGCAGAAATAAATTCCTGCAGAAGCGTTTGCAGTCCATCGCACG
>JBBINR010000008.1:0-105406 GCA_037443785.1 Ignavibacteriales bacterium | reverse complement strand
CTTTCCATAAAAAAAATATATCGGTTCCTTTCAACACCGTTGAGCATTTCAATCTTTACGTTTTTCTTTCTGGCTTGCATTTCTATTGTCATTTCTCATTATATCAACCTCCTTGATGAAGAAAAACAACGGAAAGATGCCATCATCAACGCTCATTTGGTAAAACACCAGATTGAAACTTCGTTAAGTAATGCGCTTTCGGCAACAAACATGCTCGCTCTTGTAGTCGAGAATGTAGAAGACTCCCTGCAGTACAATCAGCTTTGTAAAACCGTCTATGATATTTATAAAAATGTTGACGCCGTGGAACTTGGGCCGAATGGAATTGTCCGTTATGCATACCCATACAAAGAAAATAAAGATGCCATCGGATTTAATATTCTTAAAGATCCTGTCCAAAAGGATGAAGCTCTTTTAGCAATCAAAAATAAACAATTATTATTCGCCGGACCGTTGAATTTAAAACAAGGTGGCGTAGGGGTTGTCGGTCGACTTCCTATTTTTATTGCAAAAAACGGTACAGAACATTTTTGGGGATTTTCTCTGGTTGTTATCAAAATTCATTCACTTTTTACCTCGGCTCACATCGGTGATCTTGATAGTCTGGGGTATGTGTATAAATTTTCTCGATTAAATCCTGTAACAAATGAATGGGAAGTTTTCTTTGGAAAGAATGCCAGACTCGATAACCCGGTTGAAATCGATATGGATATTCCAAATTCTCACTGGAAATTGTCTCTTGCCCCGCTAGAGGGGTGGAAGACCGGTGTTGAAGAACGATTCTATTTTCTTCTCGGTATTTTTCTTTCTCTGCTTGTCGGCATTATCGTCTTTATGATACTGCGGGAACCAAAACGATTAAAAGTTCTGGTTGAAAAAAGTACTAATGAATTACTCCAAAAAAACCAAGAGAGCACCCTCCTCGCCGATATATCGTTTCGCCTCGCCCAGTGTTCGTCCGAAGATGAAGTCTTTACTGTGGTTGCGTCGTCATTAAGAGAGCTGCTTCCAAAATCGGTAACGGTTGTCATGAAATTTTCTACCGATGAACAGACCGCAACCGTCATCGAGGTAAATAATCTTGATTCCTTTTTATTCAGTTCTGCTGTATCAATCGTCGGATTTAATCCGATTGGAAAAAGTTTTGCAATCAATCCCGATTTTACATCAAAATATTGTACGTCGGCACTCTATCGTTTTGAAAACGGTTTGTACGAATTATCGTCGTCTGTTCTTTCAAAATTTGTTTCGGATCGAATAGAGAGCCTACTCCATATCGAGGCAGTTTACACTATTGGATTAATGCAGGAAGAATATTTGTTCGGGTATATCCACATCTTTCAGCTCAAAGATTCAGAAATTATCGATGTGCCTGTTATTGAAACGATTATTCATCAATGTTCATTAACTCTATCCAATATCCGCTCTCATCGATTGGTAATGGAAAGCGAAAAACGATATCGCGGGGCCATTCTTCAGGCAAACGCGGTCCCGTATGTAAAGCAGTATGATAAAAATTATTATTCTTTTATGCCCCAAGAAATCGAAGTCTTGACGGGATATCCACCTCGTGACATAACCCCTGCTTTATTCAGAAGTATTGTGCTTGAATACGTATTTAAAAATGAAATGCGCGGTTTGGATAAAACAGAAGCGGTTCAAAAAAACCGTTCCGGAGAAATTCCGCACTGGTCGGTCGATTACAAGATTAAAACCAAAACCGGAATCATAAAATGGATCTCTGATTCATCGATACAAATGGTGGATGAAAAGGGCTTGGCGTTTGGTTCCATCGGAATATTGCAGGATATTACTGATCGGAAAAGTGCCGAAGAAGAGATTAAAAAGTTGAATGCTGACCTTGAACATCGGGTCGAACAACGAACAGCCGAACTCACCCGCGCCAATAAGGAACTCGAAGCGTTTAGTTATTCCGTTTCGCACGATCTTCGTGCTCCGTTACGAGCGATTGACGGATTTTCATCCCTGCTTATGGAACACCGCCTGCATTCACTCGACGATGAGGGGAAAAGACTTTTCACGCTTATTCGAACAAATATTCATAAGATGGATCAACTAATCGACGGGCTGTTGACTCTCTCGCGAATCGGCAGAAAAGAATTAATCCACAAAGAAATCAATATGCAGGGTGAGGCAGCTTCGGCGTTTAACGGTGTTGTGTCAGAACAAGATCGGTCGCGCATTCAATTAACGATTGACCCCCTTCCTTCGATAAAAGCTGATGATATATTGCTTCCTCAAGTATGGACAAATTTAATTTCAAACGCTGTTAAATATAGTGGTCAGTCAGACCGTCCGATAATTCACATTGGAGCAATACCAGACGAGCACTCAATAACATATTTTGTAAAGGATAACGGTGCCGGATTCAATCAGGAAAATGTTGATAAGCTCTTTGGCATCTTTCAGCGTTTGCATTCTGTCTCTGAATTTCCGGGAATTGGCGTTGGTTTGTCCATCGTAAAAAGAATTATTGAACGACATGGCGGAATTGTTTGGGCGGAAGGAAAAGAGAATGAGGGCGCAACCTTTTATTTTTCTTTGCCCCTTATATCATGAACATCGAATATGAAATTCTGAAAGAGCATTCAAAGCAACAGGTTATTCGAATTGCTTCGTGGATCGGAAATGACAAACGGCGGTTTGCTGTTTTAATGGATTTACTGCTGCACGGCGAAAAGAAAGTGGTACAGCGATCTGCCTGGATTGTCGGATACTGTATCGAAAAAAATCCTGCGTTGATGATTCCCTGGCTGGGAGTATTGATAAAAAAAGTTCAAGAAAAAAATATTCACAATGCCGTGCAAAGAAACGTTGTCCGCTCTTTACAATTTATCGACATCCCCAAAAAAGAACGCGGCCGTGTTGCAAATCTCTGTTTCAACTTTTTAACTTCGGTTGAATCTCCCATCGCCGTAAAAGCTCTTTCGATGACCGTACTCGCCAATATTGCTCAGCATGAACCAGATCTGAAAAAAGAAATAGTGCTCGTCATCAGTGAAATGCTTCCGTACGGATCGGCAGGAATTCAATCCCGTGGAAAGAAGATTTTACACCAGTTTTCACGGTGAAAATCCGTTCGCGGGATATTTTTTTCTTGGTATTCCAGTTGGAAACCTCTACATTGAAAAATAATTTTTCCACTTTTTAGTCGAAGATGCCATGCAAATCCAAAAAAATAAAGTTGTCAGCATTAATTACACATTACGAGATGACGATGGAAATATTCTAGATTCATCCGAAGGACGCCAGCCGCTTTCGTATATCCAGGGCTTAGGAAACATTATTCCTGGATTGGAATCATCGCTGGAAATGAAAACTCCCGGAGAATCAATCAAGGTGTCTATTCCTCCGGTGGATGCCTATGGTGAATTTGATGAAGATCAAGTGATTAACGTACCGCGTTCTCAGTTCAGCGGTGTTCAAGATTTGCAGCCCGGCATGCAATTCACGGCTTCCGGTCCTCATGGAGATCAACTTGTTACGATCACAAAGATTGTGAACGATACAGTAACGGTTGATGGAAACCATCCGCTTGCAGGTATGACATTGCATTTTGATGTGTCAATTATCGATGTCCGTGATGCAACCGTAGATGAACTAGCTCATGGTCACGTTCACGGGGCGGGCGGCCACCATCATTAGAAGTACACAGAAAAACATATTTAGCGTTTCCTCTATCTTCATTTCTATTATCGGAATGTGTTCAGAATTATGGGTCTGCGTGCGGCGAAACGCTATTGAGCAGCTCCTCTAAAATCGTTGCTGCCGACGATCAACACCCATCTGTATGCGTTCAATGATCCGTTGAAAAAGTTACGCTGTAATCCTACATTATTTATTGAAATAGAAAATCGGCGTTTAATATCTCTTTGATTCTGGGGTAATTATGAGCAACGATTCGTTCCGCCTTGCTTTAAAAACAAGCATTGTGTACGTAGCCCTCGGTGGTTTGTGGATTCTTCTTTCCGATCGATTGCTTTTGTTTATCGTGCACGATTATGAAGGCATGCTTCAACTTCAAACCTACAAGGGGTGGTTTTTTGTTTTGGTAACGGCTCTTTTTCTTTTTTCCATGCTTCGAAGCCAATTCCAATCGTTGACAAAAGCAACAATTGAGAAGGATCGCGCAAAAAGGTTAATCGAAGAAAATGAACAACGGTTCCAGAGGTTAGTAGAAACTTCGCCTGATTCCATCAGTATTCATGACATTAACGGCACCGTACTTTTTGTTTCCCAGGGCGGCATTGAAATGTTTGGCTACCAATCAGTTCGTGAAATTGAGAAAAAAAATATTCTCGACTTTATTGTTCCCGAAGATCGTGACCGTATGGAATCATTCATTGTTCAATTGCTCGAAGGACTTTCTGCTGGAAGTAATGAATACAGAGCGATAAAAAAAGATGGTACAATCTTTTGGATTGAATCGAACGGCGGTGTGTTTTTGGACGAAAACAAACAGCCCGCTCAAATGTTTTTTATTACGCGAGATATTTCTGAGCGAAAAAAATTTCAGCGTGAGCTTACCCTGAACGAAGAGCGATATAAAACTTTTGTGCATCAAAGCGTTGCGGGTATCTGGTGTTTTACGCATGAGCAACCTATTCCGGTCAATCTTCCGATTGACGAGCAGGTAAAATTAATTTTTAACGGCGGCAGTTTGTTGGAGTGCAACGATACGTTTGCCTCCATGCATGGATTTTCCAGCTCTCATGAAATGGTCGGCATGAAATTGAAAGACCTCCTCGTTGAATCTGACCCGAAAAATTCTACCTATCTTCGAGGATTCATTGAAAACAATTATCATCTTGATGAAATCGAATCGCACGAAAAAGACAGTACCGGGAACGAAAAGTATTTTCTCAATAACCTTGTCGGCACCGTCGTCGATGGAATGTTAATTCATTCGTGGGGTATTCAGCGGGATGTTACCGATCTCCGAAATACAACAAAGGCTCTTCGCGAAAATGAAGAAATACTTCAGGCGGTTTTTGAATTAACACCGGTCATGTTTTGGTATAAAGACACGCACGATACAATTCTTCATGTCAATAGTGCGGCGGCGGCGTTGGAAGGAAAACCGGCAAAAGAAATTGAAGGAAAAACTAGTCTCGATCTTTATCCACTCCATGAAGCACAGGCGCATCGCCGCGACGATGAAGACGTTATTGCATCTCGAACGGCAAAAATCGGATATTTAGAGCCGCACACATCTCCTGGCACCGGCAAAACACGATGGCTTCACAGCGGAAAAACTCCCGTCTTTAACGAAAACGGAAATGTCACCGGGTTAATCGCCTTTGCCGTTGATGTTACCGAACAAAGAAATATTCAAACCGCTCTTGAAGAAAGTGAAGAACGTTACCGCAAAATTGTTGAGGGATTGTCCATCGGAATTGTTATTCACGCAAACAACAAAATCATCTTTGCAAATCCGGCCATTATCGCGCTGATGGGTGCGCAAAATCAGAACCAATTTCTCGGCCGTAACATCCTTGAATTTGTTCATCTGGATGATCAACCAAAGGTGCTCGCTGCAATTCAAAATGTTTTTTCGAAGAATAATTCCGATACCGCTCCAGACGATATTATTGAAGAGCGACTGCTGCGATTTGATGGAACAATCGTTACGGTTGAAGCTTCTGCCGTCGTCATCAATTATTACGGAACAACGGCGCTGATGGTGATGATCAACGATATTTCTCAGCGAAAACGGGCCGAAGATGACGCTCAGCAAAAGATCGTTGAAAATAAATTTCTTGCCGACGCTTCTTTAAAACTCAGTGAGTGCAGAAGAGAAGACGATGTTTTCGATGTCGTTACTCGATCGCTTTCGGAACTTTACCCTGAAACAATCATTGTTATCACGAGATCGTCACCCGATGGGACACGGATTACCGTCTCAGAAATTAAAGGCATCGAGTCATCAAAATTCTTTTCGGCAATAAAAACTGCCGGATTTAATCCGCTTGGAAAAACATTTGATATGTCCCATGAATTTCGGAAGAAATACGGTGAACCGGAATTGTACAGACATGGAAACGGAGTTTATGAATTAAGTGCAGGTGTTCTTTCAAAGCTTATCGCAAGTCAAGTTGAGCGTTTTTTAGATCTCGACGCAGTCTATACCATTGGACTATCCCAGGAAGCGGTAACATTCGGGTATATTCACTTTCTTACAAGAAAATCTAGTCCTCATATCAATAAAGTACTTATTGAATCGTTCATTCGACAGTGCTATTTATCATTATCGAAAATTCGTTCGTTGAAATTGGTTGCCGAAAGCGAAATGAAATATCGCACGTTGATCAAAAATATTCCGTTGAGAATCTTTTATAAAGACATTCACTCAACGTTTATATCTGCAAATGAAATTTTTGCGCGTGAGGTTGGCGTGTCAGAACATGACATTGCCGGCAAAACCGATTATGACTTTTACCTGAAACATCTCGCAGAAAAATATCGCGCCGAAGATAAAAAAGTCATGGAAACCGGAGAATCGATGGAGATAGAAGAGGATTATATTGATCGTGGGGTTTCTCGCACCGTGTTAATTTTAAAATCTCCTGTCCGGAACGAAACAAATTCTATTGTCGGTGTCCTTGGAATTTTCTCCGATGTCACGGAACGAAAGCACATGGAAACGGCATTAAAAGAAAGCGAGACAAAATACCGTGAACTGGTTGAGGGTTTCCCTGATGCCATTGCAATCCATGTCAATGGCTTGCTTGTCTATGTCAACCAGGCTAGCGTCAACCTTATGAAAGCGGCGAGTAAAAACCAATTGCTTGGAAAACCTGTGTTAGAGTTTGTTCATCCGGAGTATCGCGATTTAGCAGCGGCCCGCGTCATGAAGGCACTGCAAGACAAAGAAATCCTTCCCAGTAGAGAAGAAAAATTTATTGCGCTCGACGGATCGGTAATCGATGTTGAGGTTAAAGCTATTCCAATGATGTTTGAGAACAAACCCGCGGTGCAAATTATCGTCCGTGATATTACTGAACGAAATACATCCATAGAGTTGATTCGACAAAGCGAAAGTAAATTTTCGGAGCTGTTTAACCACTCTCCTATTGTTCACGCGTTAACAACTTTAAAAGACGGGATATATCTTGAGGTTAATAATAGCTTTCTACAAACCTTAGGATATACACGCGAAGAGGTTCTTGGCCGCAATTCTCGTGAATTAAATATCTGGGCATCATCCGAAGAGCGAACGGCCGTCATCAACACCTTAAACACGATCGGTTACGTGACAAATTTAGAGATCAATTTCCGAAGAAAAAATGGTGAGGTATTCCCGGCATTGTATTCCGTATCAACTGTAGTTGTTAACAACGAGCCGTGTTTGTTGTCAATTATGTCTGACATTTCCAATTTTAAAAATATTCAGGCTGCGTTACGACAAAGCGAAGAGCGAAATCGCGCCCTTGTTGAAACAATGCCCGATCTAATTTTCCTTTTTGACAAGAATGGTGTGTATTTGGATTATCATGCACCGTCTACTGAAGCACTGTACGTTTCGCCTGAAATATTTCTCGGAAAGAACATCCGTGATGTCCTTCCTGCTGAAATTGTAGAAGGACTTCTTCCAAAATTCAAACAAACTCTTGAAACAAAGGAAATTCAAGTCCATGAATATGGTTTACAGTCGGGCGGTCAATTTAATTTTTACGAAGCCAGATTGATGTCCTATGGAGCCGACAAAGTGCTTTCGATTATCCGCAACACGACAAAACAGAAAACCGCAGAAGAAGAACTGCGGTATCGATCAAAATTGCTGAGCAGCGTTAATGATGCGGTCGTGGCAATGAATGAAAGGCTTGTTGTCACATACTGGAATAAGGCTGCCGAAGAATTGTACGGCTGGAAGGCGGATGAGGTAAAGGGAAAACCATTTTATAAATTCATCAGAACCAATTTTGCCGGGAAGTCGCGTAAAAAGGCGGTAAAAGATTTTTTTTCAAGGGGGTATTGGAGAGGAGAGTTTGTTCAAACAACGCGCAGGAAAGAAAAAATTAACGTTCTCACATCTGCTTCGCTCATTCAAAGTGATGATGGAAAAATTTCGGGATTCATCACTGCATTTAAGGACATCTCAGAACTCCGCGCCGCAGAAGAACATATTCATAAACTCAATATGGAATTGGAACACCGTGTTGAACAGCGGACTGCTGAACTTACCGCGGCAAATAAAGAACTGGAAGCATTCAGTTACTCCGTGTCACACGATCTTCGGGCGCCGCTTCGGGCAATCGATGGGTTTTCATCCATGCTCGCACAACAATATTCTACTCTGTTTGATGATGAGGGAAAACGACTGTTAACGACTATTCGAACAAGCATCGAAAAAATGGATATGCTTATTGACGGTTTGTTAACGCTTTCGCGGATAGGACGAAGCGAGTTAAAATTTTCACGAATCCACGCAAAATCGTTTATCGAAGCAATTTATAAAGAAGTTTCGACTCCCGAGGAGCGAAAAAGAATTTCCTTTGTGATTCACGATATTCCGGACGCGGCGGTAGATCCAATTTTATTTCGGCAAACGTGGACGAATTTGATATCGAATGCAATAAAATATACTCAATACCGCGAAAGGCCGGAGATCACCGTTTCGGGACGTGCTGAAGGTGAGCATGTGGTTTATTTCATTCGAGATAACGGCGCTGGTTTTAATCAAGATAATGTAAACAAGTTGTTTGGAATTTTTCAGAGACTTCATCCCGCTAAACATTTTCATGGTGTCGGTATTGGGCTTTCGATCGTGAAACGCATCGTCCAACGTCACGGCGGTACTATATGGGCAGAAGGTGTCGAAAATGAAGGCGCAACGTTTTATATTTCTCTTCCGGCAAAATTTTCGTAGCCCGCGTTGGAAAAATAATGAAAATAATTCGACGGGGTTTTATTTTTTATTGAAGATTTGTGTTCCGTTCTGCGAAATTTTCTGAATTGCAGCGATAATGCCAGCGGCAAAGAGTGAGCAAAATGCGGCGATCATCATTTCGAAAAGAAAAAATCTGTGGGAAATAGGGTCAATTATTTTTCCCCAAACAATAGCCGCCATGCCTGACAATGGAATGGCGATGGGAAGCAGCGCGACAATTTTCCACGTTCCCTCCCATCGCCTCCAAAATTTAATCGGAAGATAAAATGATAACGCCGTCAAAGCAATAACGATAGCCCACCCACCGATGAAGGTTGCGTCACCCATTTTATTTCCATGAGGATTTGCTGAGCGCAACAACAAGAAATGAAACAATTAATAGTATGCTGTATTCAATTCCGTTTTTTCCCGCTTCAACAATAAATTTTCCGGACTGCCAATGAATCCAGTAACTTCCAAGTAACAATTCAAAAAAGAAATATAAACCGAGCGGCTTTGCGAATTTTCCAAAGACAAATGAAATCCCTCCAACAATTTCTATTATGCTAACAATCCATGCCACCATCACTCCGTGTGAAATGCCTTTTGATAAAAAAAATTCTCCAAATGAAGCAATGCCGTTGGAAAAATGAGTGACACCGTGCGAGACGATGATTCCCCCTATAAGGACACGTATCGGCACCAGGGCTGATTCCGATCTGATTGTAAGAAATGATGCCATGCTATTTTGTTTCCGTTTTTTTGGGTTTGAAATCTAATGAAACTGAATTAATGCAGTATCGCAATCCCGTCGGAGCCGGACCATCTTCAAAAACATGGCCGAGATGAGCACTGCATTTTTTACAATGAACTTCCCGCCGAACCATTCCGTGAGAGCGGTCAACTTCTTCTTCAACGGCACCATTGCTAACGGCGGCCGAAAAAGCAGGCCATCCACAGCCGGAATTGAATTTTGTTTTCGATGTGAAAAGCTCTGCACCGCAACCGGCGCAAGAGTAAGTACCTTCTTCAAAAAAATTATCAAACACACCCGTAAACGGAAGTTCGGTTGCTTTTTCCCAAAGCACTTTTTTTCGAAGAGTTGAATCTTGTTCCATTGACTTGTTCCCCTTTCCTTGAGTAAAAACGATGCCTGCGGCGACAGCAAATAATGTAAGAAATATAACAGCTTTTGTTGTTGGTTTCATTGATCTCCCTTTTTTTGTCTTACACTATAACACGAATCGTCTATTATTTTCTCCCGAACGATAAGTTTTTAAACAGGTGCGTTACCGTAATCACAATGGCCTGATTACCTATTCGGTTTGAGTCTGACCAAATTTATTCACTTGGAATAATTCGACGAATATTTCTATTTTGTAAATAATTATACACAATTCCGGACTCAGAATACATTATGAGAGATATACGCAACGAAATTGAAGATATCAATGATATCGTTCCTTTTCCAACGGTTGTTGCCAGCGTTATGGCTGAACTTCTTAATAAGGACGTTGCTATAAAAAAAATCATTCAAATCATAGAAACAGATATTGCATTAACAACGCTTATTCTCCGCGTTGCAAATTCTGCCTACTATGGACTGCGGGGGGAGGTAACGTCAATTTCTTCGGCAATCATGATGCTTGGGGTTGATGAGGTCAATCGGTTGATATTGATTTACCAATTGAAACAACGAATCTTCCGTTTGAATAAAGATCAGCGTGCATTTTTAGAGTTACTCTGGAAACATAGCGTTACAACGGCAACAATTGCACGCGATTTATCAAAATTATTGTTGTACAAAAGTGATGGACAGGAATTTACATCTGGATTGCTTCACGACATGGGGAAAATAGTGCTTGTACAGCATTTTTCACACTCTCTTATCGTTACACAAAAAATGATTTTGGAGCTTGGTTTAAGTGATGTTGAGGCGGAAATACAATCGCTTGCTATCACACACGCAGAAATTGGCGGTCAGCTTGGTGAGGCGTGGAATCTTCCGCCTGTCTTTGTTGAAGTAATGCGGTATCATCACGCTCCCGGGGACGCTGTTCTTGATCCAAAACTTGTTGCAATTGTGCGCACTGCAGATCTTTTAAGTGAACAATGGGGGTTGGGAATTATCGAACGAACGGTAAGGGTTAATATGGGTGACACAGATGCGTGGAAAATCCTTCAACACGAATTTCCGCGGCTGGTCGATTTAGATTCGGTATTGCTTGAACAACAGCTCAAAAATGATTTCGAGTCACATAAAGAATTCATACATATGATGTTATGAACTTCTTTTTCTCTTAAAAGACACTGATGCTTACATATCGTCCGGGATTGGATTTTATGTCTTTGACAAGATCATTCAAATTCACCACAAGACTGTCAAGATGATAATATAATCGTTCATCTTTAGTAAGTTTACCCAGGGTTCCTTCGCCTTGATCTACTCTGCGAAACACGTTATCTATTGATGAGCTTGCTTCTTTAAAACGTTGTGCCGCTTCTTCCATTGTTTTTGCTGTTACTTTTATACTTTTCACTCCATCGTCTATATTTCCACGCTGGGTCATTGCAATCGTGTCAAGATTTTTCGCAAATCGTGTCAACTCTTCAGAAAATTCTGAAAAATTTCCTACTGCATAATTAATATTTTTTCCCTGTTTATTGATCACTCCCTGCAGTTCGGTTGCGGAGTAGTTGAGGTTCATAAGGATTTCTTGAATATGTCTCCGTGTTTTTTCATCAAATGTTGAGTTGACCCGCTCCAAAATCCCGAGAACGTTCGATGAAATCGGCGAAAGTGTTGATGTCAATTCGGTGAGATCGGCTTCATAGGCGCCGGTAATTGTATCGCCGTTTTGAAGTACGTCGCTTGACGTGCCCGGTATGATAGAAATTTGCTTCCCACCCATAATTGACGAGCTTTTTATAAAAGCCTTTGAATCTTTTGAGATAAAAACATCGTGATCAATTGCAACACCAACGGCAATAATATTTCCAGCAAGACGCATATCTTCTACTTTTCCGATCTTCAATCCGGCAATCGTGATCGGACTCCCCTCGGTTAAGCCGTTAACGTTGCTATAATAGATCGTCAATTTATATTCACGCGAACGAAAATCAATTCCTTTAAGAAAAATAATCCCGCCGACAAAAATTATTCCGGCAATAAATACGGCAATGCCGATTTTGGTTTCATTTGAAAAATTCATGGCTCACCTATGTTTGAATGTCGCTTTCAATATACTTTCTTACTTCGGGATTGGTGCTGTTGCGAATATCATCTTTTGTTCCAATCAAGATAAATTGCCCGTCTTCAAAAATTGCGAACCGGTCGCCGACAACAAATGCGCTGTGGATATCATGCGTAACAACAATGGATGTTACACCAAGCATAGTCTTTAATTCGTTGATGAGTAAGTTGATTCCGTCGGCCGTTTCGACATCAAGGCCTGTTGTCGGCTCATCGTACAGCATATATTTCGGTGTTAATGCAATCGCTCGCGCCAAACCAACACGCTTTTTCATACCACCGCTGAGACTTGAAGGCATAACCTGTTCAATGTTCTCTAATTTTACCAGACTCAATGCATATTCAACGCGCTCTTGAATATCACCGTCTTTAAAGTCACTGTGACGACGTAACGCCAGTTCAATATTTTCACCAACGGTCATTGAATCAAATAATGCCGCACCTTGAAATAAGAATCCGAATTTCATCCGTAGCCGTTGCAGTTGTTTGAACGACATGGTCGTGACTTCTTTTTCATCAACGGTTACGGTTCCGCTGTCGGGTTTAATCAAGCCGATAATCATCTTCAACAAAACACTTTTTCCACCGCCGCTTCGCCCAAGAATTACAAGTGTTTCTTTGGGACGAATTTCAAGATTCAAGCCCTTGTGAACCTGCTTTTCGCCGAATGATTTCCAAATATTTTTGAGATAAATCATTTATAATAAGACTGATGCTAAAACAAAATCCATGACAACAACAGCAAGACTTGTAATGACAACGGTGTTCATTGTTGCTTTGCCGACTCCTTCGGAGCCGCCGTGAACTTTAAATCCCTGATAGCACGCAACCGATGTTATGATATATCCAAAAAACACTGCTTTAATGATACCAAAAACGGCATCCCATATTTCAAAAGAGTTTTTCATTCCTTCAATGAATGATGCGTTGGGGATCCCGGCAACAATAGAAGCGCCAAACATTCCGCCAAGAATCGCAACAAGATCTCCAAAGACAATAAGAATAGGAAACATAAGTATTCCCGCAATAACGCGGGGGGTAATGAGAAATGAGATCGGATCAAATGCAAGCGCTTCGAGTGCGTCGATTTGTTCAGTAACACGCATTGTGCCTAATTCTGCGGTGATCGTTGCGCCAACTTTTCCGGCAAGAACAAGGGCTGTTAACAGCGGTGCGAGCTCCAATAAAACAGATTTTGTGACTAGCGCGCCAACAACGGTGCGGGGAATCCAATCATATAATTGATATGAAGACTGCACCGCCGTTACCATTCCAACAAATGTCGATACGAATAAGACGATAGGAATTGAGTTGTTTCCAATCATCACCATTTGCTGAAAAATATTGCGTGAATATTCTTTGGCATTGCGGGAATTGAAAATCATCCACCAGACAATGGAAAAATATTTTCCAAGATCCTCAAAGAAAAAAATAATGCCTTTTCCAATGGGAAAAAATACTGTATTGAGAAATGTAAATTTCTGTCGATGATGTTCGGTCATTACCGATCGCTGTGATTTTTGATGTGGCAATATTCAAAATCGATGATTGAAAATCAAGGAAGGGAAATTTATTGATCGGTCTTTGGCAATTCGTTGGAATTTTCTTTTAACCTGTTTGATTTGCGCACGGCATCGGTAAGGATAAATTCGATCTGCGCATTGATACTGCGCAGATCGTCTGATGCCCATTTTTCAAGAGCTGTATATACGGCGTTGTCTATTCGTAAAAGAAATTTTTTCTTTTCAATCATGGATATTGCGATTCCCCTTAATGAGTGGCTGCGTGTTGTCGTTGTTGCTGAATAACATACCACACAAGCATGATAACCCATGGATATTTATCTATGAGCTCAGATTTTTCAAGGAGCCGAACGTGAACTGTCGTTCCAATAAAACCTTTTCTTTGAAATGTTACTAAAAGTTTTCCGGATTCTGTTGTGATTTCATTGATACCTTTCCAAATTTTCAAGGAGTGTTTTAGTCTGTCTCCCTTTGGCAGGTCAATTGTTCCCCCTTGACCCCACCTCTCACCAACATATTTAGCGATAGGTAATTGAAAACCTTTTTGTCGAACTTCAACGGTTGATCTCCAGATGCTTGGTTTATAGATTTCCCATTGCTGTTCAAGCCCTTCAATTTCGGCAAGCGAGCTGAATATTTTCGGAAATTTCATTGTCCAGAGAAGTTCTTCGCTCGTCCGCAATTCAAAGACGCGTTTAAAGAACGTCGGTTGAACAATTGTTGTTTCGACGTTGATCCGTTCTGAAAATGGTTTCATACTCTTATTGATATAAAGTTCCGGCGTTAATAACCGGAACAGCTTCATGATCCGAAACAAGCGCTACCATCAAATTGTTTACCATGGTTGCTTTTTTATCTTCATCTAACTGTACAATATTTTGAGCGGTCAGCATTTTCAACGCATCTTCTACCATTCCAACGGCTCCTTCGACGATTTTCTTTCGCGCTGCAACAATTGCTTCTGCTTGCTGACGGCGTAACATTGCCTGAGCAATTTCCTGAGCATATGCAAGGTGGCTTATCCGCGATTCGATGACGGCAACACCGGCAATTTCTAATCGCGTTTGTAATTGCTTTTTCAGATTTTCCGCAATGTCTTGCGGTTTCCCGCGAAGCGATGAAATATTTTCGTCATGAGAATCATACGGATATTCTGAGGCGAGTGCGCGAATTGCCGTCTCGCTTTGGATCGCAACAAATTGTTCATAATTTTCAACATCAAATAACGCTCGCGATGAATCGACAACCTGATAGACAATGACGGCTCCGATTTCAATCGGATTTCCCATTAGATCATTCACTTTTATTTTTTCGCTGTTAAAGTTGTGAATGCGAAGCGAAACGTGCTTTTTTGTGGCAAACGGATTTGTCCACCAAAATCCGGATTCGCGTACAGAACCCGTGTATTTTCCAAACAAAACAAGCACGCGTGCTTCGTTTGGCTGAACAACAAAAAATCCCGACAGAGAGATAATGAAAGCAATGAGCATCGGAAAAAATATCCACAACAATATTGTGTCTTCTGTACGAATCATTTGGACTAAAGTATACATTGTTGCAATCAGCAAACTGATTACAAATATCAAAACGGGATATCCGTTAATCTTTGAGCCACTTTTTTCAATAATTGTAGTCATTGTATTTCCTTTCATGTTTGATATTGCAATGATATCAAATAAATATCATAATATCAAGGAAAATATTTAAAATAAAAAACCCACGAAACATTGAGCATTTCGTGGGTTTTTTTGAGCTTTCTGACCTTACATCTTTTCTATAAAGTCATAAAATTGAACTTTTATATCAAAGATTTGGCCAGCATAATAATGTTTTTCATACTTTCCCGGTTTTGGCTGAACAACTTTTACCGTTGCCCAACATCCCTCCGCTTTTTCAATCGTTGCGTCATATAATGGCTCGTCGTTCAATGCACATGTATATGTCTTTCCAATAACCGGTGAATTTTTTAAAGCATGTGTGTGCATTATTACTCCGTTGTCGCTGGACGTTTTTTCATTCCAAGATAGAGTCCGACAAGAATTGCCAATACTAACGCTCCCGCTAAGATATACAACATTGTGTTTCCGGGTTTTACTTTGGCGTACCACAGTTGGGTCTTCGCATCAATATCGTTGACCTGTTCGTCGGTAATCATGCCGTTTCGCTTCATAACGGGGACCCACACTGGTTTTACTTTGCTGCCCCATGTCTTATATGCAAACGCTTCATAGGTTCCCATTCGCTGTTCGGTGCTTCTGTTGTCCGCGTTGTTTGTTTCGTCTTCGATAAATCGGACAATATTTTTGTAGAATTCTTCACCGTTTGCGAATCGCGCAATTGTCAGGTTCTCGTCTGCAAAAAGTTGATTGAGTGATTTCCAGAAAGCATCATCAACTTGACCTCTCCATTGCGACAACATTGTATCGACAGAAGCAATCTCTTTTGAGCGGTCCTTCTGTGAAACGTACACTTCTGCAAGTTTTTTTCCAACGCCTTTCCATGACGATTCAAATTTTCGTTGTTCGTCAAGCATCTTCGGAAAATCTAAACCGGAAAGCCCTGTGGACGATAGAAATGCCATATTCTCATTAATTGACCGCTTGATGTTATCAACAACTTTATTTTTTTCAAGCGATGATAGTTTTTTCATATCGGTGTTTGAAAGCTTTTGTTGATCGTATTGAACAAACAAGCTGTCTACCAATGCAAAAACCACCGCATCGCGTTTCGCAATATTTTCCTGCAATTGTTTCACCTTTGCCGTAAGCTGTTGAACTTCATTTTTGAGATCTTTCAATTCAGCAAGAAGCGCTTGGTTTTCTTTTGAAAGGGCGTCAACTTGACCGCTTAATTCGCCGATTTTTGCTTCAAGTTGTGCAATTCGCGCCTGACTGTTTGCAAGCTCAATCGATTCTTTCAATTGATCTTCGAGTCTCTCAATCGTTCCGTCGTATCCATCGGGAAAAACAGCCTTGTTAAGAAAATCTTTGTGTTCTTGATATTCATTTTCGAATGCCTGAACCTTTTGCTTTACGGATTCAATGGTGGTTGAATCGGCACCGCGAAGATCTTTCATTAACGATTTGAATCCTCTTTCAAAATCTCTTTTGACTTCCGAATCAGATCGTGTTTGTGCCGAAAGAAAACTAAAGAGAAGAACGCTGAGTGTTACAATAAATAGATTTTTCATTTTCCACCTCCCTGCTGCATGCCGGCTTTAGTTAATTGAAGTTTGCTGTTTCCGTTTATCAGTTCAATGTATGAATCCCGTTGATTGAATTTTGGATCCTCCATCGGTTTTTCGGGGGAAATAACAATGGTATTGTTGAGCGAAAGGGAACCTTCGGCTTGAGCGAGCACATAAACATTTTTGAATTTTGGTCCTGTTACAAAATAGAATCCCGCTTTATCACGGATTACGCGGATTGTTTTTGTATTTTTTGCGGCCATTGAATCTGCTGCAAATTCTTTTGCCAGCAATGGTTTGGCGTTAAATTCAACGCTGTAACGCTGTGCCGACACCATGCCGCTGCCGGTCACATCAAGAATTTCCTCCGTTACCCATGAAAAATCTGCCGGTTGTAATTGCAGCGTAGAACAGCCCCCTGCAATCAACGCAACGAAAAGCGCGAAGAGAATAACTACTTTTTTCATGATCTTTCTCCTTTATTAATTGATTTATTTATTTTTTCCCCGTTTTTTTACAGATTTTTTCACTGCTGGTTTCTTCTCTGATTTCTTTTTTTGATCATTTGTTTTCTTTGGTACTGATTTTTTATCACTCTTTCCAATTAATTTTTCTTTATCTTTTTTATCATTCTTCAGGGTTTTTTTTTTATCGCCAAACAAATCCTTTTCTTCTGTTTCCGGTTTATCGGCTGCTTCGGATGGTGCTTGTGCTCGTGCTTTATCTGCAGCTTCAAGTTGTTTTTCTTCCTCATCCTCCGACGTAACAATCGCAATCGCGGTCACCTTATCGCCATTACTGAGACGAATTAATCGCACGCCTGAAGTGTTTCTTCCCGATACGCGAATATCTTCGGCTCGTTGGCGGATTACCATGCCGCTCGAAGTCACAATGACAATATCGTCAGTATTTTGCACTTCTTTGATTGCAATCATTTTTCCTGTTTTTTCGTTAGCCCGAAGTGTTGCAATACCTTTTCCGCCCCGATGACTAATTCGGTATTCGGCGAGATCCGAACGCTTACCAAAACCGTTTTCCGTAGCAACAAGAATTGTCGTCTTTGTTCTCTTTAACGAAACCGCGCCCACAACGTTATCGCCGTTTTCCAATCGAATGGCTCGGACTCCGGATGCGCTGCGTCCCATCGCGCGAACTTCGCTTTCAGGGAATCGAATCGCAATGCCTTCGTGAGTTCCAATAACCAGCTCATGTGTTCCATCGGTCAATTTTACATCGCACAAGAGATCGTTTTTGTCAAGCGAGATGGCGGTAATACCATTCTTTCGCGGATTACTGAATTCCATCAGCGATGTTTTCTTCATTTGGCCTTCTTCGGTCACCATGAAGATATATTGCGAGTCATTAAACTCTTTGACGCTTAAGAACGCTGTAATGTTCTCTTCCGGTTCCTTCGCAATCAAATTGGTAATTGCTTTTCCTTTGGAGGTTCGTCCGCCTTCGGGAACTTCAAACACTTTCAGCCAGTAGCATTTTCCTTTGTCGGTAAAGAAAAGAATATAATTGTGCGTGCTGGCGATAAACATGTGCGCTACAAAATCATCTTCACGCGAGGCGGCTCCTGTAACACCCTTCCCTCCACGCGATTGACGTCGATAACCGCTGACGGGAAATCTCTTGATGTATCCGCCGTGGCTGATCGTGATAACGACATCTTCTTCAGCGATCATATCTTCTATTTTGAACTCGGTTTGCTTATGCACAATTTCTGTTCTGCGCTCATCGCCGTACTTTTCTTTGATTGCGAGCAGTTCTTCTTTAATGATTTGGAGTTGAAGTTGTTTGCTCCCCAAAATTGCTTTCAATTTGTTGATAAGTTTTATGATCTCGCGGTATTCATCTTCAATCTTCTTTCTTTCCAAGCCGGTCAACCGCTGTAAACGCATGTCGAGAATTGCCTGTGCCTGGATTTCGGAAAGTTTGAATTTCTTCATCAATCCTTGCTTTGCCGTCTCGGTGTCTTTCGACGCTTTAATCAATTTGATGATTGCGTCAATATTGTCGAGGGCAATAATATATCCTTCGAGGATATGCGCCCTTTTTTCTGCCGCATCAAGATCAAACTTTGTACGGCGAACAATGACTTCGTTTCTGTGTTCGATGAAATAATTTAACATCTCCCGCAATTGCAGCACCTGTGGTTTTCCGTCAACAAGCGCCAGCATAATGATGCCGAACGTTGTTTGCATTTGCGTGAGTTTGTATAAATTATTCAACACAACGCTTGCGTTGGCATCGCGCTTCAGATCGATCACAATGCGCATTCCGTCACGGTCGGATTCGTCATTAATCGTTGAGATATCGTCCAATTTTTTATCGCGGACAAGCTCAGCGATTTTTTCAATCAACGATGCTTTATTCACTTGATAAGGAATTTCTGAAACAATAATGCTTTGTCGATCATTCTTTGCGGTTTCAATGGTTGCTTTCGCGCGAAGAGTTATTTTTCCGCGCCCGGTCGTGTATGCATCTTTGACACCGTCATATCCATAAATAATACCGCCCGTCGGAAAATCAGGCGCTTTAATCATCTTCATCAGTTTGGTATTGTCAATATTCCGATCGGCAATCATTGCTATACAGCCGTCGATTACTTCTCCCAAATTGTGCGGCGGAATATTGGTCGCCATACCAACGGCAATACCGCTGGCACCATTCACTAAAAGATTTGGAAAGTTTGCGGGAAGGACCGAAGGTTCTTGGAGTGTGTCGTCAAAGTTCGGAGTAAAGTTAACCGTATTCTTTTCAAGATCTTTCAACATCTCTTCGGCGGCACGAGTCATGCGAACTTCGGTATAACGCATTGCGGCCGGTGAATCTCCGTCAACGGATCCAAAGTTTCCTTGTCCGTCAACAAGTGTATAGCGTAACGAAAAATCCTGTGCCATGCGGACAATGGTATCATACACCGATGCATCACCATGCGGGTGATATTTACCAAGCACTTCCCCGACAACACGGGCGCTCTTTTTGTATGCTCTGTTTGGAGCAAGACCAAGTTCGTTCATACCATAGAGCACGCGTCGATGTACGGGTTTTAATCCGTCTCGAACATCGGGCAAAGCCCGTGCAACAATAACCGACATCGAATAATCGATGTACGATCCCTTCATTTCATCTTCGATATCTACCGGAACTATGCGTTCATTCGTTGTTGCCATAAATCAATTTTTTCTTTCTCCAAAATCAGGATAATTTAGACATCTAGGTTTCTTACATATTTCGCATTCTTTTCAATGAATTGACGGCGCGGTTCAACTTCGTCCCCCATTAAAATAGAAAATGTTCTGTCTGCATCCGCAGCGTTTTCAATGGCAACCTGCAGCACTGTCCGCGTTTCAGGATTCATTGTCGTCGACCACAGTTGTTCCGGGTTCATTTCACCAAGACCTTTGAATCGAGAAATGACTATTCCGCCTTTTATCACCGCTCCTTCTTCTGGTGTTGATTCTTCTTCCGCGGCGACTTTTTCTGCTTTTTCACCTTTCAATCGTTTTAAAATTTCATCGCGTTCGTCGTCGTCGTACGCATAAAGCTCGGACTTCCCTTTTTTCAATTTATACAGCGGGGGCTGGGCGATATACACGTGGCCGAGTTCAATCAGCGGTTTCATATAGCGGAAAAACAATGTCAACAACAGTGTTCGAATGTGTGAACCGTCAACGTCCGCATCGCACATGAGAATAATTTTGTTATAACGAAGTTTTGCAGCATTAAATTCTTCTCCAACACCGGCACCGATTGCTGTAAAAATATTTCTAATTTCTTCATTCTCCAGCATCTTGTGAAGACGCGATTTTTCAACGTTCAATATTTTGCCTTTCATCGGTAAAATAGCTTGAAAGCGTCTGTCGCGCCCCTGCTTTGCGCTTCCGCCCGCAGAGTCACCTTCAACGATATACAATTCGCAATGTTCCGGATCGTCAATAGAGCAGTCTGCAAGTTTTCCGGGAAGTCCGGCTCCATCCATTGCATTTTTCCGGCGGGCAATATCACGTGCTTTTCTTGCAGCCTCACGCGCCTCTGCCGCCCGCAAACTTTTATCGATAATTCGTTTCGCATCGGGAGAGTTGTTGTCCAGCCAATCCGAAAGAGCCGATCCGATAACAGATTCAACAATACTTTTTATTTCTCCGTTGCCAAGTTTTGTTTTTGTTTGCCCTTCAAACTGCGGTTCGGGAACCTTAACGCTGACGACGGCGGTGAGACCTTCTTTAAAATCTTCGCCGGTTAACTGAATCTTGTCACTCTTCACCAAATTATTTTTTGATGCAAAGGAATTAAACGAGCGCGTCATCGCGCTTCGGAATCCGACAAGATGCGTTCCGCCCTCATGCGTGTTGATGTTGTTCACATATGAAAACACATTTTCAGAATACTGATCATTGTATTGGAATGCCGCTTCAACTTCAACCGTTCTTCCGTTTTCATCTTCACCCTGACCCTTTGCATAAAAAATCTTTTTCATAATTGAAGGGCGCGATGAATCGGTGTATTTAATAAATTCCGTGAGGCCGCCCTTGTAATGAAATTTTTCCGTTTGTTCCTGTTTACTGCGGAGATCGGTAATTTCAAGCGACACGTCAGAATTCAAGAATGCCAATTCGCGTAACCGTTCGGCAAGCGTTTCAAATTTATACGTTCTGTTTTTGAATATTGTGTTATCGGGAAGAAAAGTAACCGTTGTTCCGGTTTTATCGCTCTTCGACATTGAACTGATCACTTTTACGGGCGCAACCGGGTCTCCCTTCTTATATTTTTGATACCACACTTTTCCGTTGTATTTGACGGTGACTTCCAGCCATTCGCTCAACGCATTCACAACCGAAACGCCAACGCCGTGCAATCCGCCGGAAACTTTGTAACTGTTTTTATCGAATTTTCCACCGGCGTGCAAAACCGTTAGAACAACTTCAAGGGCAGAACGGCCTTCTTCTTTATGTATGTCGGTCGGAATACCTCGGCCGTCATCGATAACGGTGATGCTGCCGTCTTTATTTATTTTCACATCGATGTTTTTACAATATCCTGCAAGCGCTTCATCGATAGAGTTATCAACAACTTCATACACAAGGTGATGAAGTCCCCGCGTTCCGACATCGCCGATATACATTGCCGGACGGCGGCGTACGGCTTCAAGACCTTTTAATACGGTGATATCATCGGCTGTATACTCGCCGTTTGATTTTTTGGGTTTTGTTTCTGCCACAGATTTTTCCTTTGGTTTATCGAAACTTTATATCAACGATACTTTGTGAATTTGTTTTGCTGTGTATCTTTTTCAGAATCTCTTGCTTTCGAAACGTCAGCTCGTTTCGCCACGGAGCGTTGTTTACGCTTACGATCAACACACCATTGTGAATCCGCTCCGGAGCGGCCACTTTGGCAACTTGATCCCCAACCACTTCGCTCCACACATCGAATATTTTATATTGTTCAACCCGTTGTTCTATGCCGAGTGTTTGAACGAGCAGTTTCAACGCATCGCCAAGAGATTGTATCGACTCTTTGCCCTTCACGTCGGTATTTCCTTTGCAACCATACCGTTTTTAATGAAAAATTTCCTTCGTTCATTGTTCCATTCTGCGCCGCCAAAAATTTTTTCACTGGTAGCCGTAATAAAAACTTGTCCGAGGGATTCTACAACCGACAAAAGTTTTTGACTTCGCATTTCATCCAGCTCGCTGAAAACATCGTCGAATAAAAAAATCGGCGTTTCGTTGCAGCGTTCTTTGAGGAAAAAAAACTCCGCAACCTTCAAAGCAACAAGAAATGTTTTATGCTGTCCTTGGGATGCATAGTGCTTCACCGACATGCCATTCAACGAAAAAATAATTTCGTCCCGGTGCGGACCGACTAGTGTTGTTTGAAATCTCAATTCGTCGTTTTTTTTTCTCTGCAATTTTAATTCCAACATTTCCGTTATATCGCCCAGCGTTGATCTTTTTTCCACGGCGACCGTTGATGCATATTCAATTTTTGGCGTTTCTCTTTCATCAACAATCTGCAAATACGTCTGTGCAATATAAGGAGCAAATTCATTAAGAAATCTATTTCTTTTATCGACAATTTTTGCACCATATTTTATCAACATCTCGGTCCACGGAGAAAGCTCGCGTGAACAATCTTTTCCTTTTGCTTCCGATAAAATCTTATTCCGCTGTTTCACTATTCGACGGTATTCCATCATATCGTCGACATACAGTGAGCTGCTTTGAGAGATGACAATATCGATAAACCGCCTTCTGTCGGCCGGAGAACCAAAAGTAATTGCATTGTTTTCCGGAGAAAGAATAACGACGGGAAACATTCCTAATACCGAGGAAAACTTTTCCACTTCGGCGTTGTTGATGGTGAATTTCTTTGCTTTGTTTCGATCGTCATATGCAACCCGCGCCCGAAACTCCCTTCCTTCGTCGGATTCAAAAGAACTTTCTATCTCAAAGAACGCTTTTTCACGCTGCAGTGCTGTTGCGTCGGCGCTCGCGTAAAAACTTTTTGTTAAACACATAAATGACAATGCTTCAAGAGCGTTTGTTTTTCCCATCCCGTTTTCACCCAACATCACATTCATGCGTATTCCAAAATCAAACTCTGTTTTTTCGTGGTTTCGAAAATTGCACAGGCGGGCGTTAAGAATTTTCATCGTCCAGCGTTCGCTGACTATTCTTAATTATTTAATCGTACCGGCATCACGAGCATTAAAACATCTTCACCGTCTTTTTGTGTTTGCGGTGAAATAATTGCCGCGCGGTTTGGCGAACTGAGTTTGAATTGGACTTCATCAGCGTCAAGGTGTGACAACACATCAACAACATATGCAGAATTAAAACCTATTTCTAAATCATCGTTGTTATAATCGCACGAAATTTTTTCTTTTGCTTCGCTTCCAAAATCAACATCCTCCGCCGTTACTTTTAATTCGTCTTTTGTTACCGTCATGCGAATCTGATGTGTTGTGGAGTTGGAATAGAGAGAAACACGGCGGACAGACTGTAACATTTCATGCTTATTGACAACGAGCATCTTTTCATTATCCAGCGGAATTACCGTTTCATAGTTTGGATATTTTTCTTCTATCAATCGAGATATTAGTGATGCGCTGTCAAATTTAAACATGACATGTGTTTTGCTGATAAGTATTTTCACTTCGTTTCCAACCGTTACCTTATCAAAAAGAGCAAGCGCTTTCGACGGCACAATAATATCTTTCGATTCTTTTCCATTGCCAATGTTTTTATTTATTATTCTCACTAATCGATGTCCATCTGTAGCAACTGCCCGGATTTCATTTTTGGAAAATTGTAACAACACCCCCATCATTGAAGGGCGAAGTTCGTCAACACTAACGGCAAACAGAGCCGTGTTTACGAGTTTTTGAATTAATGCAACATCGAGGTTTGTTTCTGATTCACCTTTAAATTCTGGAATGGTTGGAAATTCATCGCTGGATTCCCCTGTCAACGAATATTCACCATTCTCTGTTTTCATTTTTATTTTATTTGTTTCTTTGTCGGCACCAAACGTAATAAGCGTGTCTGGGAGTGCACGGACAGTATCAAATATTCTTTTTGCGGGAATTGCCATTGTTCCATTTTGGCTCCCCTGAACTTCCAATAAAACAGAAATAGATATTTCGAGATCGGTTGCTGTAATTTTTAAAGTGTTTGAATGAACATCAAATAAAAGATTTTCTAAAATTGGAAGTGTCGATCGTGTTGGTACAACGCTGATTGTTTTTGCCAATGCTTTTTGTAATTCTGTGCTTCGCACTGAAAATTTCATCGAAATGTCTCCTTAAAAAGGTGATTTGCTGCGTGGAAATTTTATGAGCAAATATACGAAATTTGTGTTTTAAACCAAAGTAAACTTTTCTTGTAACATATATATTTTTTAGGGAGTTATAGATTATTTAAATAGATAATTTAAAAATAAATAATACTTATACTAATGGCGTTGATATGTTGATAACAAAAACAATCCTTTGACGAATAATAATTTAACAACCAATATTTATGTTGAAGCAATGTTTATAAAAACAAAGTTATAAACAAACAAAACAAAAAAGGTGAACAATATATTTTTTTTGCCGCGATATCAACAACCTGTTAACAGAAACCCACAACAAATCAACAGCTGAATGTGGAAAAAAAAATCCCATCGTTTAACCATGGGATTTTTTTATAAAAGAAAATTTCTTTAGCGCTAAGCAGAATGAATTTCAATTTTTCTCTTTAATTGTTCAATCGAAGATCGGAATTTGGAATCAAGTTTTAGTTGTTCTTCAACCGTCTGGCAAGCATGAATTACCGTACTATGATCTCTTCCGCCAAAATTCAATCCTATTGTCTTTAAAGAGCAATTAGTTAACTCTTTCGCAAGGAACATCGCAACCTGCCGCGCAATAACAACCTCCTGTTTTCTTGTTTTAGCGCGCAGAAGATCGTTTGGAATGTCAAAAAACTCAGACACAAGTCGTTGAATTTCCTCAACAGTTAACGGTGAGCGAATATCGTTCACAATTGTTCGAAGCACATCGCGGGCAAGATCAATATCAACATCCTTTCCTTCGAGCGATGCTTTGAACAAAAGGCTTGTGTAACACCCCTCTAATTCACGCACATTCGATTTTACATTCGCAGCAATAAAATCAAGGACTTGATCTGGAATGACAACACCCTCGTCATCGCATTTCTTCCGCAATATAGCCGTTCGTGTTTCAAGATCGGGCGGTTGAATATCGGCGGTCAGTCCCCATTGAAAGCGGGAAATCAATCGCTCATCAAGCCCCTGTAATTCTTTTGGCGGCTTATCGGAAGACAAAATAATTTGTTTTCCCAACTGATGAAGAGAATTGAATGTGTGGAAGAAACTATCTTGTGTCTTTTCTTTTCCTGCAAAAAATTGAATATCGTCGACAATCAAAATATCCATACCGCGATAAAAATTCGAGAAGTCGTTTGTTTTATCGGCGCGAATGGCATCGATAAATTCAATCGTAAATTTTTCACTTGAAACGTAGATAACCCGTTTAGCTTTTCCGTTCTCCAGGGCATAATTACCAATTGCTTGCATTAGGTGAGTTTTTCCTAAACCCGTACCTCCATATAAAACCAAAGGATTAAACGATGTCCCCCCGGGATTGTTCGCAACCGCCGTTGCTGCAGCTCGGGCAAGCTGATTGCTTTCTCCTTTAATAAAATTATTAAAAGTATATCGCTTATTTAAAAATGTTTGTTCATACGGAAGCGGATGGGACGACTCTGGAAAATCAACCTTTAATGGAGTGCGGTCATTTGTTTTGATGGTTACGTCCGTTGGCACAGTCATTACAGGGCCAGTCTGTTCATCAGCTGTTATTACATTGTAGGTCAATTTTGCGGAAGCCCCGAGAACCTTCTGTAACGATGTTGAAATCAACGAGTAATAATGTTCTTCAAGCCATTCGTAGAAAAATTGGCTTGGAACACTAATTGTTAATTCATCATTTTCCAGTTTAATTGGTTTAATTGGCTCAAACCACGTTTTGAAACTTTGGCTGTTTATTTGTGACTGAATTTGAGAAATGATGCTTGACCATACAGCATCAATCTTGAGACCCGTGGGATGTACCAGCGATTCCGAATTATCTACAAAAGTTATCATCAAAAAGATCTCACAAACTTATCAACACAGAATGCTGATTTATTAACAAAGTTATTAACATGACAGGAATTTAAAAAATCAGAAGTTAAGATAGTGTAAAGAATTGTGCACATTAATCTTCACCAGCAATCGATTGAAAATTATACGGGAACCGACACCTTCCCATAACTTATCCACACAATCTGTGAATATCTATTACCCCAGCTTCCACACGCTTTCACAAAGCCGCCTGTTTTTAAAAAGTTATCCACATTTAATCAACAGCGCATAATTTACGAAAGAGCTACATATATAAGCGAACAAATAGAGGGAAGTCAAGAGAAAAAAAGAAAAAGATGACATCTTAGGAAGAATTAAGTAAGAATAAACAAATTTCACCTTGTTTGTCCGTTGCAATTTTTGTATTTTAGTACGCTTTTGTTTTAATTAAGGAGAAAAAATGAAACGAACATTTCAACCACACAAGCGAAAAAGAAGAAATACACACGGTTTTAGAGCCAGAATGGCCACTAAAAACGGCAGAAAGGTGCTTTCCAGCCGCCGTGCAAAAGGACGACACAAACTCACCGTCAGCGACGAACCGCGTTCATAATCGCAGTTCGTCGATCTGCCGACTCTCCTTTTTGAGATTCAATTCACTTTTATTTTGCTGCGACGATTTGAGTGCGACAGACTCTTCCAAAATCCAACATCCTACGCGGTTATAAAAGATTCAGCAGGGTAATTAATGATGGGGCAAGTATTTCCGGGGCTAATTTTTTATGCTTCATCGCACCCGCAACGGAAAAAGACAATAAACCGCACAGTGCGGTCTCGGTTGGATTTGTGGTGCCCAAAAGAAAAGTCAGAATGGCCGTTCACCGGAATAGAATTAAAAGATTGCTCCGTGAAGCCGTGAGAAAAACCCTCCAGGATTTGGAACACAGCATCGCTCTGAAAGAAAAGAAAATTGAAATTATACTCATGTTCAAAGGAAATCAATCCGCGGCAATGAAAAACCTTACCGCGGAAAATGTCGAACTCGAGTGGAGAACCATTCACGATGAAATTGAAAAGGTAGTATGAAAACAATTTTTATCTTTTTGATTCGTCTGTATCAAATGATGATCTCGCCGTTTCTTCCAGCGAACACATGCCGGTTTTTCCCGTCATGTTCCGCCTACACCATCGAAGCAATTCAAAAACACGGCGTAATAAAAGGATCGGCGCTTGGATGCTCACGCATTTGCCGATGCCATCCGTACAGCGATGGCGGTTACGATCCCGTGCCGGAAAAATTTTCATTAACGAAACAACACTAACATGGGCAAACAAGAAACAATCGGATTTGTAATGATCGCCGCCGTTTTGATGGCATGGATGTATTTCTCTTCGCCGCAGCGGCAGCCGGTTCAGGATACAAATATTTCTCCAAAAGAATTTGTTAAAGACTCCTCCGCACAAATCACCATGGAAAAAACTACTGCCGCGCAAAAGTCAATCGGGCAAGAGTCGTCGGTTACAACAGTAGATTCTCTAGGGAAATTCTTTTCTGGTGCGTCAAACGGCAGTGAAAAAACATTTACCATCGAGACACAAAATTATATTGCCGAACTCTCAACCAGGGGCGGGCTGATCAAGAAGTGGACGTTGAAAAATTATAAAACCTGGGATAAACATCCCGTGCAGCTCGTAAATGAAAATGGTGACTTCAGCCTTCTTTTTACTACTACCGATGGAAAACTCATTAATACGAAGGGATTATTTTTTACCACACAAATTCCGATCGGCGGCAAAGTTGTCTTATCGGGTGACGAACAGTTTGCGGTGAACTTTGTGCTCAACGGACGCGAGGGAACCATCACGAAAAAAATGGTTTTCAAAAGCTCGACATATGATTTTGATGCCGAACTTTCACTTGCGGGAATGCAAAACGTCATTGCTAATTATGAATATCAAGTGTTGTGGGAAAACAGCATTCGATACTGCGAATACAACAGTGTTGACGAATCAAACTCTGCAGCGTCATATGCGTTTGGCGGTGGTGAAGTAAAAGAGATTAACGCATCGTCAAACGGCGATGTGCCAAAATCCGAACCATCGGGAGCAACAGATTGGGTAGCCGTCCGGAATAAATATTTTGCCGTTGCTCTCATGGCCGAAGATAAGAAAACAAGCGGTGCCTATTTAGAGGGGCGCCACACGGTCGCGCAAAACAACGGAGTTGTTGAAGAATATTCTGTTGCCATGAAATATCCTTACAAAAATGGCAGCGAAGAAACATCAAAACTAAAAGTCTTTATCGGACCGCTCGACTTTTCAATCATTAAAGGCTATAACCGCGGACTTGATCATATTATGACGCTGGGGTGGTCGTGGATTCGTCCGATTACGGAATATTTATTTATTCCTCTTTTTAATTTTCTCCACAGTTTCATTTCTAACTATGGATTGGTGATCATTATTTTTTCAATTATCATCAAGCTTGCACTTCATCCGCTCACCAAAAAGAGCATGCGTTCAATGCGCAACATGCAAAAGCTGCAGCCACTGATGGCGGAAATAAAAGAGAAGTATAAAAGCGATCCTCAGCAGATGAATATTCAAACGATGAAATTGTATAAAGATTACGGAATTAATCCCGCGGGAGGATGTTTGCCCATGCTGCTGCAATTGCCGATTCTTTATGCGTTGTATTCATTGTTTTCAGCGTCTATTGAACTTCGTCACGCACCATTTTTTTGGTGGATTAGCGACCTTTCTGTTCCGGATGTGCTTGTGACGTTTCCATTCACCGTGCCGTTGATTGGAAATTACATCAGTGGTTTAACGCTGGCGATGGGCATCACGATGTTCGTTCAGCAAAAACAAACGGTCACCGATCCCACACAAAAAGCGATGATTTGGATGATGCCGATCATGATGACGATTATGTTTAATCATTTTCCATCAGGATTAAATTTGTATTATTTTGTTTTCAACATTCTTTCAATTGGTCAGCAATATTATTTTAACCAAGTTCATAAAGATGAACCATTGAAAAAAGTTCCTGAAAGCAAACGTAAAAGCGGATTAATGGAGAAACTGGCGAAAAATATGCCAAAGCCACCGCAAAAATAAAAAGTGAAGCTCCGTTGTGTAAAAAAGGAAATCTGTGACAGATTTCCTTTTTTATTTTAAACAAACCCCATCATCGTCTTCCTTGGCCGATGTTGCATTGAATTCAAACGGTGAGTACTGTATATTATCCATATGAAAAAAATGATTGCCTTTTTTTTGATCTTAAGTGCTATTGTTTTTGCACAGGAAAAAAGCGCAAAATATTGGATCTACTTTGCTTCAAAGGATTTTCCTGCGAACAAACCAGCGCTTTCAAAAATTGAATTGAAAGTCATCACCGGAATTTCCGACCGGGCGTTGAGACGAAGGGAAAAAGTGGGTGAAGAAATTACGGAAGAAGATTTTCCCATTTCACCCAAAAATATTCAAGCCTTAACACAGAAAAATATTGTCATTGAAAATCAATCACGCTGGTTTAATGCCGTTACAGCGCATCTTACACCTGAACAAAAAAAAGAACTAGAGCACCAAAGTTCTATCAGAGCAATTGTACCGGTAAAAACATTTCTTTCTCCAGAACTACCATCCTCAGAACAGACGATCCACCAGCATTTTAAAAAGATAGCCGGCCAAAGATTTGATTATGGTCCATCCTTATCACAAATGGAATTAATTGATGCCGTGAAAGTTCACAACATTGGAATTTCCGGAAGAGGTGTTTTGGTTGGAATGCTCGATACGGGATTCCGGTGGAAAATTCATGAAGCATTGCAATCAAGAAGGATTATTGCAGAATATGATTTTATACAGAAAGATAGCGTGACCGAAAATCAATCTGGCGATGCCGGCTCTCAGGACACTCATGGAACATCGACATTTTCGTTGGTTGGCGGTTTTAAAGAGGGACGGTTGGTGAGTCCGGCATTTAATGCGAGTTTTATTTTGGGAAAAACCGAATATGTTCCAACCGAGACAAACGTCGAAGAAGATCGTTGGGTGGCCGCAATTGAGTGGATGGAACAATGTGGAGTAGAGGTTGTCAGCAGCTCCCTTGGATACAGCGAATTTGATTTAACCGATGCCAATGGCAATCCGCAGCACAGCTATACTTATGCGGATATGAATGGCAAAACAGCCACCACAACAAAAGCAGCCGCCATTGCCGCGCGCAAAGGTGTTGTTGTTGTAAATGCAATGGGGAACGAAGCAGGCACATCGTGGCATTTTCTTACCACACCTGCCGATGCGGACAGCATCATTTCGGTGGGCGCTGTTAACAACAACGGAAATTATGCAAGCTTTAGTTCTGTAGGTCCGACGAGCGATGGAAGGACAAAACCGGACATTGTTTCCCATGGAGTGGGAACATATTGTGCCATACCATCAAACTCGTCTTACAGCGGATCTTTTCAAGGAACGTCTCTTGCAACACCATTAGCGGCAGGCGTTGCCGCAATGATTCTTTCCGCACATCCGGAATTGACGCCGGTACAAGTGCGAGATGCATTGCGAAATACAGCCAGCAATGCATCGTCACCGAATAATACGATTGGCTGGGGAATTATCGATGCTTACAAAGCAATTCTCTATAACGGAATGGTGATTAGTACCGATCCAGAAATCTTGATGACGACAGATAGCAATTATTCCATCAGCATGTATGTTGTTTCACATGCGAACGTGTACAAAGATTCTGTTGCTCTTTATTATTCGATCGATAATGGAAAAACCTTTTCTTCGGTTGCAATGACTGAAACAGAGGTCGTTGATTCGACAACATCTTCCGGAAAATATACTGCCATAGTTCCCGGTATTAAAGTTTCTACCAATATCCTTTTTTATGTGCAGGCAAAAGATAATTCTGCTCCGGCAAGAAAAAGCCCCTATGGTGCACCAACGATTTTGTATGATGCAAAAACCGGAACGACAAATATCGATCCACACCAAATGCCGCCGGCAATTCCATCATCGTTTGTGCTCGAACAAAATTTTCCAAATCCATTTAACCCTTCGACAAGAATTGAATACAAACTGCCTTCCAGTGAACTTGTAACGCTGAAGCTCTACGACGTTCTTGGCAGAAAAATAACGACGCTGGTTAGCGAACCGAAAAGCGCCGGGGAATATACGTATATTCTTAATGCCGCAACACTCAATCTGTCCAGCGGAGTGTATTTGTATCAGCTGCGGGCAGGAAAATTCGTTCAAACAAAGAAGATGGTCCTTATAAAATAATCCGGATACAACAATAAAACTTATCTTATTGGGACGTTTCCCAGCACATGAATTTATCTTTTCAAACATCGCCCTTTTTTGTTGTTCTTTCATTTGTTTTTGCCGCAGCAGTTTCATTTTTTATCTATCGATATACCATTCCTCATGTTTCAAATTCAAAACGATATGTCTTGATTGGCTTGCGAACGCTGGCACTATTATTCATCCTGTTTGCGATTTTTGAATCGCAGTTTTCATTCCGATCTAGCACAGAAAAACTTCCGCCGTTTGCAATGCTTGTCGATAATTCATTAAGCATGTCACAAACCGATCGCACCGGCAACAAGCAAGAAATTCTCCGAAATATTTTAAAAAGTCCTTCGTTCCATACGCTGACAACAAGAACGTCTGCCCAGCTTTCCGAGTTCTCATACGCGGTCTCACCGCTCAATCCGGAATCACTTCTTATTAATGGCGGAGTCACAAATATTTCTTCGGCGCTTGAACAAGCGCAGGAAACTTCCCCTTTACCGTTGAAAGGGATACTGTTGATTACGGATGGTAATTACAACGCGGGAACAAATCCGCTGTATGTGGCCGAAAAACTTTCTGTTCCGCTTTATGTCGTTGGAGTGGGTGATACTACGGAGCAAAAAGATATTCTGGTTTCAAAATTGCTTGTCAATACCGTTGGATATATCGGCACGCCGCTTCCGGTTGATGCTATGGTAAAAACAAACGGCGTCATGTCATCGTTTGTTTTCGTATCACTATTTGAAGGCAAAAAGAAAATATCCGAGCAGCGTTTACAGATCTCCTCACCAAACGGCGGAATAGCTGAATTTCCGGTGCAATTTTCTTACACGCCAACCAGCGAAGGGATAAAAAAATTAATTGTTTCAGTTTCAACACTTAACGGAGAATTGACAGAAAAGAATAATTTGCGCTCCTCAACGATTAAAATTCTGAAGAGCAGACTTAAAGTAATTGTCCTCGCAGGATCACCCAATCCGGATGTTTCGGCAATCATGCAGTCGCTTGCCGAAGATAAAAATATTGAATCGATTTTATTTACCCAGATGCCGAATGGAAATTTGTTTTCTCTCCAAACACAAGCAACCATGCAGCAAGAAGCAGCGGGGGCAGACTGCATTGTTCTTGAAGGTTTTCCGGCTCAAAGCACTTCAAGCGCGGCACTTCAATTTATTGTATCAACCATACAAGCGCATTCAACTTCTGTTTTCTTTGTTGCAAGCCGGACAGTCGATTTACAAAAATTAAAACAGCTAGAGCCGATCCTTCCTTTCGTTGTCGAAACGGAAAAATTTGATGAACAGAATGTTCTTCCCGTTTTATCAACGCAACAACGGCTTAACTTGTTGGTTGAACCTTCAGCCGAAATGTTCCCTCTGTTCTCGTGGGATAAGCTCCCCCCGGTATACACTTCCCTGTCAACATTTATCGAAAAACCGGAATCGCAAAAACTCCTGTCATCAAAAATTCAAGGCGTTCCGTTAAAGGTGCCGCTTTTCATTTCACATCAAAGCGGGAAGACAAAATCACTCGCCTTTCTTGGCTATGGACTGTATCGCTGGAGACTTCTTGCAAGCACGGCGAACGAAACGCGAGGATTTTTTACGCCATGGATTTCTTCACTGATCCGATGGCTTGGGACACACGATGATGATAAGTTATTCCGCGTCTATCCCGAAAAAGAAATTTTCGCCCAGGGCGAACCGATTAATTTTATCGGACAAATACTGAATGATAATTTTGAGCCAGTCGACAATGTCGATGTCGGAGTTTCCATTACGACACCAGCGAATGAACGATTGTCCGATATTATCCTTTCATCGTTAGGGTCGGGGCGATACGATGGAATTGCTTCAGGATTGTTGCAAGGCGATTACCTTTTTGCCGCTACGGCAACAAAGAAAGGCGACACGCTTGCGGCAACGAAAGGACGATTTTCTGTAGGTGATCAGTCCATAGAATTCAGTGAAACAAAAATGAATAAAACGCTGCTCCAACAACTTGCGCGGGTGACAGGCGGAGTATATTCTGACGCATCACAATTTGATTCCCTTGCTCAAAGAATATTTTCGAATCCCGACATACAAACAAACCATGAAGTTCATATTGGAGAATTTCAATTGTGGAATCTGCCAGCCTGGCTTTCGATTATTATTTTTCTATTCGGCATAGAGTGGTTTATTAGAAAGCGAAGCGGAATGCTCTAACGTTCACGCCAGCATTAAAAAAAGCCAGACAAGAAAGGATTTAAACGAAATGCAAAAGCAATTTTTTTTGTGGGGGGGCTTCTTCGGATTTTCCGGTGTAGCACTTGGTGCTTTCGGCGCACACGGATTGAAAAAAATTCTTTCACCTGAAATGCTGGCAGTCTTTGAAACAGCAGTCCGATATCAAATGTATCACGCGTTTGCCCTTTGTGTCATCGCTTTTCTTGCTGATCGATCAGGACAACGATTTGCAAAATTTTCGGGATTCGCATTTATTACCGGCATTATTCTTTTTTCGGGAAGTTTATACGCAATGGCTTTGTCGGAGGTTCGTATGCTGGGATTTATAACTCCGTTCGGCGGCATTAGTTTTCTTCTCGGCTGGTTGTTTTTCTTTCTTTCCGCTTTAAAAATAAAGAAGGAGAACTGATCTCAGCTCTCCTTCATCCCTAAGGTGTGTTACTTCTTTGAACTCTTATTTATTTGCAAGCATCGCCGTAACTTCGTTTTGTGAATATGATGCTAATACTTTTCCGCCTGCATCTTTCATCACCATGCCGCCGTTTGCATCGGATTCCATTGTTGCAAGAATTGTTCCCTCAGCATCTTTTACGGTCGCCTTGCCATCTTTGTTCACAACAGTAAACGATTTCTCGCCGTAGCTGATGGTCATAGTTTTGTTTTCGACATTGAATGCAACAGTTGTTCCATCTTCAGATTTAATTGTTGAAGCCATCGGATTATTTCCTGTCCAGAATTCAATACTATTCAAGACGATTGCATCAACGAACGCCGCAACACCATATACCGGGACAATATTGATTACCAAAAAGACTAACTCTTTCACCCACTTTCCTTCCATTGTTCCATTCCAATTATATACTTTCTTTGTAAGATTAAACGACCCGTAACACCCGACAGACATCAATGCAAACGATGCTACCAACATTACGATCACAAATTTTTTGAATAAATTATTCATGATAAACTCCTTTATTGGTTGATATATAAATGGTGAATAAAAAGAGAATAACTGATGCAAGTATACCCCTTTTTCTTTTCATTGGCAAACGGGTTCAAAAGAAAAAATTTACGGAATAAACAACAAAGCTTTTGTGATAACGAAAAATTGATTAAATTATACAAATCTTTGGAGGAAAAATATTTATGATGCGAACGGCCAACCCCGCTTTAAACGACAAAACATTTCAAAATATCGGAACATACACCGGCAGCGAATCAATGACGCTGCAGGGCACCATCAATAAAACTGCGTTTCTTTTGTTGCTGGTGATAGCAAGCGCTGCATATACATGGAGCTTGTTTCTTGAAGGACGCGTTGATGAAATGTTCATGTGGATGATCGGCGGTGCAATCGGCGGATTCGTTGCTGCGCTGGTGACGGTCTTTAAAAAGGAATGGTCACAAATTACATCCTCTGTTTACGCTCTTGCTCAAGGACTTTTTTTAGGAGCGATCTCATCGGTAATGGAAGCACAATTTGAAGGAATTGTTATTCAAGCCGTTACATTGACATTTGGTACTGCCGGATGTTTGTTAATAGCCTATAAATCAGGAGTAATTAAAGCGACAGAAAATTTCAAGCTTGGTGTTTTCGCGGCGACAGGCGCAATAGCCATGATCTATTTTTTGACAACAATTCTTGGTTTCTTTGGCATTCATATGCCCTACATTCATGAAAATGGTTTGATTGGAATCGGATTCAGCCTCGTTGTTGTTATTATTGCTGCATTAAATCTAGTTCTTGACTTCGATTTCATTGAAAAAGGTGCGGAACAAGGCGCGCCCAAATTTATGGAATGGTATGCTGCGTTCGGGTTAATGGTTACATTAATCTGGCTTTATGTTGAAATTCTTCGATTACTCTCAAAGTTGAACAGCAGAAAATAAGAAATTTTCACCCTCAGCGATTAAAAGGCGGCCGAACAAGCCGCCTTTTTATTTCGTCTAATTGTAACTGCAGCACAGTTTTTCTATATTTTGGTATACAAGGAGAAAAAATCGATGAAATACAGCAGCACGCTGGTTGTCGCCGCGTGGATTTTTGTAAATATCATTGGGTGTACATCTACCAAAGAAACAGTCTCACAATCCCCGCAAAAAAAAATAACCTCGAAACAACAGGAACAAGACCGCTCCAAAGCGATGCAATTATTTATCGACGGATCTTTGAAAGAAAGTAAAAACCAATTTGCCGAGGCAATCCTCGATTATCAAGAGGCATTGCGCTACGATCAAGATCCTGCAATTTATTTTGCGCTTGCAAAAAACTATACCGCATTAAAGCGATTTGTTCCGGCGGCAGAAAATGCCGAAGAAGCAATCCGGCTCGATTCGATAAATATCGATTTCCGAGAGCTCCTTGCGCAGATTTATATACAATCCGGACAATTTGACAAAGCTGCCGTTCAATTCTATGGGATTCTAAAAATCGATTCGCTTCACACCAACAGCATGTTTGCACTTGCACAAATTCTTCAACGCGCCCGCCCGATGGAATCGCTCCAGCTGTACGAGCGAATTCTACGGTTGAAAGGATCATCATGGGACGTTCTTCTTCAAGCCGCGCAATTAAATACGATGCTGCAGCGATATAATGAAGCGGCCAAATTATTTGAAGAGATGATAAAAATCGATCCGGGAAATATTGCATTGAAACAAAATCTTGCCGATCTCTATCTCAGGACAAAACAATTCGACAAAGCGCGTGAAACGATCGACGATGTACTGGAAAAAAATCCGGAAAATCCCTTGCTGCGCACATCCCTTGCCGATGTTTATCTGCAACAAAATGATTGGCTGAAAGCAAAAAAGGAATTGGATACTGTGTTGAAATCGGATTCACTCGATCCTGATCTCCAATTTCGAATCGGTATTGCATACTATTCGCAATCATTGAAAGATTCTACCCTGACGGATGAAACGATCACCCTTTTTAAAAAATATGAGCGGCAATATCCCAACGACTGGCGCCCGTATTTATATCTTGGTGTTCTATACAGGACCATTAAAAAAGATTCCGTTGCGGAAGACTATTTGAACAAAGCAACGCAAACGGCAAATTGGAATGCCGATGCATGGTGGCAGCTTGGCTGGCTGTATTTTGATAAGCAGGATTTTCAGGAAACGATCAGCGTCATGAATAAAGCCAAGCAATATGTTCCCGATGATTTTCGAATACACATGTTGCTTGGTATTGCCTATAATCGTGCGCAGATGAATGAAGATGCACGCGTTGCCCTGGAACGCGCCGTTGAATTAAATCCGACCGATGTTAACGCACTTTCTTCGCTTGGATTAACATACGATGCGTTGAAAATGCATCTGGAGTCGGATTCAACGTACGAGCGTGCACTGCGGATCGATCCGTCGAATGCGCTGGTGCTCAACAATTACGCGTATTCTCTTTCAGAGCGATCAGAACAACTGGATCGAGCACGAGTCATGTCGCAACAATCACTCGAAAAAGATTCAGCAAACTCATCATACCTTGATACGTACGGCTGGATTCTTTTTCAACTGGGAAAATACGAAGAAGCATTCGTTTATATTGCAAAGGCCGTTGACAAAGGAGATGCGAGCGCAGTCGTGCTGGAGCATCTTGGGGATGTTTATTCGAAATTACATAAACATGACGAAGCCAAAAAGTGTTGGACAAAAGCATTAGAAAAAGATAAAAAGAACGAAGCATTACGAGGGAAAATTGAACGAGGAGGATTGTGAACAGGATCTGGAAAACAATCGCATCCTGCGGGTTGTTTTATATTGCCGCGGCGATTGTGGGATGTTCTTCTGCAAAAGAATCAGTAGACGCAAATGTTGTTATGGCATCATCTGACGTTATTAGCGCGGTGAATGCTTCTTCATTCGCAATTAAAACTTTTTCCGCTGAAGGGGTCATCAATATTGCCTCGCCGCGTTTATCACAATCCGTTGGATTTCAACTTGAAATGAAAAAACCGGATTCTGTTAAGATCGTTATCGAAGGCCCATTCGGAATAACCGTCGGCCAGGCCCTGCTGACCAAGGATAGATTTGTTGCGTATAATGCCGTTCAAAACAGCGTCTACATGGGGAGAACCGATACCAAAGCGGGCTTCATGAAAATGATCGACATTCCACCTTCTATTTTTGTAGATGCGCTTTCGGGAGTTCGACGATTTGATAGTGAACAAGCAGTGCCGGATAGTTTTTCTGTTTCCGGTTCAACGTACATTTTTCAGTTTGTTGATCAATCATTTATTAAAAAATATGTCGTCGGAATTCTGTCAAACAGAATAGTAAGGGTCGATCGGATTAATAAAGAAAACAACAAACTCGTGTGGCGTGAAGAGTATGAATATGAAAAGGGTGAAACAACCTGGGAGCCGGCTTCAGCAACGATATTTATTCCTGAAAAGGAAACGACGGTTGAAATTGTTTATAACTCTATTAGTGTCAACACATCTATTCCCGCGCTTACAATTCATTATCCCGATGATGCAGAACGGGTAACGATCCAATAATGATACGTCGATATTGGTATATATCGTTGTTCGTTCTTTGTGCGATTACCATACTTTCCGCAAACCAGCAAAGCGACATAAGAAAAAAAGATCAGCAGCTGAAACGACTTCGTACAGAAATTGAAAAATACGAGCAGCAAATTATTGAAAGCGAGACAAAAGAAAAAGTAACGATCGATCGGCTGGATAAGATCGAACAGAAAACCAACCTGCTGAAATCGCTGTTGGCTGAGCTTCGAGATGAAGAAAAACTCCTGCGCCAATCGATTGATTCGACACAGCTGAAAATTACCACCATGCAAGACCAGTTGTCGTCGCTCCGAACACATTACGCGCACTATGTTGCATCGGTTTACAAGTACGGACGCGTGTATGATTTCGAAACAATTCTTTCGTCCAACTCAATCAACCAATTGTATATCCGAATTGAGTACCTGCGGCGTTTTTCCGATCAGCGAAAAAAAGACCTCGATCGAATTTCGAAAAAAAAAGATCAAATAGAAATTGAGCACAGCTCGCTGCAAGAAAAACTTTCGAGCGAACAGCAAGTGATTTCAGAAAAGCTCAAAGAAGAAAATTCTTTGAATCGGGCAAAAATAAAACGAAAAAAAACTCTTCAAGCAATCCGCAGCGATAAAACCCAATTGAAAAAAGAATTGAACAGGAGAGTTACAGCCGCACATGAATTAGAGAATCTGATTGCAAATTTAATTGAGCAAGAACGAATCCGTAAAGAAAAATTGGCGCGCGAAGAGAAAGAACGTAAAGAACGAATTGCAAAAGAGCGTGCGGCGCAGAAAGAACGTGAACGTCTTGCGCAAATTGAGCGCGAGAAACAGCTTGCCGAGTTAAAAAAGCAAAACGATTTGGCAAAAGTTAAAGCGAAAGAGCATGAAATAGCCGAAGCTCAAAAAAAAGAACAAGCGGAAGAGCGCAAGCTAATTGTTGAAGAGAAAAAGCCGGAAAGCGAAGCAATGGAAATGCCTCCCCTTGTTGAACGCAAGGGAAAACTTATCTGGCCGGTCTCCGGCGGCCGAGTTGTTGCAGAATTTGGCAATCACGTTCATCCGGTATTAAAAACAATTACGACGAACACCGGAATTGATATTTCAACGAAAGATAACACACCGGTTCGCGCCGTTGCAAACGGAGAAGTTGCGTTGATTCATTGGCTTCCGTCATATGGAAACCTGATTATCATCAACCACAATCACGGTTACCGGACGGTATATGCCCATCTCGATGAAATCAATGTCGTTGTCGGGCAAAAAATTTCCGAGGGCGAAGTGATTGCGCGAAGCGGCGATTCTATCACCGGCGACATGCTTCACTTTGAGTTATGGGAAGAAAAGGAAAAACAAAATCCGCGCGAATGGCTGGCGAAGCGGTAAATCGTTTCTTGCATTTTTAAGAAGTTTGTGGTAATTAAAGATACTATTTCAAGAACAGGATAATTTCAGTGGCAAAACGAATTGCATTAATAGAACCGTCGACTCCGGAAACAATCAAACCAAAACGCACCGATGTTGAAGCGGTGAAAGAGTTAAATGTTTCTTTCCAACAGATCAAAACGGAAATTGCAAAAGTTATTGTTGGGCAGGATACGATCATCGAACAATTATTTATTTCGCTTCTTTCTCGCGGACATTGTCTGCTGGTTGGCGTACCGGGACTTGCGAAAACACTGCTCATCAAAACATTGGCCGATGTGATCGATTTGAAATTCAGCCGGATTCAATTCACGCCGGATTTGATGCCGAGCGATATTACCGGGACGGAAATTATCGAAGATGATAAGAAAAGCGGCGGAAAAATCTTCAAATTCGTCCAAGGTCCTGTCTTCGCCAATATTGTTCTTGCCGATGAAATAAATCGAACTCCCCCCAAAACACAGGCCGCGTTATTGGAATCGATGCAGGAACATAAAGTCACGGCAGCAGGAAAAACATATACGCTCGATGAGCCCTTTTTTGTTCTTGCAACACAAAATCCAATTGAACAGGAAGGAACGTATCCTCTTCCCGAAGCGCAGCTTGATCGGTTTATGTTCAATTTATGGCTTGAGTATCCATCATTCAGTGAAGAATTGCAAATTGTCAAATCAACAACAAGTTTATATAAAGCAAAATTGAATCATGTACTGAACGCCGATGATATTGTTGACTATCAAGATTTAGTGCGTCGGGTTCCCGTTGCAGATTCCGTTGTTGAATACGCCGTTCAACTTGTTGCTAAAACCCGCCCAAAAGATTCTCATTCACCGCAATTCATTAAAGATTGGTTGACATGGGGAGCCGGTCCGAGAGCGTCGCAGTATTTAATTCTCGGCGCAAAAACCCGCGCCATCCTTCATGGAAAATATACGCCCGACATCGAAGATGTTCGTGCTGTTGCTATTCCTGTTTTGCGGCATCGTATCATTCCTAATTTCAATGCGGAAGCAGACGGCATAACAGCGATTCAAATTGTTGAAAAATTGTTGATGTGATCGAAAAAACCAGTTCATCTCATTCATTCATTCATGTAATCATACATTTTAATGGTAGAATCGTCACGTCGTTGCCTCGATTGCGGCGCCGAACTTCACGGAGAATTTTGTTCTTATTGCGGTCAGCACAATATCAATTTGAATGTTCCGGCAAAAGAACTCGCCAAAGAATTCGGCGAAGAACTTTTTTCATTTGACGAGCGGCTGCTGCGGAGTCTGCGCCCTTTCTTCTTTCAACCCGGATTCCTTACGCAAGAATTTATTGCCGGAAAGCGCCGGCGCTATATTTCTCCATTTAAGCTCTATTTCTTTATGAGCTTTCTCTTTTTCTTTTCGATAACATTTTTCAGCGACAAGAACGCAGCATCCGGCCAGCAAATTGTTTTGGCAGATTCGACTCTTCACACGGCTGGTGTCGATACGCTGATTCATTTCAAGGAAAATAATATTGTCGTGACAGAAGGGAGCGACTCGTTAAAAATAAAGTCATTGCTTGGCGAAAGATTTACGAAAGGGGTAAAAAAATTGAAGGAGAATCCGGAACAATTTATGGATTCTCTGCGCGAGCACGCTCCCCAATTAATTTTTGTTTTACTGCCGATCTTTGCGCTTATACTAAAACTCCTGTATGTTCGCTCCAACATTTATTACATCACACATATTGTTTTTACATTTTATTTTCACGCGTTCATTTTTCTCATCTTCACGGTGATAATGGTGCTGGATCATCTTGGAAGCAAAATGCTTTCCGACTATTCAACCGTATTAGTTTTTGGTATCCCGATTCATTTATTTGTTGGCATGAGACGAACCTATCAACAATCGCGGGGAAAAACATTTCTAAAATTCACACTGCTTGGTTTCGCGTACGGAGTTATTTTCTGGAGTGTTATTGCCACCGCCGTAATACTTTTGATTGTGTACCTTTAGAAAAGCATCTCTGTAATTCCATTCACGTATGGTATTTGCCATGAACAAAAAATTTCTTCTCCAGCGTCTTGATGAGATTGGAAAATCGCTTGAGCAAAGCGGTCATGCTGTTGCTCTGTTCGGACTCGGCTCTGTCGGTCAAGAGATTCACCGGCTGGATGATTATTCTGATCTTGATTTTTTTGCTATTGTGGAAAAGGGATTTAAAAAGGAATATATCAATCACATTGATTGGCTAAGAAAAATATCGCCTGTTGCATACCATTTTCAAAACACCGCCGATGGACACAAACTTCTTTTTGCCGACGGTATCTTTTGTGAGTTTGCTGTCTTTGAAGAACGAGAATTACCTGAAATTTCGTACGCACCGGGAAGAATAGTGTGGAAACGTGCCGATGTATCAGCAAGGCTTGCGATACCCGTGAAGAAGAGTGCAGTTCAGCAAAAGCCGGCGTTGGAATGGTTTCTCGGCGAAGCGCTGACAAATTTATATGTCGGCTTGGCTCGTGATAAGCGCGGCGAAAAATTATCGGCGATGAGATTTATTCAAATTTATGCTGTTGATCGTGTTGTGGAATTAGCAGAACTAATAGAAAAACCTACTGCCGCTTCATCTGACCACTTTGCACACGAAAGAAGATTTGAACAACGGTATCCTGCAATTTCAGAACATTTGCCGCAATGGATGCAGGGGTACGATCGGAATAATGAATCGGCGCTGGCGCTGCTGGATTTTTTGGAAGAACATTTCGAAATTAACCGCGCGATTGCAAGCGAGATTCGAAAATTGGCGATCGAATAAAACGTAAAATTGATAGTATTCTTTTGAATGCCGGAACCGTGCGGATAGGTCACATGTTATAGATTTTGTTTTGACACCAGCGCATGAATGAATTAGTGATACGAAACCGATATCATGAAGACCTTAATAAGTGAAATTCTTGCATGTACAACATGTGAATCTTTTTTACCTCATGCTCCACGCCCCATCTTTTCGGTGAGCAAGGAAAGCAAGGTATTAATCATTGGTCAAGCGCCAGGAAAGAAGGTTCACGAGGGCGGGATTCCTTGGGATGATCAAAGCGGCGATGAGTTGCGGCGATGGCTTGATGTGGACAAAAAGCAATTTTACGACAAAAAGTTATTCGGATTAATGCCAATGGGATTTTGTTATCCGGGAAAAAATGGATCAGGCGACTTGCCGCCAAGACCTGAATGCGCGCCCCAATGGCATCATCAATTACTAGGAAAGATGAAGGATGTACGGCTTATTCTATTAATTGGACAATATTCGCAAAGATATTATTTAGGCGATAAGCGTAAACCAACATTGACGGAAAATGTTAAAAATTTTCGGGAATTTTTACCAATGTATCTTCCGCTTGTTCATCCGTCGCCGAGAAATAAAATATGGCAGAAAAAAAATCCATGGTTCAAAAAAGAAGTAATTCCACATCTTAGGGAAATAGTGAAGAAGAATTTAGTTTGATAAACTCGGGAAAGAGTAAAAAATTATAAAGAGATTAGGTTTCTTTATGGACTATCGTTGAGCAAACTTTAAACTACCGCCGTTCCATTATTTTCCACACGCATAATTTCTGCAGAAGATTTTTGTCCACACGTTTCAAACGCCTTCACCATGGCATTCGCAATTTCTTTTTCATGCTGAATGGCGAACGCAAACACCGTTGGTCCTGCGCCGCTGATATTGAACGACAATGCGCCGGCATCGAGCGCAGCGTTCTTGACATCGTTGAACCCGGGAATCAATGTTGCACGGTATTGTTCATGAAGTTTTTCGACCGTTACATAACGAAGCGCCTCAAAATCTCCGCTCATCATTGCGGCAACGAGCGATGCGGCGTTCTCAATGTTTGTCACGGCATCTTTTAAGGCTACCTGCTGCGGGAGAATTTTTCGCGCTTGTTTCGTCTGTACCTGAAAATGCGGTGAGCACGCCACGATAAAAAGCGGTTTTTCAATCTTTACGCTTCGACAATGAATTCTTTTATGACTGTTGTAACAATTGATCGTCAATCCGCCGAAGAGGGCGGCAGAAACATTATCGGGATGTCCTTCAATTTCTACGGCGATATTTAACATTTCATCTCGCGAAAAATTCGCGTTGAGCAATTCGTTCGCCAAAAAAACTCCGCCAGCAATTGCCGCACCGCTTCCGCCAAGCCCACCGTAGGCAGGAATAGTATTCTTTAAATGAAGATGAAACATGGGAAGTCTTTTTCCAATTTTTTGGGCCGCAAACTGCGCGGACGAATAGACAAGATTCGTTTCATCAGCGGCGATATGTTCTTTGCCATTGCCTTCAACGGTGATCTTTATCTTGTCATTCTGAGGGAGCGTAGCGACCGAAGAATCCATGCCTGGATGCTTCGCTTCGCTCAGCATGACTTCGAGGAACAAATAACGGTTCAGCGCCAGACCAAGTGTGTCGAATCCGGGACCGAGATTGGAAGTAGAACAAGGAATTTTTATTGTCATAGGGTTGAGTCGTTGAGAAGGATATTTTGAGAAACATCCCATCTACTCAAATACTCATCTCCATCGTCATAAATATTTTTTTAGCTCATTAATACTTGCTTCAATATCATGCGGCGGATTTGCATGCTTTGTTTTTCTGTTGAAATGATAATCGACAATGCATTGCGGATCTTTAAGAATGTTTCCCGTCAGCAATCCGACAACTGTTTCGTTTGATTTGATTTCTCCGCGTCCGATTAATTTTTTAATACCGGCAACAGTTGCGCACGATGCGGGTTCTGCACCGATGCCGGCCGCATCAACTTCTGCTTTTGCTTCAAGAATTTCTTCGTCGCTTACTGATTCAACAATTCCGTTTGTCCATTTCAACGAACGAATCGCTTTCGTATAATTCACCGGATCACCGATCTTGATTGCGGTCGCAATTGTCTCGGCTTTTTCCGGTTTCATTCCCACAAAATTATTCTTGTACGCTTTGTAAAACGGACTCGCTCCTTCAGCCTGAATAACGGCGAAACGCGGCATTCGGTCAATAAAACCAAGCTCTTTTGCTTCATGCAATGCCTTGCCGAATGCGCTTGTGTTGCCAAGATTTCCGCCAGGGAACACAAACCAATCAGGAACATTCCAATTCAACTGCATCAAAATTTCCCACATGATCGTTTTTTGTCCTTCAAGTCGAAACGGATTGATGGAGTTCAGCGGATACGCAGCAAGCTTTTCCTGCGCTTCACGAATCAAACGCATGCAATCATCAAAGTCGCCATTCACAACAAGTGTCTTCGTTCCGTAGGCAAGCGCCTGTGAAATTTTTCCGACCGCAACATTTCCTTTTGGTATCAACACAAGCCCGATGAGTTCTGCTTCGGAAGCGTACGCGGCGAGCGATGCAGAAGTATTTCCGGTTGACGCACAGGTAACCGCGTGCTGTTTCAGATGTTTTGCCATCGAAATGGCGACGGTCATTCCGCGGTCTTTAAATGACCCGGTCGGATTTTCACCTTCATGCTTTAAAAAGAATTTTTCTTTTTGCAATCCCAGCCAGGACGAAATTTTTTTGCTGCGGTACAGCCGCGTGTTTCCTTCTTGCTTTGAAATAACTTCGGCTTCAGAAAGCGCTGGCATGACCAATTCTTTGAAATGCCACACGCCGCCGCTTGGCTGTCCATTGATCGTTGCCTTTTTGGATGAAAAGTATTCTTTCGAAATCTTGAATTGCTTTTTAATTGCATCGAAATCGTGAATCACGTCGAGCAGTTCGCCGTTATCCGAGGTGAAACGGATTTCATCGAGCGGATATTCTGTTCCGATGGTAATTGATTTAAGTCGTGATATCATATTAACAAGATTTATTCATAGGGATACCGTTTACCTCGACAAGATAATCCAGTCGAACAGTTTTTCCGGTATCGAGTTTTAAAAATTCAACGCCATCGTTTGAAAACAGATCGGCAATAACGCCTTCAATCTGTTCTTCACCTCCTTCTCCACGGAAAATAATTGTGCAGTGATCGTGCTTTGTTGCGAATGCTTCCAGATTATCATAAAGCGAACACGCAAGCGGTCGATATCGTGTGACGATTTTTTCCATTACGATTTATAAAACGCATCATGAACGGATTGAACAGCTTTTTTTGCTTCTGTTTGAGAAACAATGAACGAAATATTTAATTCCGATGAACCTTGAGCGATAGCAATAATATTCACATCGGCATTAGCAACAGCGCTGAATGTTTTTCCCGCAACTCCTTTTGTGCCGATCATTCCTTCGCCAACAACGGCAACGATTGAAACGGGTTCCTGCACGGATACATCGTCAATAATTTTTTTTGCAATGTCGATGCTGAATTCATCGCGAAGCACTTTTACTCCGGTGTGACAATCTTTCTTCGGAACGGCAAAGCACACATTATGTTCCGATGATGCCTGGGAAATCATCATCACGTTGACATGGGCACGTGCAAGAGCTGAAAAAATTCTTGCCGAGACACCGGGCACCCCGATCATCCCATTTCCCTCAATGGAAATGATCGCGAGATTATCAATCGATGTTACAGTTTTTACCAGCGGTTCTTTGATCTTTGGTGCGTGGCAGATCAATGTTCCGGGATGCGTAGGATTGAACGTATTTTTAATTCTAATCGGAATTTTCTTTTCGATCGCCGGCACCATCGTTTTCGGATGAATCACTTTTGCTCCGAAATAACTCATCTCCGCGGCTTCGCGATACGAAATTTCGGCAAGCACTTTTGCTGTTTTCACAGCGCGTGGATCAGCTGTCATCACACCGTCAACGTCGGTCCAGATCCAAATTTCTTTGCTGTTCAATGCGGCACCGACAATCGATCCGGTGTAATCCGATCCGCTTCTGCCGATTGTTGTTGTGATGCCATCTTCTGTGCTGCCGATAAAGCCGGTAACCACAGGAACAATTCCTTTTTGCACGAGCGGCATTAATGTGTCAGCAATTGCTTTATTAGTGAATGAAAAATCAACATTTGCTTCGCTGAAATTATTATCAGTGCGGACGATTGTTCGTGCATCAATGAATTGAGAAGGAATTTCATTTTCTTCAAAGATTGCTGCAATCTGTCTGCACGACAGCAATTCTCCAAACGATGCGATTGCATCGAGCGAGCGTGGAGAGAGTTCGCGAAGCATTGCAACGCCGCCATAGAGCTGTGACAATTCTTCGAATGATGCGATTTGATCTTGAACTAATTTTGATCGGCGCGCTTCATCTTTAATCATTGTCATCGCGATGTGAATGTGGCGGTCGCGCATTTCTTTGATTGCTTTTTGCACCGCTTCATGGTTGCGCTGAACCGCATGCTGCGCCGTATCAAGAAGTACATTTGTTAACCCGCCCATAGCGGAAGCAACGACAACAGATTGTTCAGAAGAAAATTGTTTAACAATTGCAACAACCTCTTGCAATCGAGGCACATCACCGACGGACGTGCCGCCGAATTTCATGGTTAGCATAGCATCAATTCAAATTAGAAGTTAGCCTATCAGCTCTTTTCAATATTGTACGATTAAATTAATTCTGCGATTTTTGACGACATTTCCTTTGTTCCGAGCAGTGTTGTTCCCTCGGTATAAATGTCTCCCGTGCGAAAACCTTTCGCAAGAACGGTCTCAATCGCGTTTTCAATTGCATCACCTTCCTGTTGAAGGTCGAATGAATATTTCAGCATCATCGCGATTGAAGCGATGGTTGCAATCGGATTTGCTTTGTTCTGTCCTGCAATATCCGGTGCGCTGCCGTGAACCGGTTCGTACATCGCAACATTGCCGCCGAGAGATGCAGACGCAAGCATGCCGATAGATCCGGTCAGCATGGCGGCTTCATCACTGAGAATATCGCCGAATAAATTTTCCGTGACGATCACATCGAACTGTTTTGGATTACGGATCAACTGCATGGAGCAATTGTCGACATACATGTGTGAAAGCTCGATGTCGGGAAAATCTTTCGCTGTTTCGATAACGATTCTTCGCCACAACTGAGATGTTTCAAGCACATTCGCTTTGTCCACCGAACATACTTTTTTCTTTCTCTTACGTGCAATTTCAAATGCAGATTTAGCGATGCGGCGGACTTCGGATTCAGAATAAATCATCGTATTGAATCCGACTTCTTCGCCGTTTCGTTTTTCAAAACCGCTCGGCTTTCCAAAATATAATCCGCCGGTTAATTCGCGTACGACAATGATATCAACGCCGTTGACAACTTCTTTTTTCAATGCCGACGCATCAACGAGCGCGGAATAAATTTTTGCGGGACGAATGTTGGCAAACAAGCCAAGTTCTTTGCGGAGTCCGAGCAGAGCACGTTCGGGTTTGAGATGCTGCGGATTCACATCCCATTTTGGTCCACCGACAGCGCCGAGAAGAACGGCATCGCTTGCTTTGGCGAACGTCAATGTTTCATCCGGAAGCGGAATTCCTGTTGCATCGAGTGCCGAACCGCCGGCTAACGCGTGTTTATATTCAAATGTGTGATGATATTTTTTGGCGATGACTTCCAAAACGTGAAGCGCTCCAGCAACAACTTCTTTTCCGATTCCGTCGCCGGGAATTACTGTGATTGTTTTTTTCATTATATGTAGAAATCTGTTTCTATTTATTTATTAGTTGTGATAATTCCCGTGATCGAATCGTTGCCGTTGACACCGCATCAATCAGCATGGAACGAAGTCCGTGGGATTCAAGTTCATGAATCGCATTGATTGTTGTTCCGCCGGGGGTTGTTACTTGATCGCGCAAAATCGCGGGATGAACATTTGATTCTTTCACAAGCTTTGCAGAGCCAAGCACCGTTTGAATTGCTAGCTTTGTCGAAATATCCCTTGGCAATCCCATCTTTACGCCGCCGTCGATCAACGCTTCAATCACCATGTAAATATATGCAGGGCCGCTTCCACTCAAACCGGTGACTGCATCAAGATGCTGTTCACTGACAACAACGACCTCTCCTACTGCTTCAAAAATTTTTATTGCGATGTCATGCTGCTGTTCGTGAACATGTTTCCCAAATGAAATCGCCGTTGCTCCGAGTCCGACTGTCGAGGCAATGTTCGGCATTGAACGTACGACAGGAATATTTTTTCCGATGATTTTTTCCATTGATTCGGTCGTGACGCCGGCGGCAATGGAAATAACGAATTGATCTTTATGAAGCACTTCGTGCATTTCTTCGAGAACAGTTCGGATGACATACGCCTTCACACACAGAATAACGATATCGGCATGTCGGGCAGCTTCTTTGTTATCGATAGTGATGTTAACACCGAATTCCTTTTTGAGTCCTTCGAGTTTCTCGATGCGTGTTCCGCTGGCGTAGATTTTATTGGCGGATGTCAATTTCGCGTTCAGAATTCCGCGAATGAGCGAAGAGCCCATATTTCCGGCGCCGATGACAGCAATAGTTTTATTGAGCATGATGACGTCTTTCGATTTGACGCAAAACAAAATTACGCTTTTGCAAGCATTCCCGATTTTCGCGCGTAGTCAAAAATTCCACCGGCGCGAAGAATATGTTCAACATCGCCGAGCGATTGCAATGTGTATTCTTTGTTTTGTGTTTTGTTTTTCAAAATTCCTTTTGTTGTATCAATTTCAAGCTCATCGCCCGTTTTAATTTCTTGATACAGATGCTGCGATGTCTCAAACGGAGCGACAAACGCGCCGTCGATTGCGTTGCGATAAAAAATTCGCGCATAACTTTCTGCAATAACCGCTTCTGTGCCGGCAACCTGCAGTGCGAACGGCGCATGTTCTCTGGATGAACCGCATCCAAAATTTTTTCCGCCAATGATGATTTTAAATTCGCTCTGCCATTTTCCATCTGCGGTGAAAGGAATGTTACCCTTCGGCAATCCCGATTGTTCAACCGGAACACCGGAAAGCGCAAACTTTCCATAATTCTTTTTCTCTTCGGGATCATCGAGCTTGTACACAAGATGTGCCGCCGGAATGATTTGATCGGTGTCGATATCGTTTCCGAGCACAAAAGCTTTTCCACTGATTATTTCTTTCATACGTTCCTCATGTGTAGATATAAAAAAACCTTCAGAGCTGCATCAACCCTGAAGGTTTGTTGATGAATTTCTTTGCTCTTACATGTAACGAACAAACTTATTATTTTTGTCGACCAAAATGAGCTTCGGCGTTATCGGTGTGTCCGAAAGTTCGAATCCCATGATGATGATCTCTTCCCCCGCTTGAATAAGATGAGCAGCCGCACCGTTCATGCAAATGATTCCCGAACCTCTCATTCCTTTGATCACGTAGGTTTCAAGCCGTGCACCGCCGGAATTGCTGGTCACAAGAACTTTTTCACCTTCGTGAAATCCTACTTTCTCGATCAGATCTTCGTCGATTGTAATGCTGCCGACGTAATTGATATCGGCTTCCGTTACTGTTGCCTTATGAATTTTTCCGTGTAGATACCACCGCATTTCGATATTCCTATTGTATATTTTATTTAAATATACGGGAAAAATTCTTGCGGAACAGCAACTTTGTTTTTTACCGAAACCTTAATTAAAAAATTCTCTCGGATTCGTGATAACACCTTTTACCGCTGAAGCGGCAACCGTGTACGGCGATGCGAGATACACTTGAGATTTTTTCGATCCCATGCGTCCCGGAAAATTTCTATTGGTTGACGAAATACAAACCTCAGCACCGTTCAATCGTCCGAATGTATCTGACGGTCCGCCAAGACACGCAGCGCATGACGAATCGCCGATTCTGCAACCGGCATCTTCCAGAATTTGCATCACTGTTTTATCTTTAACCTTGATTTCTTTAATCTGTTTTGCGACATCGGATGTAGCTGGAACGATGAACGTATCGATCTTTACTTTTTCGCCGTACAGAATTTCTGCCGCTGCAACAAAGTCAGAAATCTTTCCGCCGGTGCAGCTTCCAATGTATGCGCGATCAAGTTTTGTTCCCGCTACTTCGCTTACTGCCGCTTTGTTATCGGGTGAATGTGGTTTTGCGACGGTCGGCTCGATATCTTTTACATTAAAGCGATGAACCGAATGATATTTTGCATCGGCATCATTGTACAATGTTTCAAACGGTTTCTTCGTTCGCGCTTTCACATAATCCGTTGTTGTTTTGTCGGGAGCGCAAATGCCGTTCTTTCCTCCCGCTTCGATCACCATGTTGCAGATCGTCATGCGGTCTTCCATGGTCATGGAATCAATCGTCGTTCCACTGAAATCCATTGCGCGGTATGTTGCGCCGTCAACACCGATCTTTCCAATCACCGCGAGAATGAGATCTTTTGCCATTAAATATTTCGGCATCTCTCCTTCAAAAATAAATTTCATTGTTTGGGGAACTTTCACCCACAGTTTTCCTGTCCCGAGAATGAATGCGGCATCAGTGTTGCCAATTCCCGTCGCAAATTCTCCGAACGCGCCAGCCGTACACGTGTGCGAATCGGTTCCAAATAACACTTCGCCGGGACGCGTAAATCCTTCTTCGGGCATTGCTACGTGGCAAACACCTTTATAGCGCGATGTGCCGACATCAAAGTAGTGCGGCAAATCTTGCTCTTTTGCAAAGTCACGCAAGATTTGAATATTGCGGTTTGCGTGAACATCGGCGGTAAAAATATAATGATCTGGGATGACCACAAGTTTTTCCTTATCCCACACTTTTGCATTGGCTCCGAACTCACGTTTGAAAATTCCGAATGTTCCCGGACCGCACACATCGTGCGTCATCAGCACGTCAACATCAATCCACACATTGTCTCCCGGCTGCACGGAATTTTTTCCCGAATGTTTCGCAAGGATTTTTTCTGTTATTGTCATCGCCATAAAACCAGCCTCGTAGTAATTTTATATTTTATGTTGAGAATTTTTTCTTGTTATACCGCTTGTGCTTCTTTTCGCACAGTTGAATCTTGCTCTTTTCGATAACGCGCACCAACGGCGTGATTGATTGCATTCAAATATGCTTTCACGCTTCCGGTGATGACGTCGGTGCTTGCCGAACGACCGTTGAAGACATAGCCGTCGATCGCAATTTTCACAAACACTTCACCGATAGCATCGCGTCCCCAGGCAACCGATTTGATCGAATAATCGAGCAGTTCAACGCCGAATCCGGTGATGCGTTCAATAGCGCGGTACGCCGCATCAACTGGACCATCGCCGGTTGCGGAATCTTGGAAGAATTCATTTCCTTTTTTCAATCCAACGGTCGCTGTTGGAACAAGATTCAATCCGCTTGTTACTTGAAATGTTTCGAGCTTATATGCTTCCTCAAATGATGAAATCTCATCCTGCAGAATTGCGACAAGGTCGTCATCGAAAATTTGTTTTTTCTCATCGGCAATTTTTGTGAAGACCGAATATGCGCGCTCCACTTCATCGTCCGTTAAGTTGTATCCAAGTTCTGCGTACCGCTGCTTCAATGCATGCCGTCCGCTGTGTTTTCCGAGAACCAGCGTACTGTGTTTAATGCCGACACTTTGCGGCGTCATGATCTCATACGTGATGGAATTTTTTAACATACCGTCTTGATGAATGCCTGCTTCATGTGCGAAGGCGTTGTCGCCGACAACCGCCTTGTTCCGCTGAATATGCATTCCGGTCAATGAAACCAGCAGTTTGCTCGATTTATAAATTTCTTCCGTATTAATATTCGTATGAAGATTAAATGCTTCATGTCGCGTTCGCATTGCCATTGCAATTTCTTCGAGCGATGCATTGCCGGCGCGTTCACCGATCCCGTTCACCGTGCATTCGATTTGTCGTGCGCCGTTCATTGCGCCGGCAAGCGAATTTGCAACCGCCATTCCAAGATCGTTGTGGCAATGCACACTTATGATTGCTTTGTTAATATTTGGGACTTTGTCGGATAATGTTTTAATGATTCTCCCGTAATCGCTTGGAATCGCATATCCAACCGTATCCGGAATATTGACAACGGTAGCACCTTCAGCAATTACCGCTTCAACGATCTGGCAGAGATAATCAGTGTCACTCCGCGACGCATCCTCGCAGGAAAATTCCACATCATGACAATATGATTTTGCAAGGCGCACCGCTTTCACCGCACTTTCCAGAACTTCTTCGCGAGATTTTTTTAATTTAAATTTTAAATGAATATCGGATGTTGCGATGAATGTATGAATACGCGGCTTCGCGGCATGTTTCAATGCTTCCCACGCGCGGTCGATGTCACCTTTGTTCGCGCGGCTTAAACCGGCAATCGTGCATGTGCGGATTTGTTTTGCAATTTCTTTTACCGATTCAAAATCGCCTTCGCTTGCAATCGGAAATCCTGCTTCAATCACATCAACTTGCAAACGTTCAAGCTGCCGCGCCATGCGGATCTTTTCGTTGAAGTTCATGCTGCAGCCGGGCGATTGTTCACCGTCCCGCAGTGTTGTGTCGAAAATATAAACTCGATCGTTCATAAAATACCTTTTAGGTTTTTTTAGGATACGGCATTAGGTGTGAACTAATGCCAAACCTAATACCTATTTGCTTTTATAAATGTTTATTCTCTAGCGGTAAATAACGACGTAGATCGTTCATGAGCGATGCGAACTGATCCGGTGTCAGCGATTGTGCGCCGTCTGAAAATGCTTTTTCAGGATCCGGATGGACTTCAATAATAAGCCCGTCCGCTCCAACAGGAACAGCCGCCTTCGCCATCGGTGTCACCAAACTTCGAATTCCTGTTCCGTGACTCGGATCGACGATCACCGGGAGATGCGACATTTCTTTTAACGCCGGCACCGCCGTGAGATCGAATGTATTGCGCGTGTAATCTTCGAATGTGCGAATACCGCGTTCGCATAAAACGACATTATAATTTCCTTGCGACATAATATATTCGGCAGACATCAACAATTCTTTGTATGTGCTGGACATTCCGCGCTTTAAGAGAATTGGAGTTTTTGTTTTTCCGACCTCCTTAAGTAAAGCAAAGTTTTGCATGTTGCGCGCGCCGATTTGCAGCATGTCAGAATATTTTGCAACAAGCGCGACATCGCTCGGAGAAATTACTTCTGTTGCGAACGGCAAACCGGTTTTTTCCCGTGCCGCGGCGAGAAGCTTCAATCCTTCTTCTTCTAAACCTTGAAATGAGTACGGCGACGTTCTTGGTTTGAATGCGCCGCCGCGAAGCATTTGCGCGCCTGCTTTTTTCACAAGCTCTGCGCTCAAAATAATTTGATCCCGTGTTTCAACCGAACACGGTCCCGCAATAACAACGAACTGCGAATTTCCAAATTCAACATTGCCAACTTTTATAACGCTCCTTTTTTGTGTCTCTTTGCTTGCAAGCTTAAACGGTTTGAGAATCGGCATGATGCTTTCGATGTAATCAAGCGACTCCATTTGCTGTAATTGTGCTTTGCCGCGTTCATCGCCGACGCATGCGATCACCGTGCGTTCTTCTCCCACAATCGGATGCGGTCTGAAGCCGAATTCTTTTGCACGGTCAATAACGTGGTCGAATTGTTCTTTGGTTGTTCCTGGTTTTAAAACGATAATCATATTGCTAAGCGATACTTTCTTTAAATATTCGAATCAGGTATTTATTTATTTTTTACTTTCAACAAGTGATATGTAATGGAATCGACCAGCGCTTTCCAGCTTGCTTCGACAACGTCAGACGAAACGCCGACGGTGTTCCACGATGAGTTTCCATTTTTTGTTTCGATCAGTACTCGCACTTTTGCCGCAGTGGCATGTTCTGAATCGAGCACACGTACTTTGTAATCTGTCAATTGAATGTTTTTCAATTGCGGATAAAATCGTTCCAATGCTTTGCGAAGTGCTTTGTCCATTGCATTGACGGGACCGTTTCCTTCCGCGGCGGTAATTTCCGTTTCATCACCGACCCGCACTTTGATGAGCGCTTCACTGCGCGCTTCTTTGTCATCGGAATCCTTATGAATGCTGATCTTGAAACGCTCCAGTTCGAACAATTTTTTGATCTCGCCGGTATTTTTCATCACGAGCAATTCAAACGAAGCCTCGGCATCTTCAAAGTAATATCCTTCGTGCTCAAGCTCTTTAATTTCTTCAACAACTTTTTGTGCCGCAGGAGATTTGTCGTCGATTTTTAATCCGAGCTCTTCGGCTTTATACAGCACATTGCTCTTTCCGGAAAGATCGGAAACAAGCACACGCCGCGCATTGCCGACAACTTCCGGTTCGATGTGTTCGTACGTTTTCGGTGTCTTCATCACCGCGCTGACATGAACGCCCCCTTTGTGTGCAAATGCACTTTCGCCGACGTACGCAAGATTTTTTCGATGCTTCAAATTTGCCAGTTCGCTGATATAGCGGGAGACTTCAGTAATTTTTTTTAACTCAGACCCAACAACATCATATCCCATTTTAATTTGAAGATTGGGGATTATTGAACAGAGATTTGCATTGCCGCACCGTTCGCCATACCCGTTGATTGTTCCTTGGACATGAACCGCGCCGCGTTGAATAGCTGCAAGTGAATTCGCAACGCCAAGCTCGCAATCGTTGTGCGTATGAATGCCGATGGGAACGGTCACATGTTTTTTTACCTCATCAACAAACTCGGCAATTTCCCACGGCATTGTTCCGCCGTTGGTGTCGCACAAAACAATAACATCAGCGCCGGCTGTTTGTGCTGCCTGCAATGTTTTGATCGCGTATGCCTTATCAGTTTTAATGCCGTCAAAAAAATGTTCAGCATCGTACACAACTTCTTTTCCGTTCTTTTTCAGATAGGCGACGGAATCGGAAATCAATTCAAGATTTTCTTCTTCGGTGATCTGCAGAGCTTCTTTGACATGAAGGATCCATGTCTTGCCGAAGATCGTCACGACGGGAGTCTGTGCATCGAGCAATGCTTTGATGTTCGCATCGTCTTCCACTTTATTTTTTGCGCGACGCGTGCTGCCGAATGCGGCGATCTTCGCGTGGTTCAATTTCACGCTCCGGATCTTCTCGAAGAATTCCATATCCTTCGGATTCGATCCTGGCCAGCCCCCTTCGATGTAATCAACGCCGAATGCATCGAGACGCTTTGCAATTTTCACTTTATCTTCGGCGGAAAAGGAAACCTCTTCTCCTTGTGTGCCGTCGCGCAGTGTTGTGTCGTATGTGTAAATTTTTTTTGTCATAAGTAAATATGAAGGATGAGGGATGGTGTATGAAATTGAGTTTTCATTATTTCATCCTTCATAATTCATCTTTCATACTTTGAATACTACTTCTTCCAATTTTCCGGACGCAAACTTCGAACAGCTTCTCCCGCTTTCCACATTTCTGAGTTTTTCCATTCATCTAATTCTTTTTGCAATGTTGCGCGATAATCAGAAGCACTTGTGGAATCTAACACGCGTTTTGTTTCTACGCCGTATTGAACATCGCGATAGAGCAATTCAAACAACGGTCTGTTGGCTGTTTCGAATTTCTTTGCCCAGTCAAGAGCGCCCCGCTGTGCAGTAACACTGCATGCTGCGAACATCCAATCCATTCCATATTTTCCAACAAGCGGATACAAACTTTGTGTTGCTTCTTCAACGGTTTCGTTGAATGCTTCGCTGGGTGAATGTCCCATGGAACGAAGCACGTCGTATTGCGCTTTCATGATTCCTGCGATTGCACCCATCAACACGCCGCGCTCTCCGGTCAGATCGCTGAGCACTTCTTTTTCAAATGTCGTGGGGAATAAATATCCTGAACCGATTGCGATACCGCAGGCAATTGCTCGTTCACGCGCTTTGCCTGTTGCATCTTGAAAAACGGCAAAGCTTGCATTGATACCGCTGCCGGCGAGAAAATTTGAACGAACAGTGCGTCCGCTTCCTTTTGGCGCGCAGAGGATCACATCAACATCGGCCGGAGGAATAACATTGGTTTGATCTTTGAAGACAACAGAAAATCCGTGTGAGAAGTACAGTGCCTGTCCTTTTTTCAAATTCTTTTTAACTAAATCCCATTGCTGCTTCTGTCCGGAATCGGAAAGCAAGTATTGAACGATTGTCGCTTTTTGAATTGCGTCTTCGATCTTCGCAAAAAGATTTTTTCCTTCAACCCAGCCGTCTCGAATCGCATCATTCCATCCTTGGCCCCCTTTACGCTGACCGATAATCACATTGATACCGTTATCGCGCATATTGAGCGATTGTCCGTATCCTTGCGGACCGTAACCGATGATTGCAACAACTTCGTTCTTTAAAAACTCTTTTGCTTTTTCAAGCGAGTATTCTTCACGTGTGACGACCTCTTCAACGGTGCCGCCAAAATTTATCTTTGCCATAAAAGTATTTCTCCTGATTTATTTCACCGCAAATATCAGCGATAGATTTTTCGTCGAACCTTTGCGGTTATATTGTAATAATGAATAAAATTCTTTTTGTATTATGGAAGCGTTGTTACTCCCATCAAAAATTTATCAACAGCACGTGCAGCTTTTCGTCCTTCACTGATCGCCCAGACAACAAGCGATTGACCGCGCCGCATATCGCCCGCAGAAAAAATCCCCGGGATGGAACTCATGTAATTTTCATCGGTTGAAACATTTCCGCGCGAATCGATGGCAACTCCGAGTTCATCCAGCAAACCGTTCTTTGTCGGACCCGTGAATCCCATCGCGATCAAGACTAAATCTGCATCAATCGTAAATTCAGAACCGGCAATTGGCGTGAAACTTGGCGGCGGACCGACGCGCACCGCGTGAAGTTTTTTCACATTACCGAATTCATCACCTTCAAATTTTGTTGTGGCAATCGCCCAATCGCGCGTGCCGCCTTCTTCGTGCGAACTTTCAGTGCGCAATTGAAGAGGCCACATCGGCCAGGGTGTAGATGCCGCACGTTCAAGCGGTGGTTTCGGCATAATTTCAAATTGATGAATCGACTTTGCTTTTTGCCGATGACTCGTTCCCAAACAGTCTGCCCCGGTATCGCCGCCGCCGATAATCACGACATTTTTTCCCGTTGCAAGAATATCTTTTGTCGTATCGAGTTTGTCTCCTGCAATACGTTTATTTTGCTGCGGCAAGAATTCCATTGCAAAGTGAATTCCTTTTAACTCGCGCCCCGGTACCTTTAAATCGCGTGGAGATTCCGAGCCGCCGCACAGGAGAATAGCATCGTACGATTGACGCAACTCTTCCACTGAAATATTCACGCCGACATTCGCTTTTGTAGTAAAAACAATTCCTTCTGCCTGCATCAATTCAACGCGGCGATCAAGAAGATGTTTTTCAAATTTAAAATCTGGAATTCCATAGCGAAGCAATCCGCCGACGCGATCGTTCTTTTCATACACCGTAACACGATGTCCGGCACGATTTAATTGCTGTGCCGCCGCCAGCCCCGATGGACCTGAACCAATGATGGCAACAGTTTTTCCTGTTCGTTTTTTGGGCCGCTCCGGTTTGATAAATCCATGCTGGAAGCCATGTTCAACGATCGTTCGTTCAATATTTTTTATTGTCACCGGAGGTTCGTTGATTCCTAAAACGCACGCAGCCTCGCATGGTGCGGGGCATACATTACCGGTAAATTCTGGAAAATTATTTGTAGAATGGAGGACACGAACCGCTTCTTCCCATCTATTTTTATAAACGAGATCGTTCCAATGAGGAATGACATTATTCACCGGGCAACCTGTTTGACAGAACGGAACACCGCAATCCATGCATCTTGAACCTTGCACTTGAACTTTTTCAACTGGAAAAGGAGTGTAGACATCACGCCAGTCGTTCAGTCGTTCTTCAACCGAACGACGTTGCGGCACTTCACGTTTGAATTCCATAAATCCTGTTGGCTTACCCATGAACAGACTCCTTTGCGGCAGTTTTACCGTTTGTTTTGCTTTCTTTTAATTTTTGTGCTTCTGTAAGCACACGTTTATAATCATGCGGGAATACTTTGACAAATTTTCCTTTGAATGATTTCCACTCCTTTAGAATTTTTTCTCCACGTATGCTTCCGGTATATTCAACATGCTTTTTGACAAGCCGTTGAATTGATGATTCATCATCCCCGGTCAATGAATCCAGATCGACCATCTGTTTATTACACATCTTGGATGCAAATTCTCCATCTTCATCAAGCACGTACGCAAATCCGCCGGACATACCAGCAGCGAAATTCTTTCCGGCTTTTCCGAGAACGACTACTGTGCCGTTCGTCATGTACTCGCATCCGTTTGCGCCGACTGATTCAACAACAACCGTTGCACCGGAATTTCTCACGGCAAACCGCTCCCCCGCTCTTCCAGAAAAATATGCTTCGCCGCTTGTCGCGCCGTACAGAACAACGTTACCGACAATGGAATTTTCTTCAGCAATGAATGTTGAATTTTTCGGAGGATAAATAATAATTTTTCCACCGGACATTCCTTTGCCGACGTAGTCGTTTGCATCTCCTTCAAGAGTGAGTGTTACACCTTTTGAAAGGAATGCGCCGAAACTTTGTCCTGCCGAGCCTTGAAAATTGATTTTGATGGTATCTTCAGCCAATGCTTCTGAGCCGTAGTATTTTGCAATTCTTCCGCTGAGCAGTGCCCCGACTGTTCGATTGACGTTGCGAATAGAAAGTGAAAATTCGACAGGCTTTTTTTCTTCGAGGGCAACTTCAGCTTTTTTCAGAAGTCGATAATCGATTGCTTCATTAATGCCATGATCTTGCGGAATCAAACATCGACGCCCGATGCGTAATGGAACAGTTGGTCGCTGCAAGATTGATGTAAGGTCGATGCTCTTTGCTTTCCAGTGATCAACTTTGCGCTGATTTAAAATGTCAACTCTGCCGATCATTTCATCGATAGTGCGGAAACCAAGCTTTGCCATGATTTCACGAACTTCTTCAGCAACGAAGAAGAAATAGTTGATAACATGCTCAGGTGTTCCGGTAAACTTCTTTCTCAATTCAGGATCCTGCGTTGCAATGCCGACAGGACATGTGTTCAAATGACATTTTCGCATCATGATACATCCCATTGAGATCAATGGAATTGTTGCGAAACCGAATTCTTCTGCGCCAAGTAATGCGGCAATGACAACATCACGTCCGGTTTGAAGTTTTCCGTCGGTTTGTAATCGCACGCGGCTGCGAAGATCATTCAATACAAGGACCTGCTGTGTTTCTGCAAGTCCAAGTTCCCATGGAATCCCCGCGTGTTTAATTGAGGTAAGGGGCGAAGCACCTGTGCCGCCATTGTCTCCGCTGATGAGGATCATATCCGCATGCGCTTTTGCCACTCCCGCAGCAACAGTTCCAACACCAACTTCGGAAACAAGTTTTACCGAAATACGTGCGAGAGGATTAACATTTTTCAGGTCGTAAATTAACTGCGCGAGATCTTCAATTGAATAAATATCATGATGCGGCGGCGGCGAAATAAGTCCAACGCCGGGAATTGAATGTCGCGTTTTAGCGATGATAGAATCAACTTTGTGTCCGGGTAACTGTCCGCCTTCGCCGGGTTTTGCACCTTGCGCAATTTTGATTTGAATCTCGTCCGCATTGACTAAATAATTTGCTGTAACACCGAATCGTGCCGAAGCAACCTGTTTGATGGCGCTTCGTCGCAAATCGCCGTTTGCATCAGAGCGGAAACGCGCTTCATCTTCGCCCCCTTCGCCCGTGTTTGATTTACCGCCGATGCGGTTCATTGCGATAGCAAGTGTTTCGTGTGCTTCTTTGCTGATTGATCCGAACGACATTGCCCCGGTGACAAATCGTTTCACGATATCTTTTGCCGGTTCAACATCTTCGATGTGAACGCTGCGCGTTCCGTCTTTAAATTCCATCAATCCGCGAAGCGTGAAGAGTTCTTTGTTCTGATTGTCGATGATCTCGGAAAATTCTTTGAATGTTTTGAAATCTTTCTTTCGCACCGACTGCTGCAGTTTCGTAATCGTTGTCGGGTTGATGAGATGCCGTTCGCCGTTGATGCGGTAATGATAATTGCCGCCGAGATCGAGTTCCGTATCCGAACTTGAAAATGATTTAAACGCATATTCATGTTTGCGGCGCGCCTCTTCTACCAAGACATCGAGCCCGACTCCTTCAATGCGTGATGCGGTTCCGGTGAAATATTTTTGGACCAAACTGCTGTTCAATCCGATTGCTTCGAAGATTTGCGCACCGCGATAACTTTGAAGCGTTGAAATTCCCATTTTAGAAAATACTTTCAACAATCCTTTGCCGACAGCTTTTTTGTAATTCTTCAACGCATCTTCAAATGTCGTTCCTTCCGGTAAGCGTCCTTTATTGGAGAGATCTTCAAGAGTTTCGATCGCAAGATAAGGATTGATCGCACTCGCGCCATACCCAATCAACAGTGAGTAATGCATAATCTCGCGCGGTTCACCGGATTCAACAACAAGCGCAACTTGTGTTCGAGTTTTTTCTCTCACCAAATGATTGTGGACAGCAGTCAATGCAAGCAAGCTTGGAATTGGTGCGTATTCTTCATCAGAACCGCGGTCGGATAAAATGATGATCGAATATCCTGATTCAATTGCTAGTGTAGCACGCCGGCACAATCCATCCAATGCTCGTTCTAATTCTTGTTCTCCTCCATTCACACGGAACAATGTTGGAAGTGTCGTTGCGAGAAAATCTCCGTGAGAAACGCGTCGCAGTTTCTCCAAATCAAAATTTGTGAGAATTGGGTGCGATAATTTTAAGGTATGACAATGCTGCGGTGTCTCTTCAAGAATATTTCTTTCTGTCCCGATGTAGCTCGTCAACGACATCACAAACTCTTCGCGGATCGGATCGATCGGAGGATTTGTCACTTGCGCAAAGAGTTGTTTGAAATAAGCAAACAGCGATTGCGGTTTATCCGATAAACATGCCAGCGGCGTGTCCGTTCCCATGGAACCGATTGGCTCCTGTGCCGTCACCGCCATTGGCGTAATAAGCATTCTGATATCTTCATCTGAATATCCAAACATGCGCTGCCGTTGCAAAATATCTTCAGACTTTAAAACATGCATTCGTGTTGGATCAGGAAGTTGATCAATCGTGAATTGATTTTCTTTGATCCATTGCGCGTACGGCTGGCGCGAACTTAATTGTGCTTTGATTTCTTCATCGGGAATGATTCGTTTTTCAATGAGATCAACCAGAAGCATTTTTCCCGGTTCTAGTCTTCCCTTTTGTTTAATTTTTTCCGGTTCAATATCCAGCACGCCAACTTCCGATGCCATGATCATCGTGTCATCATCCGTAACAACATAACGTGCCGGACGAAGACCGTTACGATCCAATGTTGCACCGATCAATTTGCCGTCGGTAAACGCAACTGCCGCAGGTCCATCCCATGGTTCCATCAACGAAGCATGATATTCGTAAAATGCTTTTTTCTCTGCCGACATTGTTGTGTCATGATCCCACGCTTCAGGAATTAACATCGCCATCACATGTGGTAAGCTTCTTCCAGAAAGCAAAAGTAATTCTACGGCATTGTCGAGTCCTGCCGAATCACTTCCGTTCGGTTGAATGATTGGAAATAATTTTTCAATATCATCGCCGAAGAGATCGGATTTTAAAACAGATTGTCGTGCTTCCATCCAGATGACATTTCCGCGAAGTGTGTTGATTTCTCCGTTGTGACAAACATATCGGAATGGATGAGCCAATTGCCAATTTGGAAGCGTGTTTGTTGAGAATCGTTGATGTACAAGGCAGAACGCGCTTGTTGTTTCAGGATCTGAAAGATCACCGTAAAATTGTTCGATCTGTGGCGCAAGCAGCAATCCTTTATACACAATCGTGTATGAAGATAATGAAGGAATGTAGAAAAAATCTTTCTCTTTAATGTTCGAATTACCAATTTCCGATTCAGCGCGTTTGCGGACAACATACAGCTTTCGTTCAAATTGTTCACGCGTCATATCTTTTCCGCGCCGAACAAAAATCTGCTCAATGTACGGTTGAGAGTTTCGCGCAATGCGTCCGATGGCATCCGCACCAACCGGTGTGTCTCTCCAGCCGAGCAATGAAAGATTTTCTTCTTGAATGATTCGTTCGATCGTTGCTTCACATTTCAATCGTGCCGCAGATTCAACCGGAAGAAATACCATTCCAACAGCATACTCCCCCTCGGCAGGAAGTTCCATGCCGAGCGAAGAGCATTCTTTCGCAAAAAATTTGTGAGGAATTTGGATTGTCAATCCCGCACCATCACCCGTTTCGGGATCGCAGCCGCATGCACCGCGATGTGTAAGATTGATCAGAATCTCAATTCCCTTTTTGATGATCATATGGGATTTTTCGCCGCGAATGTTTACGATGAAACCGATGCCGCACGCATCGTGTTCATTTCGCGGATCATAGAGCGGAAAGTTTTTTAGGTATTCTTCGTTCAATGGTGTTCCCCGGTTAAATGATTGAACATTTTTTATTTACACTTCGCCAACAAATTCGCGCTTCAAAGCAACACGCCCTGTGCGCGCAAGTTCTTTAATATGAAACGGCTTAAGCATTTTGATAATCGCATCAACTTTTTGACCGCTTCCCGTTGCTTCCACCGTCACAGTTTTATGACTGATGTCGATGATCTTCGCTTGAAAAATTTCTACCACCTGCATAATCTCTGGTCTATTCTCTTTGGTTGTCCCAACTTTGATGAGCGCCAATTCCCTTTCCATAAAACTATCATATGTTAGATCGACAACTTTCAACGTATCGATAAGTTTGTTTAATTGCTTGATGATCTGTTCTATAATAGAATCATCGCCGCGTGTCACTAACGTCATTCTAGACACACTTGGGTCTTCCGTCGGACCAACAGTGATGCTTTCCAGATTATATCCTTTTGCAGAAAACATTCCGGCGACCCTGTTAAGAGCTCCAAATTTATTTTCGAGCAAAACAGAAATCGTATGCTTATGCGGACCGAGATCTTGTGGTTGAGTTTCAATGTCAGTCATGGTTAACCCTTTTTGGTTGTCACTAATTCAAGTTCGTGTGCTTTTTCATCATCGCTTGTTTTTGCTTCATCCGGTACATCCATAATTTCGTTATAGGTCTGCCCTGCCGGAATCATCGGATACACATTTTCTTCTTTTATAACTTTGAACTCTGCTAAAACGGGTCCATCGGTTTCAAAAATCTTTTTTATAACATCATCAACTTCTTCCGTCAAAGTTGCACGATACGCCGGAATGCCGTACGCCTCAGCGAGTTTGATGTAATCGGGTCCGAACATTTCCACATGCGAGTAGCGTTTTCGCCAGAATAATTCCTGCCATTGCCGCACCATTCCAAGGTAACCGTTGTTTAAAATGATGATTTTTACCGGGACATTATTTTCACGAATGGTTGCCAGTTCTTGAATATTCATTTGAATTCCGCCGTCGCCACTAATCGAAACGACTGGAAAATTCTTTTGACCAAATGCAGCGCCCATTGCCGCAGGCAATGAAAATCCCATTGTCCCCAATCCGCCGGATGTAATATGGGTGCGCGGACGAATAAATTTATAAAATTGCGCCATCCACATTTGATGCTGCCCCACATCGCTGACCATCACCGCATTTCCATTGGTGACATTGCTAATTGTTTGGATGACATGTTGCATTCGGATGTATTTTCCATTTTTGAATCGAAGCGGGTGTTCTTCCTTCCACGCTTTGATCATTTGAATCCAATCTTTGGTATCCAAACTGTGCACCATCGGAAGTAATTGTTGGAGAACTTTTTTTACATCTCCTACAATTGGAACATCCACTTTAACATTTTTACTGATGTTTGAGGGATCTATATCGATATGAATTTTCTTTGCCTCTGGAGCAAAAGCATCTGTCTTTCCTGTCACTCGATCATCGAATCGCGCGCCAACAGCAATCAACAAGTCGGAAAAATGAACAGCCGTGTTCGAGAACCATGTTCCATGCATTCCCAACATTCCAAGAGACAACTCATCATTTTCAGGAATTGATCCAAGTCCATGAAGTGTTGTGGTGACAGGAATATTTGTTTTGCGTGCAAATTTTGTTAACTCTTCCGCAGCATTGGAAAGAATTGTTCCCCCGCCAACATATAGCACAGGGCGTTTTGCTTTTGAAATTAATTCCACCGCTTTGTTTAATTGCTTTTGATGTCCCTCTCCTGGCGGTTGATATGAACGAAGTTTTACCGTTTTGGGGTAATCAAAAATTGTTTTATTGGCCAAAATATCTTTTGGCAAGTCGACAAGAACTGGACCAGGTCTTCCAGTCGTCGCAACATAAAACGCTTCCTTAATTGTCGAAGCGAGTTCATTAACATCTTTAACAAGATAATTGTGTTTAGTAATTGGGCGCGTTATTCCAACGATATCGGCTTCTTGGAAAGCATCGTTGCCGATAAGTTTCAATGCAACTTGACCGGTAAAAACAACCAGCGGAATAGAATCCATGTACGCATCCGCAATACCGGTTACTGTATTAGTAGCTCCAGGTCCAGAAGTAACAAGAGCAACACCCGGTTTTCCGGTTGCCTTGGAATATCCCTCGGCAGCGTGAACAGCTCCTTGTTCGTGGCGAGTAAGAATGTGTTTGATGTCCGATACATCGTGCAACACATCATAAATTCCAATCACAACTCCGCCGGGATAGCCGAAAACCACCTCGACGCCTTCTTCGATAAGAGAGCGTACAAAAATCTCTGCGCCGGATATTAATCGCTGTGTATTAGATTGTTGAGTCATAGAGCACCTTAAAAATAAATAATAATGAAAACCTCTTTTCCAGAGGTTACACCCTGAATTTATTTTTCCGTGCCTACGTTGAAGAGTTTGTTGGAAGTTTTTTGGGGTAACCTTGGATATTCTATTATCTAATAATTAGAGTTAGAATATTTAGGATCAGTCCCAAAAGAATAATAATGCCGACAACCGGAAGGGAAGATACAGGCATAGCAACGACACGCGCATGTGTACGCGTTGTAATTGTTTTTCCTGTATAATGTTTGTTCGCGGACATTCTTTTTTTGATTGTTACGATTGAAAGTGCAACTCGGTTACACTCTTATAAGATAGAAAAAAAAATTCTGTAGTCAAGGAATATTTTTGTACCTTATAGAAATTTTAGACCTATGATTGATACATCAAAAGATACAATTGCTGCAATTGCAACTCCGGTTGGAATTGGTGGTATATCCGTTATAAGAATAAGTGGCTCACAATCGACTTTTGTCATCAATAAAATATTTAGAGGGAAACAAAATTTAGAAAATGCGGATACACACACAATCCATTTCGGCTCTGTAATTGATCAACATGATGAAATCATTGACACTGTTCTGGTTTCTATTTTTCGAAATCCACATTCATACACTGGAGATGACGTTTGTGAAATTAGCTGCCATGGTGGCTATTATGTTTCACAAAAAATTTTAGATATTCTCTTTGGATTTGGAATTAGGCCTGCTGAGCCCGGCGAGTTTACGCTGCGTGCATTTCTTAATGGAAAGTTAGATTTAACCCAGGCAGAAGCTGTTGCCGATTTAATCCATTCAAAGTCTGAAAAAGCTCATAAGACTTCAATCGAACAATTAAACGGAAAGCTTTCAAAATATACTCAGCATCTTCGTGAGGAAATTTTGGATATCTGTTCATTATTAGAACTTGAGCTGGATTTTTCTCAAGAGGGAATTGAGTTAGCCGATAAAGACGTTGTTGTTGAAAATCTGGATTCACTTTCAAAAAAAATTAAAAATCTTCTCCAAACGTATTCAAATGGAAAACGAATGAGAGAAGGAATAAAAGTATCTCTTGTTGGCAAGCCTAACGCGGGTAAATCAAGTCTTATGAATATTTTACTTGAGGAAGAAAGAGCCATTGTGAGTCATATTCCCGGAACAACTAGAGATACAATTGAAGAGGTTGTAATCATTGATGGCTTTGAATTTATTTTCACGGATACGGCTGGTCTTCGGGAATCTGGAGACGTTATTGAACAGGAGGGAATTAAGAGAACTTCTACCGCAGTTCAATCATCGGATATAGTGGCTGTCCTTATAGATTCATCAATTCGAGTCTCAGACGAAGATATGGGTTTGTATAAGCGTGTTCAAAATTTATTGCCAATAGATGCCCAGAAAATATACATTCTTAACAAGTCAGACATTAAATCGGTCGAGCTTGATAAATCAATTGAAAAAATTATATTTCCCAAAGTTGAAATTTCTTGTAAAACAGGTGAAGGAATAGAAAATTTAAAGCGGCTTCTTAAAGATATTGCAATCCCAAATTATGATTCTTCAGAGCAATCTATTATTGTAAATAATTTGCGCCATAAGATTGCTTTTGAGAATGCGTTGAGTGGAATTGAAATGGCCATTAAATCTCTTAAAAGTAGAATGAGTGACGATTTTGTTGCGGTTGATCTGCAAAGAGCTATCGATTATCTTGGAGAGATAATCGGTATAACAACTCCGGATGATATTCTTAATAACATTTTTTCAAAATTTTGTATTGGAAAATAGGGTTCCACGTGAAACATTATGCTTGTTAAAATTCCAAAATCAAGATATGACGTTATTGTTGTTGGTGGTGGGCACGCCGGAATAGAGGCCTCTTTGGCTACCTCCCGAATGAAATGTGCGACCCTATTGATTTCTCTAAAATCCAATGCAATAGGAAGAATGTCCTGTAACCCTGCAATTGGCGGGACTGCTAAAGGACATCTTGTTCGAGAGATTGATGCGCTTGGTGGTGAAATGGGAAAGATAGCCGATTCAACTGGCATTCAATTTAAGATGCTTAATACTTCAAAAGGTCCAGCCGTCTGGTCGCCACGATCTCAAAATGATAGAGAGTGGTATTCTCGCGAGGCTCAATATCGAGTAATGAACCAAGAATACCTCGATGTATTGGAAGATTCGGTTGCAGAGATCTTTGTTGAAAATAATTCTATCAAAGGAATAAGAACTTTTCTTGGCAACGATATTCTTTGCAATGCATTGATTCTTTGTGCTGGAACTTTTTTAAATGGGCTAATGCATACCGGCGAACAACATCGTGATGGTGGAAGATTTGGAGAAGCTCCAGCGAGAGGAGTGACGGAATCCTTGAAACGGTTAGGATTTATATCAGGACGATTAAAAACAGGAACACCTCCACGAATTGATTTTAGCAGCATTGATCTTTCAAAAACAGAAATTCAGGGAAGCGACGATCCGCCAATTCCATTTTCATATCAGACAGAAAAGATTACTAATCGTCTGATTCCGATGTACCTTACGTATACAAATCTCGCAACACATAAAATTTTAGAAAAGGGATTTGATCGATCTCCGATGTTCACCGGAAGAATAAAAGGGATTGGTCCGCGATATTGTCCTTCAATCGAAGATAAAATTTTTCGGTTTTCTGATCGTGAAAGACATCAAATTTTTCTTGAACCAGAAGGATATGATACAAATGTTGTTTACGTGAACGGGTTCTCTACAAGTCTTCCTGAAGAAATTCAATACGAGGGATTGAAATCAATCGCAGGACTTGAAAATGTAAAAATGATTCGACCGGGGTATGCAGTTGAATATGATTATTTTCCTTCACATCAACTTCAACATACACTCGAAACAAAAAAAATCTCAGGTCTTTTTTTTGCAGGCCAAATAAATGGAACGTCCGGATATGAAGAAGCTGCTGGTCAAGGATTAATAGCAGGAATCAATGCTGGATTGAAAGTGCAAAAAAAAGATTCCTTGATTCTAAACAGAAGCGAAGGATATATTGGTGTAATGATTGATGATCTTATTAATAAATCATCAGATGAGCCATATCGTATGTTTACGTCGCGCGCAGAATACCGGTTATTACTACGCCAAGATAATGCCGATAGAAGATTGATGAGAAAAGGATTTGATGTTGGACTCATCGAAAAAGAAATGATTGATCGTTTGAATGAAAAAGAAGAGATGATAAAAAAAACAATTCAATATCTTTCTTCAACAACAATTTCTCCTGCAAAAGTAAATCCGTTGCTTGAAAAGAGAAATGAATCTCCGCTCGCAGAAAACGAAATGCTGACAAAAATTTTGCGCCGTACGAATATTTCTGCTGACGATCTTTCTGAACTTGTTGATGATCAACGAATAAAATTATTTCTTCAAAGCAAAAATACAAAGCAGCAAATTGAAATTGATGTTAAGTACGAAGGATATATTCAACGACAAAATGAACAGGTACAGCGATTTGCCAAATTTGAAGAATATGCAATTCCTGAAAATTTTGATTACACGAAAATTTCATCACTGAGTGCAGAAGGCAAGGAAAAACTGCATCGTATTCGACCGCGTTCCATTGGTCAAGCGTCACGAATTGCAGGTGTAACCAACGCGGATGTTTCTGTGCTCAGCATTTTTCTCAAACACCATATAGAGACACGTTCCACGTGAAACCAAGTGACCGACGAAGAACTCTGGCTGTATACGTTATGTAAAAAAAATAATGTTATCATAACGGATATAAAAATTCATCAACTGACTTCCTACAAAAATCTTTTATTGGAATGGAATAAGAAGATCAATCTTGTATCTCGAAAAAATGAAGAATTCCTGTGGAAAAACCACATTGCGCTATCTCTTTCCATATTGTTTAAACTTTCCTTTGAATCGAATCTAAAGATTCTTGACCTTGGAACTGGGGGTGGTTTTCCAGGAATTCCGTTAAGCATTATGCTTCCCGAATGCTCATTTCATCTTTTAGATTCAACACAAAAGAAAATAAATGCCGTTCAATCAATGCTGGACTCGCTTGCTTTAAAAAATGCAAAAACGATATGGGGGCGAGCTGAAGTCCTAAATAGGAAAAATCCTCTAAAACATTCGTTTGACGTTATTGTCGCACGCTCCGTGAGCAATCTCTCAAATCTTTTAGTTTGGGGGACACCATTTCTTAAAAAAAAATCTGATGTAAATTTCAAAGCCAACAGCCTAACCGCACCAATTCCATCCTTAATTACATTCAAAGGGATGGAAATCGAAGAAGAAGAAAAAATTGCACACAGAGATTTTCCTGAAATTCAATTACAAAGTATTCCATTGATTTTCCCAGGCAGTGAAGAATTTGAAAATCTCGATAAAAAACTTGTTATTGCAACGTTCAAGTAAAGGATTCACGTGGATAAAAAAGAACTCTTTCATCAATTACAAAAACTTTCAACAGAGCAACGCAATCCTAATTCAATGGACATTGATGCTCACTCTGTTTCAGAAATTCTCACCATCATCAATAATGAAGACAAAAAAATTGCCACCGCAGTTGAAAAAGAAATTCCATTTATTGCCGAGGCCGTGAATTTAGTTGTCCAAGGATTTGTCAATGGCGGACGTTTAATTTACGTGGGCGCTGGTACCAGCGGAAGAGTTGGTGTCGTAGATGCATCGGAATGTCCGCCGACATTCGGAGTATCATTTGACATGGTTCAAGGGCTAATTGCAGGAGGTGAAGGAGCAATGTTCCGCGCTGTTGAAGGAGCGGAAGATAATCCTGAAAATGGTGCGCGTGATATTGATTTAAAGAAAGTTGGAAGCAACGATATCGTTTGTGGAATTGCGGCGAGCATGAGAACACCGTATGTGATTGGTGCAGTGAAGCGCGCGAAAGAACTGGGGGCGAAAACACTATACGTGACCACGAACCCAAGAAAAAATTTAGAACTTCCCGAATATAGTCATTTAGCAAAATCTCTCGATGTGGCAATTTGCGCTGAAGTTGGTCCAGAAGTTATTATGGGATCTACAAGAATGAAAAGCGGCACTGCGCAGAAATTGATTTTGAACATGATTACCACTACAGCAATGATTCGTCTCGGTAAGATTTATGAGAACATGATGATCGATTTACAGATGACGAACAAAAAATTAGTGGAACGTGCGAAACGAATTGTGATGACCATTACTGGTGTAAATTATGATGAAGCAGAAAAATATCTTACTGAAGCAAAAGGACATGTAAAGACGGCTTTAGTTATGATTAAAGCTAATGTAAACTACGAAGACGCAGTTACCCGATTGAAACACGCTGATGGGTTTGTCCGAGCAGCGATAGACGGAAAAGAGTATCACATCATTTAAGTAACGAAATATTTTTATCAACTCTGAATTGTTATTTATTTAGATAAAACTCCCACACTTAACGATTAACGAAAGAAAATCCCATGAAGCATGTATTGATTATATTTCTATTCATTTCAACTCTCTTTTCTCAATCATTGAAAGAAATTGATTCGCATAGAATTCTTTTGCCTAACGGATGGAGTGTTACCCCAATTGGAAAATCGTTGCCATTAGGAGATTTGCCTTTGAACGTAGCCGTGTCTCCTTCGCAAAAATATCTTGCTGTTGCAAACAATGGGCAGAGCGTGCAAACAATTCAGTTGATTGATGCGAATGCAAAAAAGATTCTTGATTCGACGGTTATAGCAAAAGCTTGGGTTGGACTTACGTTTAGTGGTGATGAGAAAAATCTTTACGCATCTGGTGGAAATGACAATTGGATTCTACGGTACAAAATTATTAATAACAAACTGTCACTTCAGGATACGTTTATTTTGGGTAAGCCCTGGCCCGAAAAGATCTCGCCTTCAGGAATCGCAGTTAACGATAATAATCACACTCTTTATGTGGTTACGAAAGAAAACAATTCACTCTATACTATTAACATAGAGTCAAAATCAGTGACGGGAATATTTCCTTTGAACGCAGAAGGGTACACCTGTCTTCTATCGCCGGATAAACGCAATTTGTATGTCTCGTGTTGGGGAAGCGGTGTTGTTAAAGTATTTAGCACAGAAAAGCAAATTTTCACCGATTCAATATCAGTTGGAAGCAATCCAAATGATATTTGCATCGCGAAATCTGGAAAATTTCTTTTTGTAGCTAATGCAAACGACAATACAGTTTCAGTTGTTGACCTACAGCAAAAAAAAGTAATTGAAGTTTTAAATGCCGCGCTCTACGCAAATGCACCGAGCGGTTCTACAACCAACAGCGTTGCATTGAACGAAGAAAACAACATCTTATATGTAGCGAATGCCGATAACAATTGTTTAGCAGCGTTCGATGTTCACAACCCCGGATTGAGCAAAAGTAAAGGATATATTCCAACAGGGTGGTATCCGACGTGTGTTCGTGTTGTGGGAAAAACAATTTTTGTTGCCAACGGAAAAGGATTTTCTTCACAGGCAAATCCGTACGGACCAAATCCGTCGAAAAAAACTCAAAAGGTTGCCTATCAACATGGTGATAGTACGAAGCAAATAAAAGTGCAATATATAGGCGGATTGTTTAAAGGAACTCTGAGTATTATTCCAGTTCCCGATGAAAAACAACTTAGTATATTTTCTGAAGCGGTGTACCGCAATACACCGTATCATAAAGAACAGGAAACAATTGCGAAAGGAGAAGAGGGGAATCCAATTCCGCGAAAAGTTGGCGATGCATCTCCCATTAAGCATGTTTTCTACATCATTAAGGAAAACAGAACGTACGACCAAGTGCTTGGCGATATACGGGAAGGAAACGGCGATACAAGTTTGGTGTTGTTTGGAGAAAATGTTACCCCAAACCAACATGCACTTGCAACAGAATTCGTTCTTCTTGATAATTTTTATGTTGATGCCGAAGTGAGTGCGGATGGACACAATTGGAGTATGGGTGCCTATGCAACGGACTACTTAGAAAAAACATGGCCGACAAGTTACGGTGGACGCGGAGGTGGATATGATGCCGAAGGTACACGTGCAATTGCAAATAATAAAAATGGATTTATCTGGGATATGTGCAAGCGTTACAATGTAACGTACCGGACATATGGAGAATTTGCTGATGACGCAAAAGCAAATATTCCGGTACTCGATGGACATGTGTGTCCGTATTTTACAAGTTGGGATCAAACCGTACGCGACACAACGCGATTTTCTCAATGGAAAAAAGAATTCGATTCATTGCTTGCTGCAGGATCGGTTCCACAATTGAGTACACTGCGATTTATTAATGATCATACAGAAGGATCAAAACAAGGCCGTCCAACACCATTTGCCGCAGTTGCGGATAACGATCTTGCTGTCGGACTTTTTGTGGATTATCTCAGCCACAGTCCTATTTGGAACGAAAGTGTCGTATTTATTCTCGAAGATGATGCACAAAACGGACCCGACCACGTTGATGCACATCGAAGCACCGCCTATCTTGCCGGCGGATTGGTAAAAAGAAAATTTGTCGATCACACAATGTATTCGACGTCATCGTTATTACGCACGATTGAATTAATTCTTGGTCTGCCGCCGATGAGCCAATATGATGCATCAGCAACTCCGATGTGGAGATGTTTTTCTTCTTCACCAACTTTAACACCGTTTTTGCTGCGGCCGGCTCAAATCGATCTCAATGAAATCAATATTGCATCAAATGAATGGTCACGCAAAAGCGAAGAGTTTGATTTTACATTGGAAGATCGTGCTCCCGATGAAGAATTCAATAAGGTTCTTTGGGCGGCTATTAAAGGAGTAAATAGTCCATTTCCTTCAATAAAACGGGCAGCTTTTATCAAAGTAAATGACCAGGATGAATAAAAAATAAATTATAAAAACTTGACAACGGTGTGAAAAATTTTTAAACTCATTGCGATTTCAATAAGTAACGCAGTAAAAATAATTTCATATTTCAACAAACACTTATCGGAGGCACCATGAAAGTTCTCAATATGAAGGTCTCTGCCGGTTCCGGAAGTTTGAAAGCATTTTTTGATGTTGAAACGGCGGATGGAATTACAGTCAAAGGATTTAAAATTGCAGATGGAAAAAACGGATTATTTGTTGGAGTTCCTTCGGAACAAGACAAAAATGACAAAACAAAATATTGGGACAGAGTTACAATGTCCAAAGAAACAAAAGAAGAATTAACAGGCTTGGCAATGAAGGAATATTCGAAGGTTGCCGGCGTATAGAAAATAAATTACTCATAGAAATAAAAAACGTCCCCAGTGGGACGTTTTTTATTTCTGCGCATATTAAAACTATTTTTAGTGAGCCGATCCAGCAGTACTTTCGTAATCAATACCTTGCGCCTTTAAGACACTTTTTGCTTTCCAGGCAAAGAACCCAAGATAACCGAAGAGGAATATTGTAATGATATAGGATAAATGGATGTTGTTGAGTACGTCGCTTAGCCATCCTTGTGCAGGAGGTATGATTGCACCGCCTAGAATCATCATAATAAGAAACGTTGAACCTTGACTGGTATATTTTCCAAGTCCTGCAACCGAAAGGGCAAAAATAGAAGGCCACATAACCGAACAGAACAACCCGCCACTAATAAAGGCAAAAATTGCAAGCTTTCCGGTCGTTACCATGCCGATTGTCATTGCGGCAATTCCGAATAGCGAAAAGATCATCAACGTCTTTGCCGGTTTTTCTTGACCTAAGAAAAATCCAACGATTTGAATTGCAATTGCAATTGCATACACATACAAATCGCTGACATCTGCTCCATTAAGAACATTTGCTCCGAGAACAACTCCAAATGCAACGTACGGAACAACAACAGTTAAAATATTTTTCCACATCTTTGAAGGATTAAACACCGTGATGGCACCCGTCCACCGTCCAATCATCAGACTTCCCCAGTACAAAGAAATGAAGCGAGAAATTTCGGATTCAGCGTATCCGCCGAAGTCCGGAAGCTTTAACAATGCACCCATGTTGCTTTGAATTGTTACTTCAACTCCGACGTATACGAAAATACCGATCATGCCATACACAAGCTGCGGGTATTTTAGCGCACCGGAACCCCTTTCGATGTGTTCGTCCTGTGTAATCTTCGGAAGATTGGAAAGCATGAAGAAAATTGATACTGCGGTGAACAATCCGGCAAGCAACATGTACATTTGGTTGACGGAACTAATTTCCACATCGACATTTTTTCCGATTCCACCGAAGAGGAAATATGAAACGATGAGCGGTCCAATGGTTGTTCCAAATGAATTAACGCCGCCTGCAAGATTCAGCCGATGTGCACCAGTTTCAGGATCTCCGAGAGAAATGGCAAACGGCTGTGCGCATGTTTGCTGAAGCGAAAAACCGATGGCAATCAAAAAAAGTGCACCGAGTATTAACACATAAATTCCAGAATTTATTGCACCGATCATTGCAACGGCTCCGGCGGCAGAAATCAGCAAGCCGTACGAAATTCCCATCTTATATCCGATTTTATTCAGGATATCGATTTTGATAATGCGCTCAAAAAGATATAATGCGAGCGAACCGACAAAGTAGGCAAGGTAAAATGCCAGATCGATTAACTGAGATTGAAATTGTGTAAGCTGAAAATGTTTTTTGCAAAACGGGATAAACACGCCATTTGATGCGGCAAGAAATCCCCAAAAGAAAAACACGGTGATCAAAGTTGCAAACTGAGATCGTTTTGTTGATGTTGAGCCCATTTTATTCTTATTGGTTAGTGAAGCGGTGAATTGTTTGTTCATTATGATTGACAACAATACAATATTTCCTAAAAGAATTCAACATGATTCTTACCGATAACCGGTATTTGATCGATCTATTATTTTTTGTATTTTGGTACACGAAGAGGAGTTGCTCTCCTCTTTTTTGTTATATCACTATCACTGTATCTGATAAATAAAAAACACAATGGATATCTTTCAGGCAATTATTCTCGGTATCATTCAAGGATTGACAGAATTTCTTCCAATCAGCAGCACGGCGCATCTTCGAATAATCCCCGCTCTTGTCGGATGGAACGATCCCGGTGCAGCATTTACGGCGGTTATTCAATTTGGAACATTAGTTGCGGTATTGCTGTACTTTAGGAATGACATCGTTTCAATCACGCGCAGCGTTGTTACGGGAGTTAAAACTCAAAATCTGCTTCATAATAGAGATGCCCAACTCGGATGGATGATAGCGGCGGGGACAATTCCAATTGTCATTATTGGACTTCTTTTTAAAAAAAATATCGAAACCAATCTTCGTTCGCTGTACATCATTAGTGCATCGATGATTCTTCTCGCCATTATTTTAATGATTGCTGAAACAATCACTAAAAAGAAATCTGCGCATCAAGAAAAATTAAAAACATTGGACAATCTTTCATGGAAAGAAGTGATTATCATAGGGGTATGGCAGTGCGTTGCACTTATTCCGGGATCGTCACGTTCCGGCACAACAATTACCGGAGGTTTATTTGAAGGATTAAACAGAGAAACAGCCGCACGATTTTCTTTTTTACTTTCACTTCCATCGGTGTTTGCAGCGGGGGTATTAGAATTGGTTAAACAGCGCCATGAATTGTTTTCGACCGAAATCGGCTTTGTAAATATTGCCGTTGCAACAATGATCTCAGGAATTGTCGGTTATCTCTCAATTGCATTTTTAATTACGTATTTAAAAAAACACACGACATATCTTTTTATTGTTTATCGAATTATTGTCGGTATCGGTTTGTTCTATTTATTGAATGCCGGAGTTCTTCAGGCGTTCTAAATTATCGAAGATCTATCTATGGATTTCATTTCAGAATTTTTTCACAGGCTTACTAACATCAGAGAACTGGTAACATGGGCTGGATATCCCGGACTCGCTGCAATTATTTTTTCTGAAACAGGATTACTCGTTGGATTTTTCCTTCCCGGAGATTCGCTTCTTGTTACAGCAGGATTATTTGCCGCCGCCGGGTTTTTTGATGTTACCATTCTCATCCCCCTTCTGATTATTTGTGCTGTTCTTGGAAACGCAACAGGATATTTTATCGGTAAAAAAGGTGGTACCGCATTGTATTTACGCGAAGAATCCCGATTTTTTAAAAAACACCATTTGCTCAAGACAAAAGAGTTTTACGAACATTACGGTCCGATGACAATCGTGATGGCGCAGTTTATGCCGTTTGCCCGGACTTTTGCTCCGGTAGTCGCCGGTATCGCCGACATGAAGTATACCCGGTTTGCATCGTTCAATGTCGTCGGCGCTGTTTCGTGGATTGCCAGCATGATTCTTATCGGATATTTTCTTGGCTCTACAATTCCTAACATCGACAAGAATATTCATTATGTGATTCTTGCCGTCATTTTTATTTCAATTCTTCCGGGCATCATAAAATACATACAAGTGAAATACGGAAAAAAATCTGTAGAATAAATTTTGCAGCACATACTGCGTTATCGCTGTACTATCTTCACCAAGAATCACGGATAAAAAAATCTTATCTTGTAACGCATGAATTATGAATCGAATATACGGTTTCATGTTGATCCTATTTTCCGCTCCGAGCTTGAAAAGCTTCCGTGGAATGTACCGATTGCTGAATGGAAACAGTACGGCGTTAATGTTCTAAACATTAAACATGGAATTTCACGGCACGTTGTTATTTTTGTGAAAACGGGAAAATTTTCCTTTGGAATAAAAGAAATCAGCGAAATTGTTTCCCGGAAAGAAGTTATTAATTACGAGCAACTGCTGTTGATGGGAATTCATACCCTTGTTCCTGCGGGATATGTTGTACGGGAAGAAAGCCCCCTCATTGTCGACACACCCATCGGAACACAGTACGAATCGAACAACATTTCCCACACTATTACACTGCTTGTCGAAAAAGTACTTCCCGATTCTTTATTGTATTCGCGAAACTTCAGAAAAGAAAATCATCAACGCATCTGGGATGCAATTGTTCGGCTGTTTGTTCAGCTCCACAGCAACGGCGTGTACTGGGGAGATGCATCGCTTGCCAATACGCTGATTCGTTTTGAACGAAGAGAAATTCCATTTGTTGGAAAACAAATGTTTTTAGCAGCCTATCTTGCCGATGCCGAGACTGTTGAAATTTATCCGAAGCTTTCTAAATCGATGCGTGAAGCCGATCTTGCTTTTTTCTTTGAATCGATGGAATGGATTACTGAAGATTTAAAAAAAAGCGGAATCATCCGTGATGAAGATCTGGTTGAAGATGCGAGAAATTATATTACCAAAAAATATACGACACTGCTGAAGGTTGAGCGTCGAAAGAAAAAATTTGAGCGCGAAACGTCATTCAATATCGATAGATTTCTCGGAAGTGTTTCAAATCCTGCCTATGTTGGATTATTTTTGAAACATATTAAAGAACACAGATGGTACATGGGTGAACAGGCCGGAGAAACATCGAACGCCGGAGTTGCCCTTACCGCAGCAACCAAAGATTGGTACGAAAATGTGTTTGTTCCGATGTGCGAATTATTCAGGTCAGAAAAAATTATCGATTTATTTCCCGGGAAAACTGCGGCGGAATTATATATTGAAATTATGACCAACAAGTATTACATGAGCAAAAACGCCGGCAAGGATGTGGGAATGGTTGCGGCAATGAATGATTATGCACAACGCTTTGGCCTTGAGGGAAAACATGATGACTTGTTCCAGAAAGTGTCTGCCAACATGCGTGAAATTCTTCGACTTAAAGAATTTCTTCCCGAATAAACATTACGGTGGAAAGTGATTTTCTGATTGCCAACGCCTTTGTATTCTATTTTCAGTATACTAATTACTTATTCTTAAATTTTTATGAAGGTGTCATTATGTCAACCGTAGCACCGTCCAAAGTAAAACCATTTGATGCCGCGAGTCTCGAAAAAATTGCCTACAATTCTGTAAAAAATATTCCGACAAAAGAACCGAATGATCAAAATCGGCTCGGATACAATATTTGGGCATTTCTAAAAGATAAAAAGGGGACACTGGAGTTAGCTGTGAAAAATTCCGGCGCCCGCGTCCTGCTTCCTGAAGCCGAAGTCATTTTGTTGATAAAAAAAGAATTAAAAAATTCCAACATAGAAATCTAACGCGTGAAAGAATTCCTTACCATCGTCAATGATCTTATCATGGCATTTATTCCATTGTTTGTTGCCATTGATGTTCCGGGAGCCGTTCCTTCTTTTATGGCACTCACGACCGGAATGACGTTGAAAACAAAACGTCAGCTCATTATTGAAGCCACACTCACGGCTGGAGGCGTCGCATTGGTGTTTCTTGTCTTGGGAAAAGTGATTTTCAAATTTCTCAGCATCACGGAAAACGATTTTCGCATCGGCGGAGGGATTGTGTTGCTGGTTCTTTCGGTGTCCGATCTGCTTTTTTCAAAAGAAACAAAGCGCGAACCGAATCAATCTGTCGGCATTGTTCCGATCGGCATTCCGTTGATTATGGGGCCCGCGGCATTGACATCGATTATTATCATTGTCGATACGTACGGTTATTGGATTTCGATGGCATCTCTTCTTGTTAATCTGGTGATTGTCTGGTTTACTTTCCGAAATTCTGATGCAATTATTCGCGTGATGGGAGAACCCGGTTCACGTGCATTTGCAAAAGTTGCTTCATTGTTTATGGTTGCCATAGCGGTAATGATGATTCGTGTTGGTGTGCAGAATATTGTAGGGATGAAATAACAACCTGCCGACTATGTATTCACTTCACAAACCGTCCGCTCAACCTACAAAGGAAAATCCTACCCTCGTAATGCTGCACGGACGCGGATCCGACGAACGAGATTTATTCAGCTTTTCTCGCCAGCTTAATCCACAATTGGAAATATTTTCTCTTCGCGCACCGTTTTCATACAGGTGGGGCGGATACACATGGTTTGAATTATTCGATGACGGTTCGGTTGATGAAAAAAGTTTTACCGAGAGCAAAACTGCATTACAAGAGTTTATTTTCACGCTTCAATCCGAAAAAATTATTTTGATGGGATTTAGTATGGGAGCAATTATGTCGTATGCGCTTGCTCTCACGCAGCCTAAAACCTGTAATGGGATTGCCTGTTTGAGTGGTTTTGCCCCCGCTCAATTGGAACAGGATTATAAACTTACCGAATTACAAAACCTTGATATTTTTGTTTCGCACGGAATTGCCGATCCGATTATTCCCATTAGTTTTGCTCGAAAGACGAAGCAGCTTCTACAATCGTCAACAGCGAGAGTAACATACAATGAGTATCCGATGTCACATGAAATCAGTGAAGAGTGTTTTGCCGATCTTACCCAGTGGCTTCACCGGCTTCTCTAACAAGTTTTCGGTGCGACGCATTATATGAACAAACCCAATATTGTAATTCCTTCATGAAATTTCTATTTTAAATCAAATAAATTCCTGACCCATCAATCAATCAACTGTTCATGGTTTCTTTAGCACACGAAAAGATTCTCGAAAATTGGGTAAAAAAATATACCGGTGATCTTTTTACGTGGGCATTCCATAAAACATCCAATCGACAGACCGCCGAAGATTTGGTGCAGGAAACCTTTCTTGTTGCCGCAGAAAAGATAGAGCACTTTCGAAACGAAAGCCAGCCCAAAACCTGGTTGTTTGGAATCCTGAAGAATAAAATAGCCGACCATTATAAAACAGCGGTAAAAAATTTTTCTTTAAATCCCGAAACCGAAGATTTTACCAATAGTTTCTTTGAAGGAGACGGACACTGGAAAAAAGATTTTATGCCGCATGAGTGGAACAGCGACGAAGAAAAATTATTTGACAACAATGAGTTTGTTGTCGTCTTTCATATGTGCATGAAAAAACTTCCTCCGCAATGGTTTGCGTGCATGACGATGAAATATTTGGAAGAAAAAGAGCCAAAATATGTCTGTCAGGAATTGGGATTTTCTCCTACTAATTATTGGCAGATTATCCATCGCGCGAAACTGCAATTACGGCATTGTTTGGAATTGCATTGGTTTTATGAGTAATTGAAATGATAAAAACATTAATACTATCGTGCAAAAAAGCGACTGAGTTGGTAGAGAAAAGAAGTATTGTCTCTCTTTCTTTTAAGGAAACAGTGCTGTTGCACGTCCACACTGCAATTTGTGATGCCTGCGCAACATATCAAAAACAAAGTGTTGTTATTGATGATATGTTGAAGCAATCACTTCATCATGACCGTCTCTATAATTACCCCCAACAGAACGATCACCTGAATCTTCTTATTGATACCATAATTGAGAAAATAAAGAAATAATTTTGTCAGGAATTGACCCCTTCCACTACTAATCTGTCGTAATCAATCTTTGTTTATCAAAAACTATACGTGAATCATCGGAGGAGTGTCATATGAAGTCTGCGTTTGTCATTTTTCTTTTCTTGTCGGTGTTTGTCGGATGTTCAAAAGATACATCAAACCCCACAAGTATCGGAACGCAATCTACAACAACAGATTCTGATCTTTATTTATTGGGAAAAAATTCAACCGGGTTTACGTTCTATAAGAACTCAATCGATACAATCACCAAAGGAGGAAACTCCGGTCATCCGGATCCACGGTTACGAACGCGATACAACAGTATTGCAGCAAAATTTCTTGATGCTGCCGGGAAGGTAAAAAGCGGAACCATTTTTCCTGATTCATCGTTAATCGTCAAAGAATTATATACAAATAACACACTCACGACGTACGTTTTCTTGTTTAAGAAAAAGGGAGATGCCAATGCAGATGCAAACGGATGGGTCTGGGCAGAAGCGAGTCCGACCGGTGCGGCAACATACCCTGTGTCAAACAAAGGAGCTTTTTGCACCGGATGCCACAGCATTGGCATTGATTATACGAGAATGAACGATGCACATCCATAATTTTGGATGGAATAAAAATAATTCTGTCCGGTTTTTCACAATCTCTATTTATGGATCAACAACAAAGGAAATCGCATTGAAAAAAATTTTCGCCGTCGTCTTCAGTGTTGTTGTATTGTCGGGTTTTAGTAACCATCAAGCAGCAACCGATGGTATCTCTTATCCGGAAGGGTTTCGTAAATGGACTCATATTAAGTCTAACTTTCTTGATTCCACGCACCCCAATGTTAAATACCGTGGTTTTAATCATGTGTATGCCAATGATAAAGGTATGCAGGGATATGAAACGGGTATTTTTCCAGACGGTGCGATAATTGTATTTGATGTCATCGAGGCTGTTCATAAAAATAATCATAGCGAAGAAGCTAAGCGTAACCATATTGATGTTATGGTGAAAGACAGCACTAAATTTTTTTCAACCGGTGGATGGAATTTTGGACAGTTTGAGGCAGATAAAACCCCCCGCGTGCTCACTAAAGAAATGAAAACAAAATGTGCTGACTGCCATGCCAGTCAAAAGGACTATGTGTTTAGTGAATTCAGACCATGATCCCGAACGTATTTGTATTACGATGAGAAAAATTAACCATAAATTTTTATAATGTTGTTCGTTTTACCAAAATCACTTTTCATTATTCACCAACAAAAGGAGTTACAATGAAACCAGTAAAATTTTCCAACCTTCTTATGACTGCGGCCGTTGCCGGTTTGTTAAGCGGATCGATTGCGAATGCGCAAGACAAAATGCCCGCTAAACATGCGACTGCCGACAAAAAAGAAATGAAGAAGGACGGATGCAACGGTAAAGATGGCTGTAAAGGCAAAGATGCAAAGACGAAAGATGCTAAATCAAAAGACAGCTGTAAAGGCAAAGACGGTTGCAAAGGCAAAGACGGCTGCAAAGGAAAAGATGCAAAAGCAAAAGATAGCTGTAAAGGTAAAGACGGTTGCAAGAGCACGGATTCAACCAAAACAAGCAAGCCGATGTAATATGATTTACGGTGAAGGATGCTCTAAAAGTATCCTTCACCTCTAAAAATTTTTAAGGAACAGAATGACTTCAAATAAATGGAATATTCCGGATTTCGGATTCGGTGTCGGATTGCGTAGTGTGCATTACGATTATATTCTTGAACATAATCCTTCGGTGGATTGGTTTGAAATTATTTCTGAAACGTATCTTGATTCCGGAGGCCGCGTACGATATGTCCTCGACAAAATTGCCGAACGATATCCAATAGTCCTCCATGGTGTCTCCCTTTCCGTTGGCAGCAGCGATCCGGTGAATTTTGAATACTTAAAATTGTTGAAAAATCTTGCGGATCACGTGAAAGCACCGTACATCACCGATCATCTTTGTTGGACAGGTGTTAACGCGCACAACGTACATGATCTTCTTCCAATTGTGTTTAACGAAGAATCGCTGAAGCACATCACGAAAAAAGTAAAACAGGTGATGGATTTTCTTGAGCGTCCGTTTGCATTGGAAAACGCATCAACATATGTGTCGTTCAAAGGATCCACAATGTCTGAGTGGGAATTCCATGCTCGCTTAATGGAAAATACCGGATGTGGTATGCTAATGGATGTCAACAATATTTATGTCAGCGCCTATAACCATAATTTCGATCCGATTGAATTTATCGACGCCATTCCACCGGAAACAATTTGTCAATATCATCTTGCCGGTCACACCAATAAAGGAACGCACATTCTCGACACGCATAACGATCATGTCATCGATGCTGTGTGGGAATTATACCGCCATGCATTTCAACGCACGGGAGGACGAAACACACTGTTGGAGTGGGATGAAGATATACCCGAGTTTGACATAGTACACGCGGAGGCACTAAAAGCACGTCACTATAGGAGTCAAAATAAACAGATAAAACCGTTTCAACCGATTCATCACACAGTCGCAAAAGCGCCAAGTGTTCATTTAACTCCAGTTGAATCAGCCGATGAAACCGAGCGGGCAGTAACACGCTTACAGAAGAGTTCGAATAATGCACGCTAAAATTCAATTTGATACCGTACAGCGATGGATGCAAAACGTAATTGAGCACGGCGGGACTGACGCCGAAGCTTGGCATTCTGAAGCAGCACAAAAAGAAATTCCATACGAAGAAGCATATCTGAATGTTAATCCTTCGGAAACCTTATCTCCGGTTGAACGAATTGCGATTTATCGTAGAATGTTTGTCTTGCGGATGTGTGATGCCATGGGAATTGATTATCCGGGGATAAAACATTTTTTTGGCGAAGAAAAATTCGATGAAATCGTTATGGACTATGTTCGAACATATCCATCAAACAGTTACACGTTAAACCATCTTGGAAGAAATTTTCCACAATTTATCAGCGAATCAAATCTTCGCGATAAAGAATTTCTTGGTGATCTTGCGCGTTTAGAACTTGCGTTAACCAACAATATGGATGCTTCGGATTCGCCAGTGCTCATCCAGCAAGATATTGCATCGGTTCAACCTGACGAATGGAATACGGCGACTCTTGTTCCGATTGCTGCGTTGGAGTTGTTGGAATTCAATTATCCGGCTGCGGAATATCTTCGTTCAGTCATTGATGAAGAATCTACCGAAGAGCCAATTCATCCAAAACGCAATGCGATTGTTGTTTATCGAAAAAATTTCACCACGTGGTTCAAGCAGCTCACCGACGAGGAATATGTTTTGCTTTATCAATTATGTAACGGTGCAACGGTGGTGCAGGCGTTGGATATTCTTGTTGCGCAATTTCCCGACAGGCAAAAAGAATTTGAACACCATGTGTTTGAATGGTTTAGTGATTGGATTCAACGGGGAATGTTTTCAAAAATTTTGATATCCAAAGAATACTAAAACATAAAACACATTACATGAAAACAAAATTTTTTGAATTTGCAGATATTTTTCACACGCGGTATAAAACCATTGTCACGTATTTGCAACATCCGTTAATATTTCTTATTCGATTGTATTGGGGATACGATTTTTTCCAAACAGGCATGGGGAAATTGAACAATCTAGAGCGGACAACTGATTTTTTTGCATCCCTCAATATCCCCTTTCCCGCATTCAATGCAATCTTTGTCGGGAATCTTGAAATGATCGGCGGCCTGCTGCTCATTGCCGGGCTCGGTGCCCGCTATATAACGATTCCGTTAATTGGTACATTGACGGTTGCGTATCTTACCGACGATCGCGAAGCACTGATGAAGTTTTTTAGCGAACCGGAAAAATTCGTCACGGCAACGCCGTTTCCTCATTTATTAGCGTCGCTTATTATTTTAACCTTTGGGGCGGGTGCATTCTCTCTTGATGGAATCATTCGTTACTTTCGACAGAAAAAGAATTAATTTTCGTTAATTCTTTTTTCCTTAGGAACTCCTGCAAGCGATCTTGCGTCTATTGTAAAGTACTGTAACTCACCATTTCTAAAACTTTTAGACGGAGGAAGTATGAATGCCGTTTTTTTTGCGCGAACACTATTTTTTATGATGGTTGCGTGCATGCTTGTCAGTTTTTCGGCTGTAGCGCAGGATAAACCGAAGGAAGAGACGAAGAAGGAAATGAAAACTCATTCCAAAGCCGAAGCAAAGTCACATAAGCATCATAACAAAAAGGCAATGAAGGCAAAAGCCAAGAAAGAAAAGGAAGAGAAAAAAGAAGCAGAACCTTCAAGATAAGTTTATTGTCGTCATCGTATACATTGAACAACGCCCGCTCTTTGCCGGGCGTTGTTGTTTTTAAAATCAGGATACGCTTTCACATCTAAAGAAAGGATACACAAACGATTATTTTCCTCTCCTTGTCCTACTACTAAAAATTTCCTATCTTGATGCAAATTTCAGAAAGAATCGTATGAAAAATGTCGTTGTTACTGGAATGGGATTGATCTCCCCGCTCGGTCTTTCGGTTGAAGAATCTTGGAAGAATGCCGTTGTTGGAAAATCGGGCATCGGTCATATCACTCGCTATTCTAAAGAAAAATATCCGACGCAAATTGCCGGAGAAATTAAAAATTTCGATCCCAAAAAATATTTTGATGCAAAAGAAGTAAATCGCTGGGATCTGTGTATTCAATACGGTATTGGTGCCGGACTTGATGCCATTGCTGATGCGAATTTGCACATTACTCCCGAAAATGCCGAACGTGTAGGTATCATCATCGGCTCGGGTGTCGGTGGTTTGTATGGTATCAGTGACACGTCGGTGCGACTTGAAAAAAATGGAGCGCGCCAAGTGTCGCCGTTTTTTATTCCAAGTGTGATTATCAATATGATTTCGGGCTTGTTGGCTATCCGTACCGGCGCAAAGGGAATTAATTACAGTGTCGTTTCTGCTTGTGCAACTTCCAACCATGCCATTGCCGATGGATTTCATGCGATCAATCGGGGTGAAGTTGACGTGATGATTGTCGGCGGTGCTGAAGCACCGATTACCGAAATTGGTGTTGCGGGGTTTTGTTCCGCGCGGGCGATGAGCAAACGCAATGATGAACCGGAACGAGCATCTCGTCCGTTTGACAAGGACCGAGATGGATTTGTATTGGGAGAAGGTGCTGGAGCGTTTATTCTTGAAAGTGAAGAGCATGCAAAAAAACGCGGGGCAAAAATTTATGCAAAAGTTCTTGGCGTTGGAATGACGGCGGATGCATTTCATTTTACCGCTCCGCCGGAAGATGGTGACGGTGCAATGCGTGCAATGAAACTTGCCGTGCAATATTCTGGATTAAAACCTGAAGATATCGACTACATTAACGCCCATGGTACATCAACAGGACTTGGCGATGTTGCAGAAACAATTGCCATCAAACGATGTTTCAATAGCCATGCAAAAAATCTCATGGTGAGTTCGACGAAATCAATGCACGGACATTTGCTTGGCGGTGCTGGTGCGGTTGAAGCAGTGCTGACAATACTTGCTTTGAAAGAAGGAATCATTCCACCCACAATCAATCTTGACAATCCTGATCCGCAATGCGATTTGGATTACGTGCCGAATGTTGCACGAAAAAAAGAAATTAATTACGCACTCTCCAACGGATTTGGTTTCGGTGGGACGAACGCAACAATCTGTTTTGGAAAAGCGTGATTTATTTTTATAAGGAACATGATGGAATCTCATAAAATCAAAATTGGTCTTGTCCAGAATGCATGTTCTTCCAATCTTTCGGAGAACATGACAAAAGCAATCAAAGGTATTCGTGAAGCGGCATCAAAAGGAGCAAACGTTGTTTGCTTGCAGGAATTATTTCGCTCATTGTATTTCTGTAATAAAGAAGACTATACGCCATTTTCGTTTGCAGAAACAATTCCGGGGCCAACAACAGATGCATTTCAACCGCTAGCAAAAGAACTCAATGTTGTCATCATCGCCTCGCTTTTTGAAAAACGTTCTGCGGGACTCTATCATAATACCACAGCGGTTATTGATGCGGATGGAACGTACCTTGGCAAATACCGCAAGATGCATATCCCTGATGATCCGGCATACTATGAAAAATTTTATTTTACACCGGGCGACCTTGGATTCAAATCATTCCAAACAAAGTATGGAAAGCTTGGAATCCTTATTTGCTGGGACCAATGGTATCCTGAAGCGGCACGATTAACCGCGCTCAGCGGTGCCGAAATTTTATTTTACCCGACAGCAATCGGCTGGGCAGATGGTGAAGATCCAAACGTAAATAAAATTCAGCATGATGCATGGGAAACAATTCAGCGTGCCCATGCGGTGGCAAATGGAATTCCTGTTGTTTCCGTGAACCGTGTTGGCCACGAAGGGAATCAAGCATTTTGGGGCGGATCGTTTGTCGCGGGAAATCAGGGGGAAATTCTTTTTAAAGCATCGCATGATAAAGAAGAAGTCCATGTTGTTGAAGTTGATCTTGCACAATCGAACTCCACACGAATGCACTGGCCATTTCTCCGCGACAGAAGAATTGACGCATACGAAAATATAACCAAACGATTTATCGATTAATCTCTTGCAAAGACACTAAGAAATAATTCTTTGCTCAAAACTCATAATGACTGAGAAAAAGACTCCAAAACAATTAGGATATCGTTTCCCTGCCGAATGGGAACTGCAAGCAGCAACATGGCTTTCATGGGCGCATAAACTGGAATCGTGGCCCGACAAGTTTGAACCTGTCCCTTATATCTTCACCAATATTGTGAAAACAATTGGGCGATTTCAGCACGTCAACATCAATGTGAAAGATGATGAGATGTTCGACGATGTTCAATCACGATTGACGTTGGCAGGAGTTGCAGAAAATCAATTTACACTCTTTAAAATTCCAACGAATGATGCTTGGTGCAGAGATCACGGCCCCGCCTTTGTCATTAATCCCGCCGCAAAAGAAAAAAAAGGGATTGTGGATTGGGGATACAATGCCTGGGGAAATAAATATCCACCGTTCGATCTTGACGATGTCGTTCCCACAAAAATTGCGGAGCATTTTCACCTTCCTGTTTTTTATCCCGGTATCGTTATGGAAGGTGGCTCCATTGAAGTAAATGGCAAAGGCTGCTTGCTGACGACTAAAGCGTGTTTGTTGAATGAAAATCGTAATCCCCATCTCACTCAAGAAGAGATCGAAACCTATTTAAAAGAATATTACGGGCAAGAAAAGATTCTCTGGCTGAACGACGGCATTGTCGGCGATGATACCGACGGGCACATTGATGATCTTGCACGATTCGTGAACCCTTCATCAATCGTTGCTTGTGTAGAAGAAGATCCGCAGGATGAGAATTACGAAATACTGCAAGAAAATTTAAAGCTGCTTCATACGCTCACAGATCAAGAGAACAAGCCATTTAAGATTATTGAATTACCGATGCCCGGTTACGTTGCGTACGATAATCAAAGGCTTCCTGCGAGTTATGCCAACTTTCTTATCGGCAATGGATTTGTGATCGTTCCTGTCTTCAATCATCCCAATGACCTTCGCGCGCTCAATATTATCCAACAACAATTTCCTGATCGCAGTGTTATCGGTATCGATTGTGTCGATCTTGTCTGGGGGCTTGGAACACTGCACTGCATCAGCCAGCAGGAACCGGCGGTGTAGAAAAATCTGAAATTCCTTCCACGGTAAATCTCCGTTTGGATATTACACTTTTCTTCAATACCATTACCACTATGCTTGCCGGTCAATTAAAACAATGCGGTGTTGTTGGTGCGGGCGGTGCGGGATTTCCCGCATATGTAAAAGCACAGTCGAAAGCAGAATTTGTGCTTGCTAACGGCGCGGAATGTGAGCCCTTGATTCACAAAGATGTTGAGTTGATGAAGCACTTTCCTGCTGAAATTGTTGCCGGAATGAATTTGATGATGCAATCTACCGGCGCAGCAAAAGGGAAGTTCGGCATCAAGGAAAAACATCACGATTCAATTGAGAAGTTAGCGCCTCACCTGAAAAAATCTGGAATTGATTTTTCTCTGCTTGGAGATTTTTATCCGTCCGGAGATGAATACGAACTCGTGTATGCGGCAACGGGACGATTGATTCCGCCGGCGGGGATCCCGCTTCACGTCGGTTGTGTTGTTCATAATGTTGAAACGCTCTATAATGTTTTTCATGCCTCACGCAATATCCCCGTTACTGAAAAATTCATATCCATCGCGGGAAGCGTCCGCTCGCCAAAATCCCTTCGAGTTCCAATTGGCATTTCATTCCGCGAACTCATTGCCGCCGCCGGAGGAACGACTGTCGATGAATTTGGAATCTTTGTCAGCGGAATTATGATGGGGAAACTTTCCTTCGATCTTGATGATGTTGTTACCAAAAAAACAGCCGGGCTCATCATTCTTCCCCAAACGCATTTTCTTGTTACGCGCAAAAACCAACCGCAGGTGAATATGAATCGCATTGGAAAATCGGCGTGCGACCAATGCAGTTATTGTACTGAATTTTGTCCGCGTTATTTGCTTGGGTATGATGTTCAGCCGCACAAAGTAATGCGCAGCCTCGGTTTTTCGGCAATGGGAACGCAGCATTGGAGTCAATGGGCTGACCTGTGCTGTTCATGCGGATTATGCACGTTGTATGCATGCCCCGAAGACTTATTTCCAAAGGAAGCGTGCGACCAAGGAAAAAAAGAATTACGAAATCAAGGAATACAATTTGTTCAGCAAAAACCCGTTCGCGTTCACCCGATGAAAGAGCCGCGTCGTGTTCCGCAATCTCAATTACGCAAGCGATTGAAGGTGGAAGATTGTGAAACTCCGTTTGATGACACGTCGCTCCATCCATCATCGGTAAAAATATACTTATCCCAGCATGTAGGAAAGTCTGCATCGCCGGTAGTCTCAATCGGAGACCGTGTCGAGCAGGGAGCACTGATCGCGTCGGTCTCGCAAAATGATCTCGGTGTGAATATTCATTCGAGCATTGCGGGAAGAGTCGAACAGATCACCGATACGTACATTGAAATTAAAGCATAATTTTTTTTGAAAGAGAAAAATCATGGCAAAAAACTCCATCGGTCTTATTGAACTCAGCAGTATCGCAGCCGGATATCAAGTTGCGGATGCAATGCTGAAAGCAGCGGAAACAGAATTACTTCTTTCTCGTTCCATTTGCTCCGGCAAATATATGGTGATGGTGCGTGGTGATGTTGGAGCTGTTGAAGCAAGCGTGCAGGCTGGAATTGCGACGGGAGATTTTTCCGTGATTGATTCTTTTGTTATTTCCAATGTTCACGAATCAATTTTTCCTGCCATCAGCGGAACAAATACCGTTGAAGCGCTGGAAGCACTCGGGATTATTGAAGCGTTTTCGGTTGCATCACTGATTGAAGGAGCCGATGCAGCGGTAAAATCGGCCAATGTGCAATTGATTGAAGTCCGTCTTGCAATGGCGATGGGTGGAAAAGCATTTGTTTCTCTTACCGGCGACGTTGCCGCGGTGCAAAGCGCTGTTGATGTCGGCGCAAAACTTATTGGAAAAAAAGGATTGCTTGTCAATTTTGTTGTTATCCCGCGTCCAAGGGGAGAATTAATGAACGAAATGATTTGATCCCGCCTGTCAAAATCCCCATCAGGCGTTCACCGTACCGTCTTCCGAGAAGAAGTCTACCTGAACCGAAAAATAAAAATCATATTTTTAATGATACTTATCACACAACAGTGTGAATTTTTTTGGGGAAGTCTGTGTTAAAGTGGGGGAAGGAGGAATTATGAAATTTATTCTAATGATGGTTATTGCGGTAACAACAGCTGGTACCGCGCAATCGATTTCCGGTAAAGGACAGGCTGATAAACAACAGAAAGGAAAAAGTATGCAGTTTGAAACAGCAACATTCGGCGAGGGATGCTTCTGGTGTGTTGAGGCGATCTATCAACGATTGAACGGGGTTGAGAAAGTAGAATCCGGTTATTCGGGCGGGTCCGTCGCCAATCCGAGCTACGAACAAGTCTGTACCGGCAAAACCGGCCATGCGGAAGCCGTGCAGGTAACGTTTGATCCGGCCGTGATTTCGTACAAGGAATTGCTTGAAGTGTTTTTTCGAACGCATGATCCAACGACTTTGAATCGGCAGGGTGCCGATGCAGGAACGCAATATCGTTCGGTGATTTTCTATCATACGGATGAGCAGAAAAAAATTGCCGAACAGGTTCTCAAAGAAACTACCATTGCCAAAATTTGGGATAATCCGATTGTTACTGAGATTGCGCTCTACAAATCATTTTATAAAGCTGAAGAGTATCATCAGAACTATTACAATGAAAATTCCTATAAACCGTATTGCATGATAGTCATCAATCCGAAATTGAGCAAATTCAAAAAAGAATTTCGGAGCAAATTGAAGAAAGAAAATTAGCATTGTTTGCAGCCGTAGTATCTTTCTGCCGTTGAATGTTCTCGTTCAGCGGCATTTTTTTTCTTGAGAATCATCAACTGCTTTTTCCTCGGATAAATGTATATTTTCTTCTACTACAGCATTCAATTAAGGAGATTGGCACTATGGATAAATTCAGTTTGTTGACGATGATCGTTTCACTTCTGTTTGCAAGCGGCTGTGGATCGAGTCAACCAATGCTTCCAGATGGGTATGACATGGCCACATTCGGAGGGGGCTGTTTTTGGTGTTCAGAAGCGGTGTTTCAGCGACTGGAAGGAGTTGTCAAAGTTGAATCCGGTTATTCGGGCGGTATCGTTCCGTATCCTACTTCAACAATAGTAAACAAAGGGGGAACTGAATATGCCGAAGTTATACAGATAACCTTTGATTCGAAAATAATTTCGTACAAAGAATTGCTCCAGGTTTTTTTCAGCACGCATGACCCGACAACGCTGAATCGCCAAGGCGATGATGTGGGAGATCAATATCGATCGGTGATTTTTTATCACACCGATGAACAGGAGCGACTTTCCGCACAGATGATCCATGAAATTGATTCGACAAAGATTTTAGAAAATCCGATTGTAACACACGTTAAGCCATATTCTGATTTTTACAAGGCAGAAGAGTATCATCAAAATTACTACAACAATAATTCATCCGCACCGTATTGCCAACTGGTTATCAATCCAAAATTGATTAAATTACGAAAGATGTTCAGCGGCAAGCTGAAGAAAGAAGCAAAATAGAAATTAGGAATAATGAAGTATGAAAAAAGAGAGGATCGAGCATCGGCAATTACGTCTTCGTCCCTTTTTTTGGATATTTCTTTTGACGCTTGGAACGGCCTCTTCCGGCTGTTTCATTATTCGTTCCGCCGCGGGCGCAAGTTTCGACCATGAGCAAATTCAAAAAGCGCGTGAAGCAAAAACTTTAGAAATCAAATTACAATCTGCTCAACATTTACAACAGCGTCTCTCCAGTAATATTCCGTTTGACAATGCTGATATTTCGTTCTATTTCAATCAAGAGATGCTTAATAAGGCGGCAAGCCAATTAGACAGCACAGCGGGCTGGCTCGATTCGCTCAACTCTTACCTCATTCGCAGTATTCGTGTTACCCTCAACAATGGTTCAGCCATCGCAACGCTATCGCTTGCGGTGCACAATTATGAGTACGATGTTAACGTTAATTTGCTGGTGGATTGTTTGCTCTCTTTTAAGGTCGAGAACAATAGTGCAGCACCCGGACAAGGAAAATTGTACGCACAGTTTGAACCGTTTACGATTGTGCCCAATGTCAGCGCCGGAGGATTGCTTTTCACCATGGAGAATGTCATTGGCGATATTGTGGAGCTAAAACTTTCTGAAATGAGCGAGCTTTTTCCGCCGATAGAATTACCGATTGATTTCTCGAATCAATTTTTAATTCAGAGAAACACTGTCAACGTTCGAACAGGAATCAACATGGATGTTGTGATTCCGGGGCAAATGATTGAGTATAGTCTGCAACTCAAAGAGGTGCTCATCTTTAAAAACACAATGTTTGTTGCATTGAATGTGACGAAAGTGAAAGTCGAAGAATGAAAACAGCCATCGCGTCGATCGTTATCGGTCTGTTGTTCGCAGGATGTTCGTCTTCTTCCGCAATCTTTCCACCGACAGAGGAATCCGTGAAAAAGATTTCAGTGTTGAAGCCGCAGCTTGATTCTTTAGATGATGTGCTTTCTCAAAACACTCAGCGCTATTCAACAACATCGAATGTTGTTACCCGCTTTCGCACGAATGGTATTAATCGTTTACTCGATGCGTTTGCACAGAAGCGTTTGAACGATATTCACATTAATTTTCTTGCGACGCATCCTTTATGGAAAGAAGATAAATCAACATTCGGCATCGCTTTTACAAATTATGTGGATGTTGATACTGGATCGATTGTTATCGATCTCAAAAAATTCCGTATCGGTTCTGCCCATAATAATGCCGTGACGGCAGAAATTGAAGTTGAAGGAAGCGGCAGGATTAAGGTGTCAGGAAAGTACGCCGGAATTCCTGCAACGGCATCCCCTCAAATTCATTTTTATTTGAATGACAGTGTGCAATTTTCCATTTCGACAGCGGACTCTCAAGCGATTGTTCTAACTCCGCTTCATAAACCGCTGGTGTTAAAAGCACAGATTTCCTTGCAGATGGTGCAATTACAAATCCCTTATTATCGCGAGATCACGCTCCAATCAACTGAAATTCTCAAGCCAATTCATATTCCCTCGGCGCTTACGTCAGAAATTGTGTTTCCGATTCCGTCATCAAAATTCGGCCGTCAGAAACTTGACTTTGTTCGTCGCACGCTCGATTTTTCACGATATTCTGTTTCCACAAACAGTAATTCCATAGAGATCAGATCAAATATTAATTTTGTCAAATGAAATTTGAACGTATCTTTAACTCATCGGCAATCATGCACATAAAACCAAAACGTACATTATGGTTCCAATTTCAATAGTTTATCAAGGGCACCTTCGCTGCGAGGCAACACACGACAGCAGCGGCGTTCAATTCATCACCGATGCACCAAAGGATAATCATGGACGTGGAGAAAGTTTTTCTCCAACCGATCTTGTTGCAACGGCACTTGGCACATGCATCATTACTACTATGGGAATCCGTGCCCGCAACGACAATGTGAACTTTGACGGAACAACCATTGCCATTGAAAAACATATGAGCGCAACCCCGCCTCGACGCATAGCAAAAATTGTGGCGCATCTTGCAATGTGTTCCGGAATTCCCAAGGAATACCGTTCTACAATTGAACAAATCGGCCATGCGTGCCCCGTTGCAAGAAGTTTACATCCCGATGTTGCGCTTGAGATTGACTTTCGTTATCCTGATTAACAATTTGTCATGAAGGGGGCATGTATGAAAATAAAATTTATTCTCTGGTCAAGTATTCTTCTTACGGGCATTGCAGGATTCGGCTGCAGTCTTGGCGCTCCGGAATCATTTATGCAGATGAACCGCCAATATTGGGAAACGATGACGATCAAGCCGGGAATTGCATATGAAGATGCCTGGCAGCGCGTCATCTACATCATTACAAAAAAATTTGAATTAGAAATGGTCTCCAAGGAAGACGGTTATGTTCGTTCATCCTACGGCCCGTCGTATTTTTCGGATGATCTGCTCAACGATAAATATCAAATCCGTATCGTTGCGAAATTTACCCCCGACAGAAAGAAATTTGAATTTAAGATCGAATCGAGGATCTGGGATGGAAAAATATACCATAACGGCTCTGATGTTCGTGTCGCATCAAATATGAGAAAAGATTTTCATAATTCGATCGGTGAACCTTTAAAAAAACAACCCGGTGCGCCGGCAGATTCGCTCCAGCAAACACCGCAGCATGAGGAACAACTGCAAGTAAAATAAATGGAGGTTTCATGAAACATTGGATTTCTGTTTTTATTTTTGGCTTTGTGCTGCTTCATGCTCAGCCACTTCCGGAAAAAGTTGATTCTGCCGCGATTGCAAAAATTCGCGATGAGGGAATGAACAGATCTCAAGTAAAAGATATTCTTTGGACAATCTCCGAAGTCTATGGACCGCGTCTTGCGGGTTCACCGCAATATGATGCTGCGGCGCAATGGGCCGTTGACAAAATGAAACAGATGGGTTTGCAGAATGCCCATCGTGAAGAATGGGGTCCTTTCGGTAAAAGCTGGGAGTTGAAGAAATATTCTGCAACGATGATCGGAAGACAAGTGCAGCCGCTCATTTCGTATCCCAAAGCATGGTCGCCGGGATTAAAAGGGCGCGTTGAAGCGGAGGTTGTGTATCTTGACGCTGATTCTGTTGAGCAGCTTGCCGCTTATAAAGGAAAACTAAGGGGAAAATTTGTTCTTCTTTCCAAAACGGGAAATGTAGAACCGTACTGGAAGCCTCTTGCAGAACGCGAGACGGATGCTTCTCTTCTTGAAATGGCAAATGCCGATCTTCCCCAGCGACGCGGAGGAAGATTTAATTTTCAGATGACGCCCGAGCGCAAAAAAGCTGCCATGCTATTATATGAAAAATGGCAATTGCTCATGAATGAAAATGTTGCTGCTGTATTAACATCGTCATTTTCAACCCGCAATCTTGGCGGCAGTGTTGCCGTTCAGCAAGCATACGTTCCGAACCATCCGGATACAGCGTTCAATTCACCGTACCGCGTTTCAGCACAGAGCAGTAAAGCGCCGAAAATTCCTCCGCAGATAGAAGTTGGCGGTGAAAGTTACAATCGCCTCGCTCGTCTTGTGCAAAAAAATGAAAAAGTAAAACTTGCCGTTGAACTTGAAGTGACTATGGGAACAAAAGATGAAAACAGTTCCAATATTATCGGTGAACTTCCGGGAAGTGATTTGAAAGATGAAGTTGTTATGATCGGCGCACATTACGATTCGTGGCACGGAGGAACAGGAGCGACAGACAACGGAACAGGCTCCGCCGTGTGCATGGAAGCGATGAGAATTTTGAAAGCAATCGGCGTACAACCCCGCAGAACTATTCGTATCGGATTGTGGGGAGCAGAAGAGCAGGGATTGCTCGGTTCGCAGGCATACGTAAAACAACATTTTGGTGTAAAAGATACATTGAAACCTGAAGCAGAAAAATTTGCGGCCTACTTCAACAACGATAACGGAAGCGGTAAGGTGCGTGGTGCATATATGCAGGGAAATGAAGCGGTCAGAACAATTTTTCGTGCATGGCTAGCGCCATTTAAAGATATGGGCGCGTCAACCTTAACGCTGCAAAACACTGGTGGAACAGACCATCTTTCGTTTGATGCTGTCGGGCTTCCAGCGTTTCAATTCATTCAAGACGAGCTTGAATATGAAACGCGTACGCACCATACAACGATGGATGTGTTTGACCGCGCGCAGGAAGAGGATCTAAAACAAGCGGCAATTATCATGGCGGCATTTGCCTACGATGCCGCAATGCGTGATGAGAAACTTCCGCACAAATTTGAAATGCCAATAATGCATTCAGCAAATTAATTTTTTTAAAATTATTTTTTCGCGAAGGCGCTTTGAAATTTTTCCGGGCGCCTTTGCAATTTTGTACAATGAAAATTATTCCCGCTATATCACCAGAACAGATTGAAATCGTCCGGTCGCTCTTTAGAGAATATCAGCAGTGGCTGAACTTCTCTCTTTGCTTTCAGGGATTCGATAAAGAACTTGCCGAGCTTCCGGGAAAATACGCTCCGCCAAAAGGACGATTATATCTTGCCGAAGAAAAAGAAAAAATTGCCGGTTGTATTGCATTGCGGCCGATGGATGAAGAAGGGGTGTGCGAAATGAAACGGCTGTATGTGCGAGAAGAATTTCGTGGAAAGAAAATCGGAAGATTGCTGACGGAAAAAATTCTTGCCGATGCGAAGGCAATGGGTTATCGCGTCATGCGATTGGATACCCTTCAACGAATGGAAACAGCTCGGGCATTATATACAAAACTTGGATTCAAAATTATTCCTGCCTATTACAACAATCCGATGGATGAGGTTGTATACATGGAATTAAAGCTTAAATAAAATCCCCGCATTTCAAACGTTCTTTATACTTTCTTTATACTTTTATCCTGCTTTCTTATAACCCCTTCATTTCATTTCACGGGCATATTCACCAGATTAAAGATCATTTTTATTTTCTCTGAATGAATATTTATGTTCTCACACCAATTTTTTATTACGCTTGCACTTAACCTCGGCATCATCGGTGTCTTTGGATATCTTTTAACAAAAAAAGACCTCCTTGCGTATTTTTCAGGCGGCAAGTGGTGGCTCACATGGCTTGCCATCGGCATCATTACGCTCATGGATGAGCTGACGTCGATCTTTTATGCACCGAGCGAAGCGTTTCGTTTCATCGGCGGACACGCCATCGCATTTCTCATCCTCACATCAATTCTCATCCGGTTTCTCTCTCTTCGCATGATAGAAATTGCGGAGATACTTGAAGTGAACGGCATACGGGGCGGCGGTGTCTATTCGTTTTCCTATCTCGTATTGGGGCCTACGGTTTCGTTCATCGCTGTTGCTTCTATTATTGTGGATTATGTTTTGACGGCAAGTCTTTCCACCGTGAGCGCTGTTGAAAATGGTATGGCATTCATCCCGATGTCCGGATTGGGAAAATTCCTTTTCGATGTGGGCATCATTTGGTTCATTGCAGGTTTAAATATTCTTGGAATAAAAGAGAATGCAAAATTTACGTACGGAATTTTTGTCGTCGCGGCAATCATCCTTGTGAATCTTGTCTTTGCCGGTATCTATCATTCCGATGTTCATTCATGGAATATGATTGGCTATAGTTTTAAAAATGTGGGTTCAACCGTGTACGAAGGAGGCTGGTTCAATGGATATTTCTTTGTCGTGGTCGGTGTCTCAAGTTGTATCCTTGCGTATTCGGGAATTGAATCGGTGGTGCAAACCGCCAGTCTCGTAAAATCGTGGAAAGAAATTCGGAAGGCGTACACGTTTCTTGCGCTGACAGTCGGATTGTTCACCCCGGTTCTCGCCGCAATTGTTTTATCATCCAAAATAAATATTGCGGGCCACGAAACAGATTTAATTACGCATTTTGCCCACATGGTGGGAGGCATACCGTTTGGTTACATCGTCGGCGTGTTGGCAAGCGTCTTATTGATGATGGCGGTGAACACGGCGTATGTTGCTTCGAGCGAGTTGATGGAGCGCGTTGCCCACCATTACGGATTTCATTGGATCATTAAAACAAATAAACGTCAATCGCTCTACCGCATCCACATTGGCAATGCAATTTTCTATACGATTATCATTTACGTTACCGGCGGAAGCCAAACGATTCTTGCCGAGATGTACGCCATCGGATTGCTGGCAAGTTTTGCCATTAATATGGGAAGCCTGCTGATCTACCGCTATTCAAAAGGAACGAAAGAATCACTTGAGTACAATACGTCGCGAATTGGGACGCTGATATTGTTTCTTATCCTGTTCAGCTGTTTTCTCTATCTTGGTTATCATAAACCGTATGGTACTTTTATGTGGTCTTCAGTCACGGCAATCTTTTTATTTGTCGGGCTGAAGTACGCAGAGAAACGCGCCCCGGAACACAAAGAAATTAAACAGACGGATACACCGTTACAAATGATTTTTTATCTTGAAGAATCCGGTGCCGAGGATGTTCACATTTATTTCCGTCGTCCGAAAGAAGATGCACGGGCTGCGATTGATCCTTCGTCGGTGTACGTAAGTCTGTATCATCCGCGCCAGGGAATTCCTCCGAAGCTTGCTGAAAATCATTTTCGTTTTGTTTATCAGGGACAGACCTTGTTTCAAGGCATTACTGAAATTTTGTACACGCTGGATTACGAGCTTCCGCACAAAAACATCACCGTCCATTTTGGATGGCCGACATCATCGTGGCTCGACAGGCTTTCCACAGGAGTGAAAACTTTCAGCATTATGCATTTGCCGAAAAATTTACCACACATTCATTTTGTGATAGAGCATTACGGAAAAAAAAGAACGGTAACATAACATTGGCTTAAAGTTTTCAAAACTTTTTTTGGAAGCAGTGTAATTAAAGTACTTTGTTCACATCTTTTGCTGCAACCTTAAAAGGAAAAGAACAAAACCAATAATAATTTTCTGCAGTCAATAACCGCAATATATTTCTCGCAGGAGCAGAAGAGTCAAATTCTTTTTCCATTCTCTTATTTTTGCGGCTGTAGTGAAGTGTGCTTTCGCACACACCAGGATAAGTTATTGTCTCTCAAAGTAGGAAATCAGATGGATTAATCACATATTGCGCGAGCGAAATCAAGACGGTGGAATTGATGTTAGAGTATGCAATATCCATTCGTTACTCACTTCGTTAAACGAATGAGTATCATACATAAATTATCGTGAAAGGAGCTGTCAAGATGCATCACAGGTACTTACCCTATCGATTGCTTGTTGGTGTCATCATTATCACGCTTTTCTTTTCTAGCTGCACGAAGAAACAGGATTCCAGTGTTGGACCGGATGTGAAAACCGGAACGACTCTTACACCGAGAGGAAGCATCTCGGATACTGTACGTATTGCCGCTTTCGATACGCTTACCACATTTCTGAACAATCTTCCTCATTCATCGCCGGATGCCGATAATCAACTCGTACTGTCATATCTTAACACTCGGCCGGAATTCGAATCCGCAGGATTATCGCCGGATGGAGGTAATGTCTGGGCACGTTTCGTCGACGGAAGTCTTTTCCTTGTGCTGAATAATCGCACGGTCGATTCCACCGCGCCGGGTATCTTGAAAGGAGAATTAGAGCAGAGTCCCGATCACTTTCATAAATCGTATGACGTACTTCCCGGTGCCCCAACGGCGCGCATCATGAACTCCCTTGGCGCCGCATTTCCATTCTCGGCACAGACAGTTGCGCGGGTTCGATCATGGTGCCAGCAGGTCGGCTACACTTTATCGACCCCTGACGTTCCCTCGGTTGAAAATCTTATGCATATAAGCGGTGACGGAATATTTTATTGGACAGCACATGGCGGCACGGGAATGGATAGGAATCTCGTACCAAATCCAATCTTCGCAATGTGGACTTCGGACGCCGTGAACGCTTCCAATATTCCGAAGTATAATGCTCTTGTTGACAGCGGTTATCTTGTCTATGCATCCGCGCCGAATGATGTAGTTGCAGGGAAGGTGGTCAACGCTGTGCATTATATGGTCACGATGAAATTCATCGGCAAGTATATGTCGTTCGCCCCGAACAGTCTGGTCTATTTTGATGCGTGCGGCAGCGGCGGATTCGACAAAAAATATCTGCCGATGCTCAGTACCGCCGGCTTCTATCTCGGCTGGAGTCTGCCCACAGATGACGCCGAATCTGCAACCACCGCCCAGTATTTTTTTGATAGAACACTCGGCATCAATGCGGTACGTCAAAAAGCCGATCGGCCGCAGCGGCCGTTCTTTACCGGAGATATTCTCAGCGATATGGCAAAGAAAAAACTTGACGTCTCGGGTTCATCACGGCTCGTGCATCCTGCCGAGCCTGTTCTCACGACACTTCGACTCCTTGCGCCATCGATCTCGTTAACATCCGGAGATGCGTCGATCTCATCAACCAAGTACACGATCCTTGGAGATTTCGGCGCCGATCAGGGCACAGTCCTCTTAAACGGTTCACCGTTAACGGCACAGTGGTCTCAAACCAGTCTCACCGTCACCCGTCCCACTTCCGGCGGCACGCTTCAGATCTCAGTCAGGAATGTGAAGAGCAATCCCGTCAACCTCACGGAGTGGCACGGTACGCTCGACTACACATTCACCGGCAAAGGAACGCTGAAGCAGCACATCGTCTTCAATCTCGATTTTTTTGCAGATGTCCATTCCTACCACGTGAACTACCTCATGCCGTCCATTTATTCGCCGTTCTTCAATATTGGACGAGTAGTTCAGTGGTTGAAGACAAGTTCCGCCACGTACGATTGCAGCGGAGAATATCGCGATTCATTCAACGAGGTTGTGGAAACCTGGACCGGCGGTGCAAGTTTGCCGCTTGTGGACATTGGTACATCAGGTGATGGATTAGCGGCGTATGGAATGGTTGATTCAAGCGGCACGAACTCAACGTTCCTTTTGAATGTCAGTGGAAAATATTCTAAGTGGACGAAGTCCGGAGGCACACAGCAGGTGAACTTAGATTTTCCGTTTGCACAAATCACGTTAACGCACACGATGCCGGATTTTGTTTTTCAAAGCGGGCAAATGACATCGGGGAATGCGACGATGACGTGGGGAAATTTTATAACGAAGTACGCTCCCGATCCGAACGCGCCGCAGTAGTCAGACGATGCGTTGCATTTCAAGAAGAATGTCATTCACCACAAAAGCCATCGGTCACAAGATGGCTTTTGTTTTATGTTCCGTTCCAAATTTTAATTTTGTGCTGGAGTATGGGATGAAGGAAAGTAATGCTATGGTGAAAGAGGTTGAAAGGAAGAGAAACGCTTGAGTAATTGTCATGCTGAACGCAGTGAAGCATCCAGTGCTTTTGCTTCTGGATTCTTCGGTCGTTTCACTCCCTCAGAATGACTTTTTATTACAATAAAAAACCCACTTTATCACAACGGTGAATCCGGAGGTTAACATTCAACAAGCAGGTTCACAAACTCTTTCCCTGGGACTCAGTATTGCTTTCGCAGGAAGATACAATTTTTATTTTGTCCGTTCAATTGTGTAAGTCCGCGTAAAAGAGGCGATAAGTAAGCTGCATCTTTATACAACTTTTATACTTTCCCTTCCATTTCTTACACGTTCTGAATTTCCTTTTCCATCCTGCTTCGCCAAATTAATGCCGTTGAAGCAAAAAAAGAATACTTCGCTCGCAATGGCATTGTTACCGAATATGAAACAATTTTGCATCATCCTGTTTGTTCTCTGCTCGTTTCTTTTTGCGAAACTATGCTGCAATGAAAAACCGGAAGGTGCCGCAGCAATTTCCTGCGTTCATCATCCTGCTCTCAGTTGAACAATATGTCGCCCTACGGGACTTGATCACTGTAACGTAGAACCATCTATAACAAGAGGAAAGACGAATGTATCTTGATGTGTGAATTGGTATATTACCTGCGCATGAAATCTACAATGTACCAGTTCAGCTTTTCCACGGGATTGATCTTTTTTGTCTCCGGTGTTTGTTATCTGCTTTCCGGCTCCATCGGTTATCAAACAACGGCATTAATCCTGCTGCTCGCGATTGCGTTTCTTTCGCTGTTTGCTGAAATCCGCTTGATACTTTTTGCCGCGCTGTTAAGCTCTTTGATATGGAATTTCTTTTTTATTCCACCGCGGTTTACTTTTACCATTGGTTCAACGCAGGATGAATTGATGTTTCTTTCTTATTTCATCATTGCGGCAATTACAGGAATCCTCACCGTGCGGATCCGAATCCGCGAAGAGCGGGCAACAGCGCTGTTTACATTAACGCGGCAATTGACCTCAGCAAAAAATCAGGATGAAGTAGCCGAGACCGCCGTGAAAAACATTACAACATTCTTTCATTCCGAGGTTGCCATTTTTCTCAGCCAGCCTGACGGCGATATTTTCACGCAGGCACACCCGAAAAGTACATACGCAATCAGTGAAAAAGAATTCAGCGTAGCAGCGTGGGTGTACTGGAATGAAAAAAAAGCAGGAAAGTTTACTGATACGCTTCCGTTTGCGACAGCAACGTATTTCCCGATTACGGGACCGCGGTACCCGCTCGGCGTTATCGGCGTGAAACCAAACTCGGGAAAACAATTCAGTATTGATCAAGAATCTTTGCTGCAGAATTTTATTGCACAAATCGCATCAACACTGGAACGAGAACAATTAAATGAACATGCGAAACGCACGATTGCATATGCGGAGTCTGAAAAACTGTATAAGACACTCTTCAATTCTATTTCACATGAGCTTCGCACTCCTATTGCTGCAATTGTCAATGCGTCGGAAGCATTGAATAGTTCTAATCAGAAAGAACTTGTGGAAGAAATTGACACAGCGGCAGATCGGTTAAATCGTTTGGTAGAAAATCTTCTCGATATGGCGCGGCTCGAATCGGGACTACTGGCGCCGAAAAAAGATTGGTGCAACATTCGCGACATCGTGAACACCTCTCTTAAAAAGTTACAGAAGGAACTTTTGCATCATAAGGTTATGGTTGCAATCCCCGACACTCTTCCTTTGATAAAATTAGATTTTGGCCTCATTGAACAAACGATTACCAATTTACTTCATAATGCATCGCAATATACTCCGCCGGAAACTTCTATTGAAATTTCAGCAGCTATAAGAGAAAATGAATGTGTGATAACTATTCACGATCATGGTGTGGGATTTTCAAAAGATGCCCAGAATAAAATATTCGAAAAATTTTACCGCGCTCCCGGTACAAAAGCAGGGGGCACCGGGCTTGGGCTTTCAATCGTCAAAGGCTTTATTGAAGCACACAAAGGAACAATTACCGCAAGCAATCATGCCAGCGGCGGCGCATTGTTTGAAATGACATTACCATTAAATCTTTAGCTACAAAGTCATTGCGAAGCGTTCTTTGCCGAAGCAATCTTGTTTGGATGATTTGCAAATGAAAAAAATGTGTGCAGTTTACATTATGACAAATCTTAGAAAGAGTGTTTTATATACAGGCGTTACTTCCGACATCGTTGCAAGAGTGAATCAGCACAAATCAAAAGAAATAAAAGGATTTACGCAGCGATATCATGTTACCAATTTGGTTTACTATGAGCAATTTTCAGATATCCGATACGCTATTACGAGAGAAAAACAAATCAAGGCTGGTTCACGTCAAAAGAAAATTGATTTGATTCATTCAATGAATCCATCGTGGAAAGATTTATATGAAGAGTTGGCATAATCAGATTGCTTCGCTCATAAAAAACACTCGCTCGCAATGACTATTTTCTTTATATGAATACTCAAAACCAAATTCTTGTTGTCGATGACGAAGTTCAAATGCGGCGATTATTGCGCGCGACGCTGGAATCAGCAGGATATAATGTTTCCCTTGCGGAAAATGCCGCTGAAGCAATTCGCTCCACTGAAACTCACCGATACGATGCAATGATTCTTGATCTCGGCCTGCCGGATGCCGACGGCATTGACGTTTTAAAAAAGGTTAAGACGTGGGTGCAGTATCCGATTATTATTCTCTCCGCCCGAACCGCCGAAGATGAAATCATCAAAGCGCTCGATGCGGGCGCAAACGATTACCTGACAAAACCATTCCGATCCGGTGAATTGCTTGCACGCATCCGCTCGTCGCTTCGTGTTTTCCAATCGAATACACTACAAAGTGCACTGGTAGAGATTAAAGATATCTCTGTTGATTTTGACAGCCGCACCGTAAAAAAGGGGAACGAAATAATTAAACTCACGCCGACAGAATTTGCATTGCTGACGCTCTTTGTCCGTAACGAAGGAAAAGTGCTGACACACAATTATATTCTTCAACAGGTGTGGGGACCGAAATTTGAAGGTGAAAGCCAGTACACCCGCGTGTATGTCGGCCAGCTTCGCAAAAAATTAGAAGACGATCCGAACAACCCGAAACTGTTTTTAACAGAATCTGGCATTGGGTATCGATTGGCGGCGGGAGAATAAAAAAATCCCCGAAGAGACAAAAACTTCAAAGATTTTATATACAACGGTATCAATTTTCTATTTTACCAACATCATCTTCATCGTCTTTGTATATTTCTCTGATTGCATTCTTACGACATACGAACCGCTTGAGAGATGCGAACCATCGAATGCAGCGGTATATCGTCCCACCGGTTTATATTCATTTACGAGCACCGCAACTTCGCGACCGAGCATGTCATAGACTTTTAAAGAGACATTTCCTGCTTGCGGAATTTGATAGTTAATTGTTGTTGAGGGATTGAAGGGGTTGGGATAATTTTGTTCGAGTGCATACGTTTTAATAATCAGCACTTCATTCAAATTAATTTTTACGCGCTCAGCTCCACCTTTTTTTAACGCAAATCCTCTTGCCGCTTTGTTTGTCACGGCAAAAACTGCGCTGTCGCTTGCACCAACACGCAGACGTAATTTTACCTGTTGAGATGCGATCTGTTGTGTATTCACATCGTATGCTATGTTCTTATGGTGCACTACCGCTGACGATGTGTATGAACAATCATCAAATGTTCCGATGATCGTATTCGTTTCGACATTGACCAATTCCACTTTAAAGTTTACACACTTTCCACCGGACAATGCCGACACAGCGGCAACCGAATCTGCCGTCCAGTATTCCACTCCGTAACTCAGCGATGATTGATCCGATATCGTAAAAGGTTTTGTTTCAAGATACGAATTTAAGATTTGTGCATTATCAATTTTTATGGTATCCGGCATATCAATAAATTCAATCTTACTGCCTCCTGCTGTCA
>JBBINR010000007.1:0-107002 GCA_037443785.1 Ignavibacteriales bacterium | reverse complement strand
CATCAATGGAGAACCGTCCGCCCCTTCGATCAAAAGTGCAAAGGCAAGTCCGATCACCAGCAGATGATACTCATATCCTTCACCCGCTTGTCCACCGGTCCAATTCATAAAAAATCCGTTTTTAATGTGCGATGTAAGAATAATGCCGATCATCAATCCAATGAAACCTAATGCGACAATCCGTGTGCCGAATCCTGCAATGAGCAATAACGAACCGATGGATTCCAGAAGAATGACACTTGCGCCGACGATATAGGGAAGTTTTACGGTGCCAGTAAGATACCCCATGGTTCCGGAGAATCCGTATCCGCCGAACCATCCGAATAATTTTTGCGCGCCGTGCGGGAAAATTATTATACCTAATGTAATGCGAAGAATGAGACCGGTGATCTCACTGTTAGTTGTGAAAATTGCCGTAAGCATGGTAGCTCCTCATGTATGTTGAACATTCCTTGTTTTAATTTCAGTACAAAGATACACAATGAAAAGGAGAAGGTGTGATGAAGTAGGTTAAGAAATTTTCTTGATGTAGGTCAATGCCGAAATATCAGTGCCGTTTAGAAATATGGTTCCTCATGCGGCTCAAGAATTCCGGAGTAACGCCGAGATATGACGCGATATGGCGAAGGGGAATCCGTTTTTCAAAGTTGGGATATTTTGTGCGAAGTTCGAGATACCGTTCTTCAGCCCCTCCCGAAAGATGAGAGAGAATACGATGCTGGTGGGCGATGAATGCATTGGTTAAGAGCAAGCGGAAGAACCGTTCAAACTTTGGAATTTTTTCCACCAGCAGATCGAAATTCTTTTTTTCAATCTGCAGTACTTCGGAATCTTCCATTGCATCGATCGTCAATTTTGCCGGCTGGCCGGTTGCCATGCTTGCCATGTCGCCGATCCACCATCCTTCCAATGCAAACTGAACGATCCGTTCATTCCCATCATCGTCAATGTAGTACGCGCGCAGACATCCTTTCGTGACGAACGAATCACTCCGGGAAATTTCGCCCGCTTGCAGCACATATTGCCGTTTGCGAAGCCGTTTCAGCGTAAGGAGCGAACAAAAGTATTTCTTTTCCGATGCCGTGAGTGAAATATATTTCGCGACGTTCGCAAGAATTCTTTCGAAATGCTGTTGTGTCGGTTGTGCGGTGTGCATGGAAGAATATACAATCTTCTTCGTTTTTTTGCGAGAGGCATTCTTGGAAAATGTGTATCAGTCCTGTCCAAACGGGCCGGGATATGCGGTTGTGCTAACAAATGTTTTTCGAAAGCGGTCTGCTACTGGTTGCACGGAGGATTATAATTTCCGACAAGATCAGACTCGATCTTGAGTCGTACATTCCTGTCATCTTCAAGATGAACACAGATGCAATTTGCTTTGTGTCGTCGGAAGTATTGATCGTTGCTTCGGTCGAACTGTTTGGCAAGATTGTCGGTTTCGCCGACAAAGATGTGCTTGTGCGAGACCTTGTTCATTTCGTCGATGTTCCGATGCGTTACGAAATAGACGCCGGCGACTTCTTTAAACATCGTTGTCATGGGATGTATCATAAAACTGTATTTTTTCCCTGATTCACCGGTAAATGTAATCTTTGCCATCATGCTGTCTTTCATTGTTATAATCAGTATCATGATTATTAGTTCCAACTGCAAGCGAATGTTTTGAACGCATATTTTATTCTTACAAAGATTTCGCCTACATTCTCTAGAAAGAGTAAAAGAGCATACACTATGAAATGTACACCGAGAGTGATTTAATGACGCGTGAACAATTTGAACATATTGCGCAGGAAGCGTTCGACAGTCTGCCGGCATATTTTCGCGATAAAGTGGAAAATGTGCAGATCGTTGTCGAAGATTATCCGTCTGACGATGCGCTTGGCAAAGTGAAAGCCGACCGCACATCGTTGTTAGGATTGTATCAAGGCATTCCGCTTCCTCATCGGGGGCAATGGTACGGAATGACGGCGACCGTGCCGGATAAAATTTCTCTCTATCAAAAAAATATCGAATCCGTCTGCCATGATGAAGAGGAGATGGAATTGAGAATTCGTGAAGTGCTCTTTCACGAGCTTGGACATTATTTTGGGATGAACGAAGCGCAGGTTCGCAGTGCAATGAAACGATTCATGTAATAGCAGGCACCCCTTAATTCATCGCTTGTCATTCTGAGCGAAGCGAAGAATCCAGGTTTTGTCCGTTGTTTTCCAATTCACTCAATTCTCCAAAATTCCGCTCCCGGCACACTTATGAAAAATATTTTTTATATCGAATACCATTGTGCAGTGGACGAAATCGTCGGCGATGAGGAAGTGGGAGAGAATCAATCGAAGGGCATTTAATTTCTGTGCGATTGCTGAATGATAAAATGGTATGACGTTCTTGATGCACAGAAATTACGGGATGTGTGCCGGAGATTGATTCTGTGTGTTACGATTTCGAAAGATTTCTTTGGTTACTTTCTTTCTCGGAAAGAAAGTAACAGTTTGCAAAACCATAGTTATTTGATGGCCTTCTTTTCTTTATACAAAGAAAAGAAGCAAAAGAAACTTTGCGAAATTTAACGCTCGCGATGGACACCAAGTCACACAAACCCGAATCACGCCTCCCACCAAAAAACACGGTGGGCGGGTCGGCGTGATAAACGCTTCGTCCATCGTTTCCCAATTCGCTCACTCCTCCGAAATTTCGCACCCGACACACAAGCCAGCGCCCAGAGGGGATAGCACAGATTGTTGAACAGACTCTTATTTACCGTTTTCGAAAAGTTGTTTGGCGTTTCCGAACACTTGTTTGGTACTTTTGGAAGGATGTTTGGAGCTTCCGAAGGGTTGTTTGGCATTTCTGAAGGCTTGTTTGAAGTTTCCGGAGAGTTGTTTTGCATTTCTGAAAGAATGTTTGGTGCTTTTGAAGGGTTGTTTGGTGTTTCGGAAGGGATATGTGGGGAATTTGTGAGGATATTTCTCCCTGTGGATGCGGCAATTGACAAAAATGAGAGCTTTTTGAGGTGTTGAGTGAGAAAGAGGTATCAAAAAGTGAGGACGTTTCATCTTGGAGAGAGGACGAGCTCACTTTTTGGGAGGAAGATCTCACTTGGAGTGAGCTTTTTCTCCCTCTGAGAGAGAAAAAGGTCTCAAAAAGTACGGACGTTCTCATATTGAATGAGGGCGAGGATGCATGAAGGGAGAAAATTGCTTGGGCGGAGGGAATGTCCGCCGTTGGCGTGATTAATTCGCTTCTGATCGAATCTTTCCATATCGCACGCGCTGACGATTTCGGGCTTCTGCGCAAAGCAAAAACTTCTTATCGTGTTCACGTAACACCACCCCTGTTGAGAGCAGCGAAAAAAAATTTAATGCGTGCGTTCCCCTCCTCACGGAGGAGGGGAAAAGTAGGGGTGGTGGGCGCAACGGCTTGATTGTGAAAATAAAGTCTTATAGATTGGGCCCCTCAATTATTGGAGGAGCAAAATGTATGACGGCAAAAATAAAAACGCCTACCTATATGATTTTAGTTCTTAAAGAACGAAACGGAGAATACGAATATTACCACCGAAGCGTGCATGAATTGCCTGATGCCAAAAGAATTACGATGAAAAAATATTCAGAACATTATCTCAAAAGCTTTTATGGGGGGAAGGCAGAAAAAGCTGATGGAGGATATTATTTTTTTGACGGAGAAGTTTTTGTTAGGATTTACTTGTACCAGGTGATTGAGCGAAAAGAGTATGATATTCTGCGACATTATCTGCAGATGTGAAGACAGCAAAGATAAGATTCTAGGCGCAGACAGCTTGTTCGCTTTTGGCGGAGAGTTTGTGCCTAAGGAACGGATTGTCATCCGTTCCTACGCGGTAATTCTTTTGTAAAAAAATGTGATTGCCAGAAATCGTCGTCGGCGTATGGATAGAGAAATCGAACACTTACAATATTATTCATCGGTAATGTGGAGTGTATCCGGTGGACCGTAGTGTGTAAACGATGGCTTCCATGAAGTTTTGTTGAGATTCATTAATTATTTCTCAATTTGCTCCATCTTTTGAAATTTTGTAGCAACACTCTTTGTTTTCTAAAAGCGACTGAAAATATTTATAGATATTTTTTTAAAATTCTTAATCGCTCCAATATTGAAGTCCGATCATTTGTACCCTGTTGTGACAACCTATCAAATTCTAGTAGATCAAAATTTGCTTTTGTGATATCCTTCTCAGCAATTTGTTTGTTCTTTTTACTTGCTCTTCTAAAATTTAACAATATAGATCTAGAAATTGTTTTGGAATATGTTCCCTTCGCCTGTTCTCTAAATAAAAGATAATACAATGGTATGAATGATTGGCTCGACAGCAAAGGATCCTTCTTTGAAAACACACTTTTCATTTTATCCAACATTAGTACACATTCTTTTTCAATACTAGTGGTGCTAAGTGTAGGATCTTTTTTAAATTTTTTTACAAATTCGTCAAGATAAACCTTACCAATATCCGTAGTAATATCTTTATAAACTTGCATCATATTTTCTATGTATAAAATCTTTCCAGCGACTTCTTTATGTTGATAACGAGAATTTGAAAACCTAACACAATCTGTAAATAGATTGTGTTTTGAAATTTGATTAATTAGTTTCGCCATTGCTCCACCAAATGCATTTCTTTTTTCAGCAGCATTTAGTGGTACCGCCTCATTTAATCTTGAAAACATATCTTCAATATAATCAGTATCATCTGTTTCGACTAAAATTATAGGTAAAACAAAGGAATCAAATAATATTTTGAGATCTGGATAATGTTTTCCAACGTCTGCATAAGTTAACCCCCTAGCATCTACTTTTGAATCTTTGAAATACTTAAAATTACTGTCTAAAGGAAAATCTCCGTTAATAAACGACCAAATTGCTTCTAGTCTCTGTCGTCCATCAATTATGGAATAACTATATTCTTTTCCTTTTACAATTCTTTTTTTATTCTGAAGGACATGAAAATATATTTTTGGAATATCATATTCGTTTAATATTGAATCTATTAACAATTGCTTCTTTTCTGTATTCCACACTTCACCATTTCGTTGATATTCGGGCTCAGTTAGAATTTTATTCTTTTCAGAGTTAATTCTTAAGATAGTACTATGATTCATAGCGTATGTTCTAAAAACATCCATTTTAGCCTCGTTTCAACATTTTCCAAATACTTGGTAGTTCTGGGAACAATTGGAATTCAGAAATACCGAGCAAATTTAATTCTTCTTTAATTACTTTTTTGTTTGATTTTGGAATTATATATCTCCAAATATGTTTTTTATCTCCAATAGCTTCAATCGGAGTTTTATCTCTATGGCTTATAGTGAACGTCCCTTGCTGTGATTGCATTCTTTGTGTATTTCGAGGTGCAATTGCAGCAATAGGAAATAATGTACTAGTTTGTTCACCCGCTACAGATTCGGGAGTATAAGTCTTTAATGCATTATCTTCAAATGAAGGAATATAATTTGGATAATCAGGTTTAATATTTGAACTTTTATTTAAATCTACCGGTAAGAGTATCCATAAGACACCGTCTTGATTGGTGTTTTCATTTATTGCAAAGTATAATGCGACCAATGGACTTTCACTCCAATCCAATAACCTGGTCGGCATACCGTAATGTTGCATTACAAAAAGCCAATGGAAGTCAGATGCTGGTAAGGGATTTAAAAGTAGTGTAGCGTTTTGTTTAAATTTCTTTAATAAATGATTTTCGGAAAGATTTGGGGATCGTGCTATGGATGGTAGTAACTCCCATTTTACTTTTGATTGTCCTCTAAACCAAACTGGAAGAGTTAAATTATCAATATCAGTTTTCAAACTTTTTATCAAATCTGGGACGGACCTAATTGTTCGATCTTTATATTTCATCAAATTTCCCTCAATAGTTTGTCGAATCTATAATTAATATTATACTCAATCAAGTAAAACTTTCTCATAATAATATTATTCGCATTTTAACTATGCAAAACTATCACATAATGAGTTTTTTCTTTTGCATGCATCCGATGTAAACATAGTAGCTTTATTTCCGTAACCTTTCCAATTCCACTTTCGCTTTAGGCTGGTCATCAAAAACTTTTTGTAATTTCTCGCACGGATAATCTGTGCAGTATGCGCAGCTGTCATACTGCCGTTCGCGGGCGCACTTTCGCACTTCACATTTTGCGCAGGAGAAAAAGAGCAGTCCTGTTTCGAGTGTGCATCCGTCGCAGTCAGGCACACGAAGAGGAGAATTTTACTCATGTCCCACCCTTATCACTACATTTCCGGTTTTCTGTCCTGTCTCAACGTAGCGAAACGCGTCGGCAACCTGTTCGAGTGGATAGGTTCTGTCAATCACCGGTTTTACTTTTCCTGCCTCCATCAGTTCTTTAAAAAAGGTGACATCTTTTTGCGTGTTAACGGGAAGAGGGAAGATAACCTTCTTCCCATCGGAGAGTGTGCCGAGCAAACACCAGAGTGCTAAGAACGGATTTTGTGCAAACGGACCGAGATCGGTCGAACAAAATATGGCGCCGGGTTTCATCAAATGCTTGCACGCGCCGTACGAAATTTTTCCGACCGCATCAAAAATAAAATCGTATTTCTTTGTGAGCTTTGTGTAATCGTCTTTCATGTAATCGATCACCTCGTCAGCACCGAGTGATTTCACTAAGTCCATATTTTTTGTATTGCTCACTGCTGTTACGTATGCACCAAGCGATTTCACTAACTGAACTGCCGCCGAACCGATGGCTCCTGTTGCGCCGTAGATAAGCACCGACTGTCTGCTCGTTACTTGTGCCGCACGAATATCATTCCATGCGTAGTGCATTGCTTCGGTGGAAGGAGCGGCTTCTTCATACGTAAAGTTTGCCGGCATCACTGCAAGCGGACTGTCTTGATGTGCGGTAAGATATTCCGCATGCGCTCCGAAAGTTTTTCCGCTGAATCCAATCACCTTGTCGCCGGTTTTGAATTTTGAAACATGTGTTCCGACCGATTCAATCTCGCCGGAGAATTCGGTGCCGAGAATTGCGCTCTTCGGTTTTATGAGTCCCGAAAAAAAGCGTACGATGAACGGCTCGGCGCGAAGCATGCCGCAGTCCGTTCGGTTAACTGTTGCGGCGTGAACTTTTACCAGCACTTCATTTTCTTTCGGAATTGGTTTTGGAACATCGGCAAGATGAAGTACATCGGGGGAGCCGTAATGTGTGTAGACGATGGCTTTCATGGAGAATCCTTTTTTTGCGGTTAGTATATCAATTCGGTTTTCAAGACGCAAATGTATGACACACGCCTTAATCCCCTCTCTCCGGCACACAAATCAAACTCTGCGGAGGGGAGAGACATGACAAATCCCCTCTGTGTGAAAGCCCTATGCGATGGAGAGAGGGGTGTCCCGATTTATGGGACGGGGTGTGTCCATTATTCGCAACAGCGGTGCGGCAACTTATTGTCCGTTCTTTTTAATCCAATTTTCGATAATGTCCAACACACCACGAATATTGTTTCGAACTTCTTTTTCTTTGAATCTCAAAAATCGTACGCCGAACGATTCTAAACGGCACTGCCTTTTAGCATCTTTTTCAAATGCTTCATCGGTTTCATGCGAGCCGCCGTCAATTTCAATGGCGAGCATCAATTCCGGAGAATAAAAATCTATAACATATTCGTCAATTGGTTTTTGCCGGTGAAAATCGTAACCGAGCATTTGTTTATTGCGCAATTGTTTCCAGAGTAAAATTTCGCCGAGCGTGCTGTTATTGCGAAGTGAGCGTGCAATGGTCTTTAATTTGGGATTGTATGGAAGAATTTTGGTTTTCATTATTTACACACCCCTTAATCCCCTCTCTCTTACGCACACGTCAACGCACAGAGGGGAGAGGAACGCGCTCATTCTACCAAAAGCGCTTGAGAGAATCAAGGAAACAAGATTGCCACATCATCCTTGATGGAGTGTGAAATAACCTGCTCCTTACCACTTCGTAACAACTTAAATTTTTCGTATATTATTATACAATTTTAATAGATCCCGACATTCGTCGGGATGACGTTTTTTAGGGAGGGGTGATGTTTTTCATCCTTCATATTTCATAATTCATCCTTGTCTCAATGCTTGCAGTAAACAGTCTCACCGTAAATTTTGGCGAACGGTATTTGTTCGACGATATCTCTTTCACCATTAATCCGCACGATCGTTTAGGGCTTGTGGGCAGTAACGGCGCGGGAAAATCCACACTCATGAAGATCATCGCAGGAATTAATCCGCCGATGGAAGGAAGCGTCAACAAAGCGCATTTCGTTTCGACCGGCTATTTGCCGCAGGACGCGGTGGTCGATTCCGATCTCTCGCTCTATAAAGAAGTCGAGTCTGCGTTTGAAGATGTGTTGATGATAGAGCAGGAACTGCAGGAAGCGTACGAGAAACTTGCCGTTGCGGACCACACCACAGAAGAATATAGCGAACTACTGGAAATTATCGGCGAGCTTCAGCACAAGCAGGAAGAAGCCGATGCATTTCGGTTGAAATCGAAAATTGAAACGGTGTTGATGGGATTGGGATTTTCCGTTGCCGATTTGGAAAAGAATGTACGTGCGTTCAGCGGCGGCTGGCAGATGCGCATTGCGCTGGCAAAATTATTATTGCGCGAACCTTCCGTGCTTCTGCTCGACGAACCGACGAACCATTTGGATATCGAATCACTGCAGTGGCTTGAAGAATATTTGAAGAGTTACAACGGTGCCATCATGCTCATTTCGCATGACCGCGCGTTTTTGGATTCAATTACGAAGAAAACTTTTTCGCTTTCGCTCGGCAAGATGGATGTGTACGCGGGAAATTATTCGTTCTTCGAAAAAGAAAAAGTGATCCGTAAAGAATTAGTGATGAATGCGAAGAAGAATCAGGAACAGCAGATGAAGCAGACGCAGGATTTCATCGAGCGGTTCCGGTACAAAGCAACGAAAGCGCGCCAGGTGCAGAGCCGCGTGAAGCAATTGGAAAAAATTGAATTGATTGAAGTGGAAGATGAGGAAGCGGAGATCCATTTCCATTTTCCCAATGCGCAGCCGAGCGGGCGCGTGGTGATGGAGCTGACGAACATCCACAAAGCGTACGGCGATAATGTGGTGTATGAGAATTTGAATTACACAATCGAACGCGGCGACAGGATTGCAATCGTCGGGGTGAACGGCGCGGGAAAATCGACGATCTCAAAAATTGCGGCGGGTGTTGAACCGTTTCAATCCGGCGAGCGCAAAGAAGGATACAATGTGATTGTGTCGTACTTCGCCCAGCATCAAGCGGATGAATTGGATTTGAACAAGGAAGTTCTGCAGACGGTGGACGAAGTGGCGGAAGGTGATATTCGGACGCGCTTGCGGACAATTCTCGGATCATTCTTGTTTCGCGGCGATGATGTCTTTAAGAAAGTGAAAGTTCTTTCCGGCGGAGAGAAGAGCCGTCTCGCGTTGGCAAAGATGCTTCTGGCTCCGGCAAATTTTCTCATCATGGACGAACCGACGAACCATCTGGATATGCGTTCGAAGAATGTGCTACAGGAAGCGCTGAAAGAATTTGACGGAACATATTTGATCGTGTCGCACGATCGTGCATTTTTGGATACGATTGTGAACAAAGTGTTGGAGATTTCTCCCCGCGGCGGCGTACGAACCTATCTCGGTAATGTGAGCGAGTATATTGAAGCGAAGAAAAAAGAGAAAAAACAGTTATCGGGAAGCAATGAACAATTGACAAGCAACAATAATCAGAAGAAGAGCAGCGACAGCCAAGTACAGACGTCAGGTGATCAGGCTGGTCAAAAGTCGAAAGGTAAAAGCGAAGAAGCAAAGCCGAAGAAGAATACGTTTCAATTGAAAAAGCGTCTGGAACAGCTCGAAAAAGAAATTGCCGTAAAAGAAGAAGAGAAAGCGAAGCTCGAAAAGAAAATGGCGGGCGACGAGTTTGTAAAGTATCCCGTGAAAGCTAAAACGATCAGTGCGGAGTATGATGCAGTGACCAAAAAGCTGAACGATCTGATGGAAGAATGGACAAAGCTGGAAGTAGAGTTGGAAGGATCGGAGGGATAATTTTTATCGTGGTTCTTTTGTAAATCAAAAAATATAAAAAGAAAATTGTCATTGCGAGGCGTTCTTTGCCGAAGCAATCTTGCATTGAAGGATTCTTGTAAAAGATTATTTTGCTTGCAATGACTCTTTACTATTGTTGCAGCAATCTTTCCCAAGGGCATGGAAAAAATTTGCGCTACATATATAATGACGAATTTTAAGAAAAGTGTCTTATACACCGGTGTAACAACTGATCTTATTGAAAGAATAGACCAGCATAAAACAAAAAATCTGCCTGGTTTTACATCAAGATACAATATTACAATTTTGGTGTATTACGAAAGATTTAAAGATATTCGGGATGCTATTGCAAGAGAAAAGCAAATAAAGGCAGGATCGAGAAAAAAGAAATTAGAACTCATAAATGCAATAAATCCTCAGTGGATTGATTTGTATAAAGACTTTTTAAGTTAGATTGCTTTGTCGTCCCGATTCAAATCATCGGGACTCCTCGCAATGACTAGTCTTTTTTTCTGGTTATGTTGCAGTGCTTGAAGAGGCTTTATGAACAACACATTCTATAACGAATTCGATACGACCTGCCTCGGCGAAGAGCGAAAGCATAATTATCGTACGCCGTTTGAACAGGACAGGGATCGCATCATTCACACGTCGGCATTCCGACGGCTGCAGGCGAAGACGCAGGTGTTTCTTTCCGGCGAGTACGATTTTTACCGCACGCGATTGACACATTCGCTTGAAGTTGCACAAATCGGCCGCGGGATTTGCAGTTTTCTTCTCCGCACAGGCGGAAAATTTTCCGACACATTTTATATTGACCCGAATCTTGTTGAAGCAATCTGTCTTTCGCACGATCTCGGCCATCCGCCGTTCGGCCATGCCGGGGAGCGGACGCTGAATGCGTTGATGAAAAATTTCGGCGGCTTCGAAGGAAACGCGCAAACACTTCGTCTGCTGACGGAAACAATTTATTCCGAAAAAGGAATGCGCAAAGGAATGGATCCAACGCGCGCATTTCTCGACGGCATCCTGAAATATAAAACACTCTTCAGCGAACTGGAAAATCCGGTCAATCATTTTATCTATGACGAACAGAAACAGTTCGTCAATTTTGTGTTTGGCGGAATTGATATTGCAAAAGAATTTCCTGCCGGAAAGAAGCGCGACAATTTTAGAAGCATTGAATGTCAAATTATGGATTGGTCCGATGATGTTGCGTATTCGTTGAACGATGTGGCGGACGGTATTCATTCCGGCTTCATCACCAAGACAAAGATCGAACAATGGGCGGCGGCACAGCAATTCGATCCCGAAATGCAAAAAAGTTTGCTGCGATTATTTGACGCGATGAACGAAGGACAAGTTGAGCGATTCCTTGCTGGCAGAATTGGAAAATATATCGAATCGTGTACGGTGAATGAAACGACCAACGTTATGAGCGGAAAAACCCACCGCTATGGTTATGAATTGGTGATCGATGAGCAGGCAAAGAAAGAATCGAAGATGTTCAAAAAAATATCGCTCGATCTCGTGTTCCTTTCGCCGCAATTGCATCAAGTCGAACGCAAAGGAGATTATCTGCTGAAGAAAATCTTTGATGCGTTTGCCGATAATTATATTCGCCGCGATGGTTCCGAGATGCATCTGCTTCCTGCGTACGTCGAACAGAATATGAAAAGCACGACTGATGTGAACAAACGTGTGCGATTAATGTGCGACTATCTTGCCGGAATGACGGACGGTTTTGCCATTCGCACGTACAAACGGTTGTTCGATCCTGAGTTCGGTTCGCTTGTGGATTTGATCTAAAAAATGTTTGGCGGTGCAATGTCACTCCCGAACGCTTTTGTCGGGAATCCATTCAATGGATACCCCCCCAGAAACATGCGGCATGACGATTACTCAGTGACTTTGTTGTAAAAGAATGAAACTTAAAAACATATCGGCAATCGGTTGGATGCTCCTCAGTGCATTCTGTTTTGCATTGAATGGGAGCGTTCACGCTGAACTGAGCGGAACATTTCACTGGACGGTGATCGCATTTGCCCGTGCATCCATCAATTTTATTTTCGTTGCCGCGCTCGCACTCATGACCGGAAAAGAATTAATTTTTTTCTCCGCTCCGAGAAATCTCTGGACACGAAGTCTGACCGGAACAGTTTCCATCTTCGGAACATTTTATACATTTTCGTGGCTTCCTATCGCTGAAGCGACATCCATCATTAACACGATGCCGCTGTGGATGGCACTGTTGATCGCATTCGTATCGAAAGACCACGTTCCGCGTTCCATTTGGTTTGCAGTGATCTGCGGAATAGCCGGCGTTGCGTTTGTGCAGCAGCCGCATTTTAGCGAAGGAAATTTTGCCGTGGTTGTCGGTCTTGTCGGCGCATTCTTTGCATCGGTGGCGGTGTACAATCTTCACCTGACAAAAAATCTTCATCCAACGACAATCGTTGCGCACTTTACACTCGTTGCAAGCATCATCACATTTTTTGTTATGCTGCCGAATGTTCACACATTATTCGACGAGGCCAGATATTCTCCGATAATCATCGTTGCGCTGATTGGTGTTGGTGCCAGCGGAACGGTGGCACAGCTCGCAATGACCCGCGCGTACATGCTGGGGAACCCTGCGATTAATTCAACTGTCGGACTTGCACAGGTTGCATTTGCCAGCGGATTCGATATTTTACTATGGAATCGGGATTTCAATCTCTTGACGATCATCGGAATTCTTTTGATCACTGTGCCGACAACATTGTTTGTGGCACGAATCCAGTTTCGAAACAGAATGCAGAGCGTATAAAGGATTTTTGTGGAAGAAAAAAAATTACAACGCGACGATATTGTTAAACTGACTATCGAATCGACAGGATTTGAAGGGAAGAGTGTCGCTCGTGTTGACGGATTTGTTGTCTTTGTTGAAGGTGCGGTGGCGGGTGATGTTGTGAAAGCAAAAATTTTCAGGACGAAAAAGAAATTTGCCGAAGCAAAAGTTGTTGAGGTGATTACTCCATCCAAAGATCGCGTTGGTGCACGATGTAAATATTTCGGAGTATGCGGCGGGTGCAAATGGCAGCATGTTGCATATGCGACGCAATTGAAGTATAAACAGCAGCATGTCGTTGATGCACTGGAGCGCATCGGCGGTTTCAAAGATTTGAATATTCTGCCGATCATTGGATCGAGCGAAGAGTATTTTTACCGGAACAAATTGGAGTTTTCGTTCAGTGAGAAAGCGTGGCTGACGGAGAAAGATAAAGCGAATTCAGAAAATGAATTGTTGATAGATTCTTCGGTTGCTTTACTCCCTCCGAATGACAAACAATTCGCCCTTGGCTTTCACGTTCCCCAGCGATGGGATAAAGTATTAAACGTTGAAGAATGTTTTCTTCAATCAGAACTGAGCAACGGAATTTTGAATGCCGTGCGTGAGTTTGCGCTCGAAAATAATATTCCTGTCTATTCGCAAGAGAATGAAAGCGGCTACTTCCGTAATCTTGTTATTCGTGAGGGAAAACATACCGGCGATGTGATGGTGAATGTTGTAACGTTTGAAGATTCGCCTGAGGTGATGACAAAACTCACCAATATTCTCACGAAGAAATTTCCTGAGATTACCACTGTCATCAACAATGTGACAAAGAAAAAGTCGCAGGTTGCAGTGGGTGAATATGAAAAAGTGTACTACGGCGAAGGAATTATTCACGACAAAATCGGAAACAAATTATTTCAGATTTCGGCGAATTCGTTTTTTCAAACGAATACAAAGCAAGCAGAGCGGCTGTATTCCATCGCCAAGGAATTTGCCCAATTGAAATCGACCGATGTTGTATACGATCTGTATTGCGGAACGGGAAGTATTGGAATTTATATTTCCGATTCCGTAAAAGAAGTGATCGGCATTGAATTGGTGGAAAGTTCCATTGCCAACGCGAAACAGAATGCTGAACTCAATGGCATCGATAACTGTGAATTTATTTGCGGTGATTTGAAAAATCTACTGACGAAAGATGTTTCATGGAAAGAAAAATTCGGACATCCCGATGTTATCGTTGTCGATCCGCCGCGAAGTGGAATGCACCCCGATGCGGTAGAAGAATTGGGAAAGATGAAAGTTCCGACGATTGTGTATGTCAGCTGTAATCCTGCAACGCTTGCTCGCGATCTGCAAATGCTGACGAAGTACGGATATTCAGTTGAAAAGGTTCAACCCGTTGATATGTTTCCGCACACCTACCACATCGAGTGTGTTGCAAAAGTGAAATTGTTATAAACCGACCGAAATCCCCGCAGAGGCAGTAATACCGGTTAGAGGAAACTCAAAAAAGTGAACCGGCAGCGCTTTATTATCTTCATACTCATCAAAGACAAGATAACGGTACGACAACTCCATCACCAAACCGATTTTATCGGAAAATTTCACCGTACTGTTTCCTGCAACACGAAGGCCGTACGCCGGGCTAAAAAGTTCTCTGGAGTATGATGACGAACTTCCGCTCGTTGTGCGGAATGAGCCTTCTTCCGTTACATAACTGAGTCCGTAAATAAATTCCGCTTGAAATTGAAGATCGTTGTCCGAAGTTGCCGCTCCTATGCCAAATGAAAGGGGAATAAATGAATATGTTTCAGTAATCGTTCCTTCTATTTTCCCAATCGATGTATTGCTTGAAGAGGTTTGATTCATCGTGAAATTAAAAATGCGGTCAGCGGCGGCATAGCCTGCGCGAAGAATAATGATCTTCGCATCGCCTGTCGGGCGAAGCGTTATTGTTCCGCCGAACTCCGGCAGCGCTTTGATCGATTTTGCCTGACTTCCCAATGCATAATTCGATTCGCCGATGTGTCGGTTAATCTGATCAGGGTTCATCGGAGAGATGCCGTAGGTGAAAGCAAATCGAAATTTTGATTGTTCGGGTTTTTCGGGATCACTTTCTTGAGCGTTGACAAAAGCAAATATGCCGAAAAGAGCAACACAAAGAATATTCTTTTTCATAATCATCTTTCTACATTTTAAGTGCGGCTATTCGCAATAATACTTCCGTCTCATCGTATTCTAGAAAACTATTATTATCCTGCATCAGTAAAATATAGTAAATACCTGTTGGCGCTTTAAATCCGTTCGATCCATTGCCGTTCCACGAAACTTTAAATCTTCCGGCCGGATGATTTGGTGCGTCAACGAGCGTGACTTGTTTTCGTTGAAAACGATCATAAACAACAAGCTTAATATGAGGACCGAGCGAGTGAGCCGGGACTGCCGGTATGCCGTATTCGACGACTGTAGAATCGGAAAACGGGTTGGGATAATTTTGGTTTAGTTCGTAGGAAGTTGGCGGTGGATTGTCAACGATTTGCTCCGCACACGAGGAGAGGAAAATGATACAGCAAACGGCGCCGATAAGATTTTTCATGGTAAACCTTCCGATGTTGTTCCAATTCGTCTACAGTGTAACTCAAAAAAAAAATTAAATCAACCATTGTTTAAAAAAGCGGATAAGTCTGTCTTCATACTCCTCTTTTCCGGTGTCATGAACATTGTTATGATTTGCATTATCAATCAACCATAATTCTTTCGGATCGTTTGCTGCGTTGAATAACTGCTGGCTGTATTCATACTTGATGAAGGCATCATTTTTTCCGTGAATGAATATCACCGGTACATGAATATTTTTCACCGCATTGATCGGAGAAATCTCTCTGTGTTTAAACTGAGCGATCGTTTCGCTTCGCTTCATTGCAATATTGCGGAGAAAATGCCACGGCAGTCGAAGCAATCGTTTTTGATAATCAACGGTGATTTGCCGAAGTGTTGCAAATGATGCCTCGGAGACGATTGCTGAAATTCTTGTATCAATGCTTGCTGCCTGCAATGCAATTGCTGCACCCATCGACGTGCCAAAGACGCCGATTTTTCCAATGTGATATTTTTTTTGCCCTTCAAAAATTTTCAAAGCATCAATGGCTTTTTGGACATCATATTTTTCGTGGAAACCGTATGTGCAGTATCGCCCGCTGCTTTCGCCGTGCACGCGCGAGTCGTACATCATTACATTAAAATTATTGTCGTGAAATATTTTTGCGAGAAGCAATCCGCTCATCTTATTATCCCCGACGCCATGCAGATAAATGATTGTTGCCGTTGGAATTTCGGCGGGAATAAACCACGCGCTCAATCCTGTATAATGGTCACTCGCAGTAAATGAGAACGAATCAAACGGAAGTCCCAGCTGTGCAGGAGAAATAGGTAAACCTTTGTTTCGGTAGAAATCTGCGCCGCGTCTTCTTGGGCTCAGCATCATAATCGGACCGATGACAAAAATCAGTGCCGATGCCGTAAGAAGGAACACGATGATTACCAAGATTATAATCAGCAGAAGGCTCATTCCGAGTTCCTCGTTAGTGAATCCGTGAACAGTTTATGGGGAGATTGTTCATAGAGTACATTCAATATAGGTGAAGAGAGGATGAAATTCAAAAGTCTTCGTGAAATTGATTTTAGAGTCGAATAGTTTTTTTGTATCTTTATCGCATGAAAATTGCCCTTGTTCATGATTGGTTGACCGGTATGCGCGGCGGCGAAAAATGCTTGGAAGTCTTGTGTGAACTTTTTCCCGATGCGCCGATTTATACGCTGCTTCATAACAAGGGAGCAATGTCTCCATTGATTGAATCAAAAAAGATTTTCACGTCGTTCATCGACAACCTTCCGGCAAAAGAAAAGCAGTACAGAAAATATCTTCCGTTATTTCCATTTGCCATTGCTCAGTTCGATCTTTCCGAGTATGACCTCGTGATTTCCATGAGCCATGCCGTTGCAAAGAATGTTCGCGTTCGGAACGACGCGCTTCATATTTGCTATTGCTTTACTCCGATGCGGTATGTGTGGGACATGTATGAGCAATATTTTGGAAAAGGAAAAACCGGCTTCGTTACGCGCACCGCAATGAAGATTGTTGCACCTCTTTTGCGATGGTGGGATGTAAAAACATCTGCGCGCGTTACAACATTCATTGCAATTTCGGAAGAAGTTCGCCGGAGAATTCGTAAGCATTATTCGCGCGATTCAGCAATGATTTATCCCCCCGTTGATACAGAACAGTTTCAGCTTTCGAATAATGAGGAAAATTTCTATTTGATCGTCAGCGCTCTTGTTCCATATAAAAGAGTTGATCTCGCAGTCGACGTCTTTAATACGAACGGAGAAAAGTTAATTATTGCCGGTACCGGACCTGAAAGTGAAAAATTGAAATCGAAGGCAAAATCCAATATTGAATTCCTTGGATGGCGAAGCGATGAAGAGCTTGCTCAATTATATTCCCGGTGCAAAGCGTTGATCTTTCCCGGCGAAGAAGATTTCGGTATTGTTCCGTTGGAAGCGATGGCGTGCGGCAAACCTGTCATTGCATACGGTAAAGGTGGAGCATTGGAAACTGTTATTGATGGCAAAACAGGTATTTTCTTCAATGACCAAACAATTGGATCACTCGATTCTGCCGTAAAAAAATTTCACACCATTTCTTTTGATCAGCAATTCATTCGTCGTCATTCCCTCAAGTTTTCCCGCTCGATATACAAGCAAACAATGAAAGATTTCATTGAAGGAAAAGTACGGCAACATAGTTTGAAATAAGAACTTACGCTGACAATCCCTTTAAAATTTCGTTGACTCTTTGCCTCATTTTTTATAACTTTGTAGTCCATAAAGTTTCAAGTCACATGCTTTGCAGGAGAGTTGATGCCAACTGAGCGTCGTCATCACGCATCGAAGGAAAACTCGTTTGAAATTGTGGTGATTCCGCAAGGTGATGCCGGGTCAACGCGCTCTTTCAAAGCCTCTGTCATGAAGATAATCCTGGCGGTTGTGGGATTTGTGCTGTTGATATCGGCGGTAATTGTTGTCTTAATTGCCTATACACCGGTTGGATTACTCCTCCCAATGTCTGAAGAACAGTTACGCCATCGTTTTGGCGCAGAATTGTTCGATGTGCAAACACGATTGAGCAAGGTTTCATCGGAAGTTCTCGTTCTTCGTGAATATAACAACAAGTTACGTAAAGCATTAGGACAAGAAGAACTTAAAGCGGACAGCTCGCTTGATTACGGCAATGTCGAGATATCGTCGAACATTGTTTCCGAACATTCTAATATTGCCGACAGCAAAGGGCAAGAAAAAGTTGAAAGCGTTGACAATCAGAAACCGGTGTACCGGCAGGCATCCGCTGAGAGTGAAGAAATTTCATTCAGACCGTCGTTCCCAATTATTGTTCCGGCGGTGGGGTATATTTCAAGAAAATTCGAAGCTGATCAAGGCCATAATGGAATTGATTATGCGGGAAAAGTTGGATCGTTAGTGATAGCGGCTGCCGGCGGATATGTGGTGTTCTCAGGATACACACCTGACGATGGGTATATGTTGATTGTGTCTCATGGCGGCGGGTATTTAACGGCGTATAAACACAACCAGAGTAATTTAAAAACGGTTGGTGAGTTTGTGAAACGGGGTGAACCGATAGCGTTGCTAGGAAATACGGGGAGAACAAGTTACGGTCCTCATTTACATTTTGAACTGTGGAAAGATGGCCGTCCAAAAAATCCGAATGAATATTTAATAGCGAGCGAACTATAATGGCAGACAAAAATGGAGTCAAAGAGATTAATGTGATCGGGGCAGGAACAACCGTTGAAGGAAAGATTCGAACGCAAGGCAGCTTGCGGTTGGATGGAAAAATGACCGGTGAAATTCATGCGGCGGAAAATTTAGCGATCGGTGTGTCGGGTGAAATCGAAGGCGGCATCAACGGACGGAATGTTACGGTCGGCGGAAAAGTAAGAGGCAATATTAATGCCGTCGAGAAATTAGTGCTCGAAGCGAAAGCGGTTGTTCGCGGCGATGTTCGTGCAGGGAAATTGATCATCGATGAAGGAGCGGTGTTTGACGGAAAAATTTCGATGACGGAAAACCGTCCAAGCGGACAAAATTATTAATGGAAAAAATCGAGCATCTTCGATGAAAGAAGAAAAAAAGCTCGGTACTACGCTGCAATCGGTTGCACCGTACCTGACATTAGGCATTCAGCTTGCAATAACGGTTGTGGTATTCTTCTTCATCGGAAAATATGCCGATGAATATTTCGGAACAAAGCCGTGGCTGATGGTAGCGGCGGTGCTGCTGGGAAGTGTCGGGGGAATGATGAAGTTCTTTAGAACGGTGATTGAGTTAAGTAAAAAAGAAGAACATGAACGGCGCAATAAAATTTAGCGGTAGATTTATAAAGCAAATTGTCGGTGCGCTGGTTGTGGTTGTGGGGTTGGCGTGGTATCCGCTGGTGAAGTATGCAGGCAAAGAAATTATTGAAGCCGTCATGGGCGGAATTGTACTGAGTTTGATCAACGTACTGATGGGATATGCCGCGATCGAAATTTCGTTCGACAAGTCGTATACAAAATTTTTGCAGATTGTAATGGGCGGTATTGTGATACGGCTGTTCGTGATGATCGGGTTGTTAGTAGTGTTGATTTTAGTTTTTCAGTTTCATGTTATGCCGTTGGTGGTTTCATTATTTGTGATGTATATAATTTTTTTGGTATTCGAAGTGCTTCACATCCACAATAAATGGCAAACAAAAATACAAACGCAGAATTCGTAATAAAGGAATCATAACGTTGTTCTCTTGGATATTATTCTCGGAAAAATCAGCAGCCCATTCTGGTAACGCAGATTCGGTTCACACAGCCGTTGATACGCTTCAACACGTTGCGGAACACGGAGAAGGAAAAGAAAATCTTTTTACCGAATTGCTTCACCATATTTATGACGCGCGCGAAATAGATCTGCCAGGCCTCGGCCATGTTCACCTTCCGCATCTTCAGTTGTTTGGTTTCGATATGTCGGTCACCAAGCATGTTGTTTTCCTCTGGCTGGCGGCGGTTTTGTTGATTATCGGGTTAAGCATTGCAGCGCGAAAAAATTCAAAGAACAAAGTTCCAAAAAGGTTTGGAAACCTTATTGAAGTGTTCGTCCTGTTTATTCGCGATGAAATTGTTCTGCCGAACATGGGTAAAGGCGGAATGCGGTATCTTCCATACTTATTGACAACATTTTTCTTCATTCTCGTCATGAATTTGCTTGGACTTATTCCCTATGGTGCTTCAGCGACGGGAAATGTCAGCGTTACGGCAGGCTTGGCGATTATCGCCTTCATCATGATCCAGTTTTCGGCCATTCGCGCGCAAGGGTTTGGGCATTATCTTGCCCATCTTACCGGCGGAGTTCATTGGGCATTGTGGCCGATCATGATCCCGATTGAAATTTTAGGACTGTTTACAAAACCGTTTGCGCTTTGTATTCGTCTTTTTGCAAATATGACGGGCGGTCATATTGTTATTCTTGCGCTTATCGGTTTAATTTTTGTTTTCAAAACTCTCGCGGTGGCACCTGTCTCTGTTGCATTCGCACTCGCCATTAACATGTTGGAATTATTTGTTGCCTTCCTTCAGGCGTACATTTTCGTGATGTTGACTTCGTTGTTTATGGGGCTTGGCATGCAAACAGACCACAGTGAAAGTCATCACGGACACTAATTCATAAAAATAAAAACACTCTTCATTAACATATACTTTAGGAGAAACACAATGGAATCACTCGGTCTTGGATATTTAGCAGCAGGAATCGGAGCAGGCGTATCAATCATCGGTGCCGGTATCGGTATCGGAAAACTTGCAGCAGCGGCAATGGAAGCAAGCGGTCGTCAGCCTGAAGTTGCCGGCCAAGTTCGTACATCAATGCTGATTGCAGCAGCGCTTATCGAAGGTGCAACATTCTTTGCGCTCGCGATCTGCATTATTCTTGCAACCAAGTAAGACTGTGCGAGGTCATTGCGAGGAGTCCCGCTGGGACGACGAAGCAATCCCCTAAACAAAAGATTGCTTCGGCACACAACGCCTCGCAATGACATAAAGAATAAATTTTTTAAAGAGAAAACTATGTTAGATATCAATCCCGGTTTAATTATTTGGACGATCATTACTTTCGTGCTGTTGTTACTTGTTCTCGGTAAGTTTGCATGGAAACCGTTGCTGCAAGCGCTGCAAAATCGTGAAAAAGAAATTGCCGATTCACTGGCGAAAGCAGAACAGGCAAAAAAAGATGCCGAACAAATGATCGCGGAAAATAAAGCGGCGATGGAAAAAGCAAATGCGGACACAGCAAAATTAATTGCGGAGAGCCGCGCAGTCGCCGAACAATTGAAGAGCGATATTGTTGCAAAAGCGAATGAGAGTGCAAAGAAGATGTTGGAACAGGCGAAGGAAGAAATTTCGCGCGAAAAGGATACTGCGATGGTCCAACTCCGCAGCGAAGTTGCCGATCTGTCGATTTCCATTGCAGAAAAAATTATCGATGAAACGCTCGACAATGCAAAACAAAAAAAGATGGTTGATAAAGTTATTCAACAAATGCAGAACAACTAATCATGAGTAATCTACGAATTGCCAATCGTTATGCTTCTGCATTGATGGCATTGACGAATGAGCAGAAAAAAAAGGATGTTATTTCCGACGATCTTCAAACCGTGAAATCGATTATCGATTCGTCCCGTGAATTGCGCCGTGTGCTTTCAAGTCCCATTATCAACAAGGATAAAAAGAAAGCAATCCTGAACGATGTCTTTAAAAAGAGAGTCGGTAATGTCGTACAAAAATATATTGATATCGTCGTAGACAAAGGACGAGAGAATATTCTCCGCGACATTCTTACACAGTATTTTGTTCTGCGTGATGAAGAGATGGGAATTGTGCGTGTCGACGTGAAAACGAGTGTCGATTTTTCGGCGAAGCAGGAAAAAGATTTGCAGAAACAGCTGGAAACGCTAACGAAGAAAAAAATTGAAGCGGTGTTCAGTGTTGATAAAACATTGAAGGGTGGATTTGTTGCGCGAGTCGGCGATACCGTTCTGGACGGCAGCGTCGTTCGCCAATTACAAATTTTAAAACGAAAATTAAAAGAAGGTTCATTGAACAATTAATTGTGCTGAAATATTTTCTTCAGCACATCGAAAATGATAAGGAAGAAACACAATGGCAGAAGTTCGACCCGATGAAATAACTGCGATCCTCCGCAAACAACTGGCGGGGTACGAAAAAGAAGTTGATATCTACGATGTTGGCACTGTGCTTCAGGTCGGTGACGGTATCGCACGCGTGTACGGTCTTTCCAAATGCATGTCCGGTGAATTGGTTGAATTCCCGAACGACGTATTTGGAATGGTGTTGAATCTTGAAGAAGATAACGTCGGATGTATTTTGTTCGGCGATGATACGCAGATCAAAGAAGGTGATACCGTGAAGCGTACAAATCGGGTTGCATCAATGCCGGTCGGCGAAGCGATGCTCGGACGAGTTATCAATCCGCTTGGTCAGCCAATTGACGGACGCGGCGCAATCAAAGCTGATAAGTTTTTGCCGATCGAACGAAAAGCTTTGGGCGTTATTCAACGTCAACCGGTGAAACAGCCGCTGCAAACAGGATTGAAATCTGTCGACGGTATGATTCCCATCGGCCGCGGACAACGTGAATTGATCATCGGCGATCGCCAAACAGGAAAGACCGCTGTTGCGCTCGATACGATCATTAATCAACGAACAACACACACCGAAGAAGCAAAAAAGCAAGGTGTGCGTCCTGTGTATTGTATCTATGTTGCCATCGGGCAAAAAGGTTCAACGGTTGCTCAGGTCGTCAATAAGCTGGAAGAACAAGGTGCGATGGCTTATACGACAGTGATTGCCGCCAACGCAAGCGATCCGGCGCCGATGCAATTTGTGGCAGCGTATTCCGGTGCAACACTCGGAGAATTTTTCAGAGACAGCGGACGTGATGCGCTTGTGGTGTACGATGATCTTTCAAAACAAGCGGCAGCATATCGCCAAGTGTCATTGTTGCTTCGCCGTCCACCCGGACGTGAAGCATATCCCGGAGATGTATTTTATCTTCACTCACGTTTGCTTGAACGCTCATCAAAACTGAGCGATGAAGAAGGAGGCGGTTCATTAACGGCACTGCCAATTATTGAGACACAAGCCGGCGACGTTTCAGCGTACATTCCGACGAACGTTATTTCTATTACCGATGGTCAGATTTATCTTGAGCCGAACTTGTTTAATGCCGGCGTTCGCCCTGCTATCAACGTTGGTATCTCTGTTTCGCGTGTTGGCGGTAATGCACAAATTAAAGCGATGAAAAAAGTTGCCGGACGCTTGCGTTTGGAACTTGCTCAGTATCGAGAACTTGAAGCGTTTGCGAAATTCGGTTCCGATCTTGATAAATCGACACAACAGCAATTGCGCCGGGGTGCACGTCTTGTCGAATTGTTGAAACAGGGGCAATACGTTCCGATGCCTGTCGAGAAACAAGTTGTGATGATCTATCTTGGTGTGAACGCGTTGCTCGATGAATTGCCGGTTGAGAAGATTGGACAGTTTGAAAAAGAATTTTTGGAAATGCTTGAAATCCGTCATCGCGATCTTCTCACGGCAATTGCAGAAAAGAAAGATCTCACGGACGATATCGCAAATAAAATTAAAACCGTCGCAAAAGAGTTTCTCGCGACATTTACAGCAGCGTAATATCCATGGCAACACTACGAGACATACGTCAACGAATAACCGGCGTAAAAAATACACAAAAGATCACCAAAGCAATGAAAATGGTCTCCGCGGCAAAACTTCGCCGCGCGCAGGACGCCGTTATTGCCGCGAGACCGTATGCAAAAAAAATGAAAGAGCTGTTGTCGCATCTTTCCGGTCAGGTGGATGTTTCCAAATATCCGCAATTTGAACAGCGTGAAATTAAATCCGTCGCTATCATTATTGTGACTGCGGATCGCGGATTGTGCGGCGGATTCAACAGCAATATTTTGAAAGCGGCGGTCAATCACATCACTACGAACTATGCCGACATGAACAAAGCCGGCAAAGTAAAATTGATCTGCGTTGGGAAAAAAGCAAATGATTTTTTTACCAAAAGAAATTACAACGTCATATCACGCTACACCGGTGTTTTCAATCAATTGAGTTTTACGACAGCAAAAACTATTGTCAATGAAGCAGTCGTTGGATTTGTGAAAGGCGACTATGACAAAGTTGAAATTATCTCAAACGAGTTTAAAAATGCTGCCTCCCAAAAGTTGACGATTTCTGATTTCTTGCCCGTTGTTCAAGAAGTTGAAAAGGATAAAAAGCGTATTGCGGTCGATTATATCTACGAACCGTCAAGCGACGAAATCGTCGGCGCCTTGGTTCCGAAACATTTGAATTTTCAGATGTGGCGCGTACTGTTGGATTCAAACGCCGCATTTTTTGGCGCGCAAATGACAGCAATGGAAAATGCGAGCACGAATGCGCGTGATCTTATCCGTGTCCTCCAATTAACCTATAACAAAGCGCGTCAGGCAGCGATCACGAAAGAATTGCTCGAAATTGTCGGCGGTGCAGAAGCGTTGAAGAAGGCAAGTTAGTTCGATGTTTGAAACACTTACGGAAAAATTAGATAGTGCATTAAAAAAGCTTCGCGGTCAGGGTCGAATCTCCGAAGAGAATACTGCGGAAGCATTGCGTGAAGTGCGCAAAGTGTTGCTCGATGCCGACGTGAATTTTGGCGTCGTCAAATCGTTCATTGACAATGTTCAAAAGAAATCGGTTGGGCAGGAAGTTGTTACAAGCGTTTCGCCGGGACAGCTCATCATCAAAATTATTTATGATGAACTTGTCACACTGCTCGGATCGGAAAAAGCTGAAATTAATTTTTCTTCTGACGTTCCGTCGGTCATCATGGTGGCGGGGCTGCAGGGTTCCGGTAAGACAACGTTTTCCGGAAAGCTTGCGAATCTTTTAAAGACCAAAGGAAAACAACCGCTTCTTGTTGCAGCAGACACGTATCGTCCGGCCGCTATCGATCAATTGATCATGCTCGGAGAGCAGATCGAAGTTCCGGTATACAGTGATCGAAATGCGAAAGCGTTGGATATTGCAAAGCGTGCAATTCCATATGCAAAAGAACATGCGCGCGATGTGGTGATCATCGATACTGCCGGCCGTTTGGCGATCGATGAAGAGATGATGCAGGAAGTAGAGAATATCAAATCGGCAGTGAAGCCGAATGAAATTCTCTTTGTCGTAGATTCGATGATCGGCCAAGATGCCGTCAACACGGCAAAAACTTTTCACGATCGATTAAATTACGACGGCGTCATTCTGACAAAGTTGGACGGCGATACACGCGGCGGTGCGGCGCTGTCGATTCGCAGCGTTGTCGGAAAGCCGATCAAGTTCGTCGGTGTCGGTGAAAAGTTAGATGCGCTCGAGCAATTTTATCCGGAGAGAATGGCGTCACGTATTCTCGGAATGGGTGACATCGTATCGCTGGTTGAAAAAGCACAGCAGACATTCGATCAGAAGCAGGCGGAAAAACTTCAAGAAAAAATTGTTAAAGCACAGTTTACACTTGAAGATTTTTACCAACAGCTTCAGCAAATAAAAAAAATGGGACCGCTGTCGCAGGTAATGTCGATGATTCCCGGTGCAAGCAAGCTTGGAAATCTTAATGAGGTTGACGACAAGGAATTGAAATATGTCGAAGCGATCATACTTTCCATGACGAAAGAAGAGCGAAACAATCCGTCAATCATTAACGGCTCACGGAGAAAACGAATTGCTTTGGGAAGCGGGACAAAAATTCAGGATGTGAATAAATTGCTGAATCAATTCAGCGAAATGCAGAAAATGATGCGGAATTTCACCAAAGGGAAGAGCATCGCCAAGATGGTTGGTCAGCGGTTCGGCCGATAAAGATAGTGTAAATAAAAAACAATTATTAAATTAACAGCAGTAAAAGGAGAAACACAGTGGCAGTAAAAATAAGACTTCAACGCGGCGGAAAAAAGAAACAACCGATCTACCGCATCGTAGCAGCCGATGGTCGCTACAAACGCGACGGTCGATTCTTGGAAAAACTCGGTTCCTATAATCCAAATACCAATCCGATGACAATCGAGGTGAAAGAACCCCGCGTTTTGTACTGGCTTGGTGTTGGCGCTCAACCCACCGATACCGTTCGCAACTTGCTCAGCCGAAAAGGAATCTTGTTGAAATGGTACCTGAAGAAAAAAGGAAAAGACGAAACGACCATTGCAGCTGAATTCGAAAAATGGCAGGCAGTGCAAACCTTGAAGCTTCAAAAAGAAAAAGAACGTAAAGCTCGCCGCAAAGCGACAAAGAAAAAATCATCCGGTCCTGCAGCTGCACCTGCTGAAGCTCCGGCGCAAGGGTAAAAGTTTGGCACCATCGTAAGATAACATTCAGACTTCTCACCCGCCAGAAAGCAGTCTTGTCTGGCAACAGTTACAGGAGGTAGATATGCGTGAGTTTCTTGAATTCATAGCAAAACAACTGGTTGATAATCCTGATTCTGTTCATATCACAGAAGAGGAGAAAGACGGTAAAGTTATCTTTAAGATAAAGGTCGGACAATCCGATGTCGGAAAAATCATCGGAAAGCAGGGGAGAACTGCACAAGCAATGCGAGTTCTTCTCAGTGCAGTTGCCGCCAAAAACGGAAAACGAGCGATACTCGAAGTTGAAGACTAAGAATCAAACAACGCTTCGTGCCGTAGCTCAGGTCAAAAAAGTTTTTGGTATCAGGGGTGAAGTGAAAATCTTTTCGTATTCAAGATCTGCTCCCGAGTATGAAAAAATTTTCGCAATGTTCCGCGGGAGGGACGATCGCCACGTTGTGCCTTGCGAGATCGAACGTGTAACAACTCGCGGGGAGGAGATTTATCTGAAATTGAAGATGATCGACGATCGGACTGCGGCGGAACAGATTGCGGGTGAATATTTATTTGTTGAAGAGCAACATCGGAAGCAGTTGCCCAGCGGGAAATTTTTTGATGACGATCTTCTTGGGTGTGTTGTGCGGAATGAAGATGGAAAGGAACTTGGGACGGTGCATGATGTGGTTCAATATCCTGCACACAAAGTGTATGAAGTGAAAACGAAAAGTGGTTTTATCATGGTGCCGGTGGTTGATGAGATCGTCCTTTCAGTGAATATCGAAAAAAGAGAAATTGTGGTTCGTCCGCCGGAGGGTTTATTTGAAGGAACAATGCTGGAGTAAGTCGTGAGCATTCGGATTGACATCATCTCTGCGGTGCCGCAACTGCTTCACAGTCCGCTGAATGAAAGCATTTTGAAACGGGCACAGCAGAAGAAGTTTGCGGAGATTGTTGTTCACGATCTTCGAGCGTTTGCGCATGATAAACACAAGATTATCGATCTTCCTCCGTACGGCGGAGGAGCCGGAATGATTCTGAAACCGGAACCGATTTTTGAATGTGTTGAGAAGTTGAAAAGCGAACGGCAGTACGATGACGTGATTTATGTGACTGCCGACGGCGAACAGTTCGATCAGAAAATGGCGAATCGTCTGTCGCTAAAAAAGAATTTGATTATTCTCTGCGGACATTATAAAGGAATTGATGAACGCGTAAGAGAATCGTTGATCACAAAAGAAATATCGATCGGCGATTTCGTCTTGACGGGCGGAGAACTTGCAGCGATGGTAATCGCCGATGCCGTGGTGAGATTGATCCCGGGTGTAATCAGCGATGGAGAATCAGCATTGACTGATTCGTTTCAAGACGGAATGTTAGATTCTCCGCATTATACGCGTCCTCCCGAATTTCGTGGAATGAAAGTACCGGATGTCTTGTTAAGCGGTGATCACAAAGAAGTTGCAAAATGGAGAGAGAAAGAACGGCGGGACAAAACGAAGAAACGCCGGAAAGATTTACTCAAATAATTTTTGAACAATAACATTTATTAAACAATCATCGTTCTGTTGTGAAACGGAACACTATTAACGAGGTAAGTATGGATAAGATTAAATTAGTAGAAGCGGCATACGTGAAGAGTGACATGCCGGATTTTAAAGTCGGCGACACGCTGAATGTTCATGTGCGCGTTGTTGAAGGCGACAAAGAACGTATTCAGCAGTTTCAAGGAGTCGTGATCGGCCGCCGCGGCGAAGGAATGGGTGCAACATTTACCGTGAGAAAAATTTCCGACGGTGTTGGCGTGGAAAGAATTTTCCCGTTGAACTCTCCGCGTATTTCCAAGATTGAAAAAGTGAAAGAAGGTTCAGTGCGGCGCTCGAAACTGTATTACTTGCGCGGACTGGCGTCAAAGCAAATCCGCCAAAAGACAGGCTCCAATCAGTGAGTGCAAAATTTACGATCGGCGCTCTTTCCGATCTGAAATCACAGCCATTGTTTCATACGCTCAAAAGTTCCTCCGATACTCCGGGGGAACTTTCGTTTGATACGCCCGCTACGCACATCGAACGGTTGATGAGCAAAGAAATGGATGCCGCATTCATTTCACCGATGGATTACGCCGTCAACAGTTCGGATTTGATTATGCTTCCGACAATCGGCGTTAGTTCATCCGGGTTCAGCAATGTTACGCGGTTATATTTTCGTGATAACGTGAAAGCTATTTCATCCATGGCCGTTGGTGCAGTGTCAACGATTGATGTCGTTGCGACGAGATTAGTACTGGGTGAGAAATATGATGCGGCTCCTGCAATCGTTCCGGTGCAAGGTTCCATCGATGATATGCTTGCAAAAGCTGATTGTGCGTTGGTAGCAGGTGATGTCGTACTCTCGTCAACATCGCTACGTCCACACATCGACATTGTCGATGAGTGGTCTGATATTACCGAACTTCCGTTTGTCCATACGATTGCGGTGATGAGAAATGAATCGCTCAACAAGGAACTGAGCGATCTTCTTGTTGATGCGCAGCACCGCGGACGGCTTTCACTTGAATTAATTTCCAACGAGCTCTCCAAGACAACACATCTTTCCAACGAAATCATTTATTCATTTCTTTCTCATCTTTCGTACGGCTTGGATGACGAATCGAAACAGTCACTTGAAGAATTTTTCCGTATGGCATATTATTACGGAATGCTGACCGATATTCCTGAAATTAATATTGCGGTATAACACGTACCGCTGTTTCTTCTATTGAAACTCTCTCATTTTCGGCGTAACTTGACCACGTATGCTGAAAAATCTCCTCATCAAAAATTATGCGCTTATCGAAGAAATCTCGGTTGAATTTTCAACGGGACTGACGATCATTACCGGTGAAACCGGCGCAGGAAAATCTATTTTAATCGATGCGCTAGGCTTGCTGCTGGGAGAACGTGCAAGTTCAGAAATGATTCGTACCGGCGCGGAGAAAGCAATTGTTGAGGGTGTGTTTGATGTTTCATCCGTGCCTCAAGTGATCGAGATTTTGCGTGCAAACGAAACTGACGCTTCAAATGAAATTATTATTCGCCGTGAAATTACAAACAAAGGAACGAGCCGATGTTTTGTGAATGATTCTCCTGTTTCGGTTTCGCTGCTGAAAGAGATTGGCGATATTCTTGTTGATATGCACGGACAGCACGAACATCAATCACTGCTGCGCGCCGAAACGCATATTGAATTTTTAGATGATGTTGGCGGGCATCAGCCGATTATTCAAGAGTATTTGAAAGTGTATCGCGAATTGGTTGAACGAACGGCAACAAAGAGAGAACTGCAAAACCAGAAAGACCTTCTTCAATCAAAAAGAGATTTGTTTGAATTTCAGATCAAAGAAATTGATGCGGTAAGTCCGCAAGAAGGTGAAGAAGAAAAGTTAGAGAGTGATTTGAAGATACTCGAAAACTCGGAAAAGCTTTCTGAGCTGACAAACGGTGTATACGGATTATTGTACGATGCTGAGAATTCAATTCTTGATTCGCTCGTTAAAGTTCGAAAGATGCTAGAACAGCTTTCATCAATTGATGCACATTTTGGAAACGCGGTCGGCGAAGCGAAATCTGCTGAAGTAGTTGTTGATGAACTTTCAAAACTTGTTCAGAACTATAATGCCAAGATTGAATTCAACCCTGAACGGTTAGAAGAAATTCGCGAACGCCTCGGAATGCTTTCACTGTTGAAAAAAAAATATGGCGGTACCATTGAATCGCTTCTTGCTCATCGTAAAAAAATCGGCGAAGAATTTGCTCTGGCAAAAAATTTTGAAAGCGAAATTGCAAAACTCGATAAGGAAATTTCTTCGCTGCGCATAGAGTGTGGAAAAAAAGCTAACCAGCTTACCCAAAGCCGAAACTCAGCATCGAAAAAATTAGAAAAAGCGATTCTTTCTTCTATCGCAGAGCTCGGAATTGCAAAAGCAAAATTTGAGACACAGATTGTGCAGCGAACGGCAGATCCGAAAGAAAATGGTGTTGCAGTAAGTCTGAATGGAAAAACGTTTGAAGCAACGAACCACGGAATCGATCATGTAGAATTTTTTATGTCAACAAACGTTGGCGAAGAGGTAAAGCCGTTGGCGAAAGTTGCATCTGGCGGGGAAGTATCACGCATTATGCTTGCGTTGAAATCAGCGCTTGCACAATCAGATAAGACGCCCCTGCTGATCTTCGATGAAATTGACACCGGTGTGAGCGGAAAAATTGGCCAGGCAGTCGGATTGAGTTTGAAAAATCTCGCAAAGCATCATCAAGTGATTGCGATAACACATCTTCCACAAATAGCGGCGCTTGCCGATTCACATTTTGCGATTGCGAAACTGGAAAAAGATAAACGCACATCAACAAAGTTGACCAGACTCGACAAAGATGATCGCGTGAAAGAAGTTGCCAAATTGCTAAGCGGCGCGGAAGTAACCGAAGCCGGATTAAAAAGCGCAAAAGAATTAATGGGAATAAAATAGAATGTCTTTACAAATCTATAACTCGCTTAGCCGTAAAAAAGAAGAATTTAAACCGATTCACGATGGTCTCGTTAATATGTACGTGTGTGGTCCGACGGTGTACGGATTGTCGCATCTTGGGCATGCAAAAAGTTATGTCTCGTTCGATATCGTTGTTCGGTATTTGCGCTACCTTAATTACAAAGTCGCATACGTACAAAATATTACCGATGTGGGACATTTGACGGACGATGCGGATGAAGGCGAAGATAAAATTGCAAAGCAGGCAAAGAAAGATAAACTTCATCCAATGCAGGTTGTAGAAATGTACACGCGCGAATATTTTGCCGATATGGATGCGCTGAATATTCTTCGTCCGGATATTTCACCGCGTGCAACCGGACATATTCCCGAACAAATTGCAATGACGGAGGATCTTCTTGCAAAAGGATATGCATACGAAATAAATGGCTCGGTTTATTTCGACGTGAGCAAAGATAAAGAGTATGGAAAACTTTCCGGACGAATTTTGGAAGAAGCGGAAAGCGGAACGCGCGTTGATGTAAAATCCGAGAAACGTCATCCTGCCGATTTTGCGTTATGGAAAAAAGCCGAACCGAGTCACATCATGCAGTGGAACTCGCCGTGGGGATTGGGATTTCCGGGCTGGCATTTGGAATGTTCAGCGATGTCCATGAAGTATCTCGGCGAGACATTTGACATCCACGGTGGCGGAATGGACAATCAATTCCCGCATCATGAATGCGAGATTGCGCAAAGCGAATGCTCAACCGGACATCCATTTGTAAAATATTGGATGCACAATAATCTTGTGACCGTGAATGGTCAGAAAATGGGAAAGTCACTCGGCAATTTTATTACGCTGAAAGATGCGTTCACAAAATTCGATCCGATGGTGATACGCTTCTTCATTTTGCAAAGTCATTACCGCAGCACGCTCGATTTCAGCGAGCAGGCAATTGAAGGTGCGGCAAAAGGGTTGGAGAAATTAACTTCAACACTTAACAGGTTGAAAGATGAGATAAAATTTCAACGAATTGTAAAAAATTCAGAAATATTCGATAGGTCGAAAGAAATTTCTGAGATTGAAAAAGAATTGCAGAGTTCGTTAGATGATGATTTTAATACGTCAAAAGCTATTGCCGGTCTATTTGAATTAGCATCAAAAATAAATACCTGGTTGCAACCCGGAGGGAATCCGTTGTTGGAGAACTTAATAGCAGCTCAAAAATTATTTGAGAATTACGGTGAATATGTTTTAGGATTGTTTCCAGAAAGAAATATTCAAGTTAAATCCGTCGAGCCGCAATTGATGGAACTGATTATTGCAATCCGCAACGATGCACGCAAGAATAAAAACTTTGCGATCTCCGATAGAATCCGTGACGATCTGAAAGCGGCGGGAATTGTTTTGGAAGATTCAAAAGACGGAACATTCTGGAAAAAGGTATAAAAATTTGGCATCTTGTCTATCATATCAAGCGAGAAAAAAATGAAAAAAGCTGCTGCCAGTTTATTGTTGACGTTGATTTTCATCGCATCGCTGTTTGCACAAAATACTGCCGGCGACGCATCGAATATTGAACCACGCTATATAATAGATACACCGACTGCCGGCGTGTTGAAACGCGGTGCATTTTCTTTCGAATCGAATTTCTTTCAAGATGGCGGAGTGATGTTTGGTATTTATGCCGGCGCACTTGATAAATTGACATTTGGAGTTTCGTACGGAGGCGTCGGCATCATCGGAAAAAATTCTGCCAATATGCAAAAACTTCCCGGTGTCATGGTGAAATATCGGTTGATCGAAGAAACGGAATCAATGCCGGCGATTGCCTTTGGGTTTGATTCGCAGGGAAAAGAAACATATATCGACAATCTTGAACGATTCACAATTAAATCGCGTGGAATTTTTGTTGCCGGAAGTAAAAATTATTCGATGTTGGGATTTCTGAGCTTTCACGGCGGTGTGAATTGGAGTATGGAGAAAAAAGACGGCGATAAAGATATGGATGTTTTTACTGGAATTGAAAAATCAATCGGAAGTGAATTATCATTCTTAGCTGAATATGATTTTGCATTCAACGATAATGGTCCCGGTTCGCTTGGAAGAAAAAATGGCTATCTAAATGCAGGATTGCGATGGTCGCTTGCCAGCGGATTGACATTAGGATTTGATTTAAAAAATATTGCAAAAAATCAAAATAATGTGACTTTTGCAAATCGGACATTAAAGGTTGAATATATCCGCACATTTTAATTTGCTTATCGTCCATTAATCCCGCACTATACATTAAGAGTCTAATATTCAAGGGAATGAATTTATACTATGTTGTGTTATTTCTGATATAGAGAATTTAGCGGAGGCAGCCATGAAATTACTCATCAAAAAAATTGCTATTCCTTTTCTCTTTCTGGCAGGAGTAATGTGGAGCGGTTGTTATACCGAAGTTGCAACACGCAGTTATGATGGCGAGTATTATGATGCTGATGTTTCTTCCGATACGACAGTGAACGATAGTAACGTAACGATCAATAATAATTATTATTTGGATGACAATTATCGGCAGTCGCGATTTCGTCTTTCGTTCAATTATTATTATCCATCGTACTACCATTCATCGTTGATAGGAAGTTATTACTATTCATACTTTGATGATCCATACTGGGGATTTGGACCGCGGTGGAGTTATTTTGATTATGGATACGGTTGCATTTATCCTCGTCCGTATGTTTATGATCCATGGTGGCCGTATTACGGTGGTTACTATCACCATTACCCAATTTATTATCAGCATCCAATTTATGGATATAACCCGCCGACTGTTGATCCAGGAAATCGGCGAAGAGCTGATGGACCATCCCGCGATCTTCCAAATGTTCGAGAGCGGTCGCGTCCTATTCCAACACCAACGTCACCGTCACCAACAGTCGCATCAACACCAAGAGTCCGTGAATCTTCTCCGCGTGACGAAGGAACAACAGTTGCACAGCCGCGGAGATCGCGTGATGAAGTTCCGTGGTGGAAACGTAATGAAGGAACACGAAATCGTGAATCGGTAAATCCTCCGCCAGCACAAAATAATCCAAACAAAGAAGCACGACCTGCAGAACGAAAACGGGAAAATCAGCGTGCATCCGTAGCACCATCACGAAGAAATGATGCACCGCAACAACAAGCACGGCCTGCACAACGTCAGCGTGAAAACAGACAGCCATCCTATTCACCGCCGCCGCAACGCAGTTCATCTCAGCCTTCGTACGCGCCGCCAGCATCGAGTGGAGGCGGACGATCACGCAGCTCTGAAGGTTCATCGGGAAGAAGACGAGATTAATATGAAAAAGTCTTTAAAAATATTTTTTTTAACTCTTGGAATTACATCAATATTTCTTGCGGGGTGCTATACGCAATTAATGACGCCGCAAGATTATATAAAATCCAGGAACACGCATCCTGTTGTGCAAATGGATATGTCATCCGAAATTAATTATTCTAACAATTGCCTCTCGTGTCATTCACGATCGGAATTGGATGATCGGTATTATGATATGCAGACGTACGGTGTTGTGTCTGCTCATGGATTCAGAATTGATCCAAGCATGTGGATTGCAACAAATCTTCCAGTCTATGAACCGCCATATTTTCCGGATTCTCCAGGAGCGCCGGTTTCTCCGTGGTGGCTGCCTCCACCGGTGATTGTTACCGGCAGTGCTGGTTCTGATCAAAGGAATAATACAAATCCTCCGCAAAAACGAAGAGCGGATAATCCGTCACGCGGAACGGACAACACAACACGACAACGAGATTCTTCGCCGTCAACCTATGCACCGCCGTCATCCGGAACAAGTACTTCACCAACAGTAAACACAGGGGCGCCTGCAGCTTCTGTTTCGTCGCCGCCGCAGTCACAGCCTCAAAATTCAGGATCGAGAGAACGGGGATCATCATCAAGTTCACCGGCTCCGACAAAAAAACGCAGCGACTAATTTTAAATCCTATAGTGACCTTTATGAAACGGAAAGCCTTCTTCCTTCTTGTTGCATTATTATTTTCACAACTTTTGTTCTCTCAAAAAGTTTCTGATGCACTTCGATTCACCCAGTATTCAAACAGAGCAATCGGCGCGCGCGCGCTTTCGATGGGTTCAGCGTACATCGGTGTTGCCGATGATTTTACTGCATCCTATTGGAATCCTGCGGGGCTTGCACAAATGAAGCGGCTTGAATTTACCGGCGGTATTTCAAATCTCGCACACAGTACTACGTCGACATATTACGGAAACTCTCTGACCGACGATGGTACCTCAACAACATTGAATGATTTAGGATTTGTTTTTCCATTTCCAACCGTACAAGGAAGTTTGGTATTTGCATTTGGCTACAATAAAATTGCAGACTACGGGCAAGATTTATCATTCAGTGGATTTAATCCAACGAGTTCGATTCTTCCGACGCTTTTTGATTCGGATGTGAAATATGATATTCCATTCAATGTTTTTTTGGCAAACACTAATTTTTATACGTCGGTTCAAGATAGTGTTAATCAGCGTGCTGTGGCCAAGGAAACCGGATCGATGGGGATGTGGTCTCTTTCCGGAGCCATTGATATTGAAGAAAATATTTCGCTCGGCGTAACCCTGAATATTCTCAACGGAAAATATCTTTTTGATCGAAATTATGTGGAAGAAGATACGAAGAATGTCTATTCCGACAATACAGCGCTTCTTTCAGATTCTGCCTATCATCGATTCAATAAATTTTATTATGACAGTCACAATGAAATGGAAATTACCGGCAGCAGTTTTACGATTGGCTTAATGTATCGATCGGATCTGTACCGTGTGGGCGCGGTCATTCGCACTCCGCAAATTGTTTCGGTGAAATTTAATTACGATCGAACCGGCGAAAGCGTTTTTGATGCAACAGGGTCGTGGCAAGGGAACATTCCGCCCGATAAACAAAAGCATGCCTTCAATGCAAATTATGATTTCGGAGTTATTTCACCATGGAATTTTGGAATCGGATTTTCAATCTATGCACTTCCGCAATTGCTTCTTTCCGCTGATATTGATTACTCCGATTGGTCGCAAATAGAATGGGCGGAAGATGCGGATCTTCAAAAAGAAAATATTTCTCTGCAGTCGAACTTTAGAAGCGTTACCAACTACCGCATTGGCACCGAGTTCGATGTTCCGAAAACCGATATTCGAGTTCGCGCCGGCTATTCGGTGAAACCTTCTCCGTATAAGAACGATCCGAGTTCATTTGATCAACACATAATCAGCGGGGGTGCCGGAATATTGCTGCAGAGGAACGTTTTGATTGATGCCGGGGTGAGTTTTGGATCATACAAAACATCTGTCTATCAATATGCAGATCCGAGTACGCGAGTCGATGAAAAGGTATCAACAACGCAAGCGCTCGTGACCTTGAGCTATCGTTTTTAAAAAATCCTAATCATTGTTAGAGTTTAAAAAACCATCGCACGATGGTTTTTTAATGCTTGTCTTTCATTTTAACATTGTATAGCTTTATGCGGGGATACGATTAAACAGTATTCAAGGGGAATATATGTTTGAAAATAAAGCTGCTGTTGAAAGAACGCCGCAAGATCTCCGAGAAAAAATTTCAAAACACCTTCGCACTGCCGATGAATTTTTCCGCTACAGCAGGTTTGATGAGGCGCTTGTCCAGATTGAACAGGCTTTAGCTCTCGATCCGAAAAATATGCTTTCCCGCTCATTTAAAGAGCGTGTTATTATGATGCAAAAAAGGATGCAGACAACGGCCAATCAATCAAAGCCGGCTGAAATTACCGAAGAACAACGAACCGCCGCTATTGCAAAACTGCTGACATCCGCCGATGAGATGATTAAAAACTCTGACTTCAAGAGAGCATTGAACATGGTTGCGGAAGTGTACAAAATCGAACCGCAAAATTTTTATGCAAAGGCATATTCAGATCGCATTGAGCTGTTAATGCAGCAACAGCAATCCGGTGCTGCAAAATTTTTCGGACTATCAACCCCAAACAATCCCAATGTACAACCGACACCCCCGCTTCACGGTGCGTATTTTATGTATAGGGAATTGATGAAAGAAGTGTGGTTTGACGGAAAAGTAACGCCGGAAGAAGAGCAAGAATTGAAACGCGTGCGAGATATTTTTAATATCAGCAATAAAGAGCATTTTGATATTGAACGCGAAATAAAATTAGAAGCATATCTTGAAGCCCTTCGGTTGGCGTGGCGAGACGGTGTGCTGACGCAGAATGAGCGTCAGGTTCTGGAATTGATGCGTCAAAAATACGGGATCACCACCGATGAGCATCTTGCGGCTGAAAGCAAAATTCAGGAAGCCAAAAAAGGAACGCCGACGAAAGCAACAATTCTTATTGTTGATACTGACAAAGACCATTGTTTGAGTATTGCACAAATGTTGAAACAACGAAACTACGACGTCATCGCCGTTACCTCCGTCGAAGAAGCTTTTCAACGAATTATCAATCGATTTCCGCATTTGGTTCTGACTGAAATTCTTTTTACTTCTGCCCATCAGGACGGGTTTGCATTATTTGAAAAATTAAAACGGCATCCAACACTTCAAAATGTTCCGTTCTTTTTTTGTGAGTAAACTGCATGACGACAAAATTGTACGGGCAGCATTTCGATTGGGATGCGATCTCTATTTCCCCAAGCCTGTCGATCAGGAACTTTTTCTTGCCGCCTTGGAAGGACGATTGCAAAAGTAGTTGACGAATTGACCATCCTTTTTTTATCTTCGCCGACAATATTTTCGCTGTTCTTCCGTCTATTGAGTATCCTATAATTTTTTTAAATGTACTTTCGATGAAAAAACAATTTATTATTTTCTTCAGTATCGTTCTTTTCGTCTATGGGACTATTAATTTCTATATTTTTTATCGCGGATGGAATGCGCTTGAATTAATTTCCGATAAAAGAATTCTTTTCCTCGCAGGAGGAATTCTTTTGGCCGTTTCGTATCCGCTGGGAAGAATGGTAGAACGATATTCTCTGTCGCGATTTTCTGAAATCGTTGTCTACATTGGATCGATCTGGCTGGCAGAAATGGTTTATCTTTTTTTGATGACGGCTGCAATCGATGTCGTTAAACTTCTCAATTATGTTGTTCCGGTTATTTCCCCGGTTAAATCGTACTCCATTGTGCAGATAAACTATATTGCAGCGGTGACAATATTCTCGGTTGCTACGTTTGTTACGGTGGCGGGATTTATCAACGCAAAATATCCGCGCATCAAAAAATTGCAATTTGATATTCCGCGAAAATCTTCTTCGGTTGACCAACTCACTGTTGTGGCCGTTTCCGACATTCATCTGGGAACCATTATGGGTCCCAACAGACTCGGGTACATTGTTAATAAGATAAATTCACTCAACGCGGACATTGTTTTGTTTGTCGGCGATGTGTTTGACGAAGATATTGGCCGCGTGATAAAAAATAATCTTGGTGATTTACTGAAAAAAATAAAATCACGGCATGGAATTTTTGCAATTACCGGAAATCATGAATATTTCGGAGGCGTTGAAGAGGCAGTTCAATATCTGCAGAATCATGGAATTACCGTGCTGCGAGATGAACAACGTTCCGTTGCTGATGCCGTAACAATTATCGGCAGGGAGGATCTGAGCTCTAAAGGATGGAACAAACAGCCGCGTAAAACAATTTCTGAAATTATTTCCTCGAGCAATTCTTCACTTCCGACAATTATGCTCGACCATCAGCCGTATCGGTTAGATGAAGCGGTTGATGCAAATATTGATCTGCAGCTTTCCGGACACACGCACCACGGGCAATTGTGGCCGTTCAATTTCATTACAAAAAAAGTGTATGAAGTAAGCTGGGGCTATAAAAAGAAAAACAACACACACATCTACGTTTCGTGCGGAGCCGGTTCATGGGGCCCGCCGATTCGTACGGGCAACACACCGGAAATTCTTCACATCACGCTTCGCTTTTCCTAGCATCATCAGGTCATGGGTCAACTTCAAATTTTACGTCATGTCCCGGAGGGGTGCCTTCGGCACCGAACTTGTTTCGGCATCTAAATTATACGATTGATGCTGACATACGTCAGCATGACGGGATTTTATTTTTCAAAACGACCCACCCTTCGCCATCAATTGCAGTTCCACGATTATTTTTTTATACTCATGGAGAAAATTGTAATCAAACGAACGGTGCGCGTATGGGAAATCAAAAAATCATTTCTGTACTGCTTCAACAGATTGAAGAAGGCTATCATTCAAAATCGTGGCACGGCACAAATCTCCGAGGATCACTCCGCGGATTGACGATTGAACAAGCATCGTGGCGCCCTTCTGCGAATCGCCATAATATTTGGGAAATTGTCGTTCATTGTGCGTACTGGAAATACGTTGTATGGCGGCGGTTGACAAATGAAAAACGGGGAAGGTTTTTGTTCGAAGGAAATAATTTCTTTGAAAGACCTGTGGAGAAAACCAAAGCGGCATGGAAAAAAGATATTCAGCTGCTGGACGATATGCACTTTCTTCTCGTTCAGGCAGTAACGTCCTTGCATGACGGTAACCTTGCACATCATCCGAAAGGAAGCACGTTTAGCAACCGGGAGACCATTTCCGGAATTGCAATGCACGATGTGTATCACGCCGGACAGATTCAACTTTTAAAACACTTAATGAAATGATACGATGAAAAAAATTTTACAACCATCAACCAATTGGCTTTTAATATTTGTCCCGCTCACGATTGCCGGAGAATATTTTTTTCATTTCTCTCCGACAATACTTTTTCTTTTTTCATGCGTATCAATCATCCCGTTGGCAGGCTGGCTGGGAAAAGCTACGGAGCATCTTGCCGAAAAAACCGGGGAAGGTATCGGCGGCCTTTTGAATGCAACATTCGGCAATGCGGCGGAATTAATCATTGCCTTGATGGCATTGAATGCAGGATTGTACGATGTTGTGAAAGCATCGATTACCGGTTCGATCATTGGAAATCTTTTGCTTGTTCTTGGTGCGTCATTTTTGGCAGGAGGGCTGAAGCACAAAACGCAAAAATTCAATCCGAGCGGTGCGCGGACAATGGGGACGATGTTGACGCTCGCATCAATTGGATTAATCGCTCCGGCCTTGTTCCATTATTTTGGAGGGAACATTCTTCCAAACAAAGAAGCCGACCTTAGTTTTGAAATTGCCATTGTTTTGCTGGCCACATATTTATTGAGTTTGGTCTTTTCATTGAAGACCCATAAACAATTTTTTACCGGAGAAGCAGCGGAAGCGGCAGAACTCAGCGAAGGAAAACACGGTGCATGGAGTGTCAGAAAATCAGTAACCGTCCTTGCCGTCGCCACAATTTTTATTGCGTGGATGAGTGAAATTCTTGTAGGGACTGTTGAATATGCCGCACATGCCATGGGATTAACAAGCGTGTTTGTCGGTGTGATTGTTGTTGCGATTATTGGTAATGCGGCAGAACACAGCACCGCAATTTCCGTCGCAATAAAAAACAGAATGGACTTGAGTTTAGGAATTGCAATCGGAAGCAGCATTCAAGTGGCACTTTTTGTTGCACCGATGCTTGTATTGGCAAGTTATGTTATTGGAAGCCGACCAATGGATTTGGTTTTTACGCCGATTGAAATTTTAGTGATTGCATTGGCCGCACTGATTACCGAACAAATTGACAGCGATGGTGAAAGCAACTGGCTCGAAGGTGTGCAATTGCTTTCAGTCTACGTAATATTTGCATTGGTTTTCTATTTCTTACCCGGGTAAACTTGTGTGGTTTCCCAAAAAATGAGAACAATTGTCGATTGCAATTTTCGCAAACTCCGCGTACATTTAAACACCCACAAAAGCACCATTCGTCATATTGCCCCGAGAATCCATGAAACGTTCGATACTATTCTCCATATTAGTTCTCTTTTTCCTTGACCTCATTCAATGTCAAACCATTCCAATTAAACGAGAAACCCGCGGTGCATGGATTGCAACAGTGGCAAATATTGATTGGCCCAGCTCCAACACATCTTCCGTTGCAGCACAACAAGCACAACTCACGTCTATATTTGACCAGCTTTCTGCGGCCGGAATTAACGTCGCAATTTTTCAAATCCGTTCCGAATGTGATGCGATGTATCAATCGCCATACGATCCGTGGTCGTATTGGTTGACTGGAAGCCAGGGAACTGCTCCGAATCCATTGTGGGATCCGCTTGCGTATGCAGTGCAATTAGCGCACGAACGCGGCATGGAATTGCATGCATGGTTCAATCCATATCGTGCGGAGCGCTCAGTTGGAAATTATTCAACTTCGTCAAATCATGTTACGAAAACCCATCCTGAATGGATTTTACAAGTAGTAACCAGTCCAACAACTGGCGCTAAAGTAAATTTTTTAGACCCAGGATTACAAGCTGTCCGCGATTATGTTTCAAAAATCATTTCGGATGTTGTCCGCAGATATGATGTCGATGCGGCGCACATGGATGATTATTTTTATGTCGAGCCAATGGGAAATCAAGATGCAACTACATTTGCGAATTTTCCGCGAGGATTTACTGATCTCGGCGATTGGAGACGCGACAATGTTAATCTTCTTATCAAACAGGTGTACGACAGTATTCAAGTTATAAAGCCGTGGGTGAAGTGGGGAATAAGCCCGCGCGGAATCTGGAGAAACGGAGTTCCAACAGGAATAGTTGGCAATGATAATTACATCACAATTTTTTGTGATGCAAAAGCGTGGCTCAATGGAAAGTATATCGATTATCTTGCGCCGCAATTGTATTGGAAAATTGGCGGTAATCAGGACTATACAAAATTATTACCGTGGTGGAATTCGGTTTCGAACGGAAGGGAAATTATTCCGGGGCTCGCTGCTTATAGAATTAACGCTTCAGGTTTTGGTCCGGCAAGTGAAATTGCAAACCAAATTCGATTTGACCGTGCCGATGGTTCAACAGAGGCGGGAAATTTTCTGTACACAACGAATAGTATAACGGGAAATTTTGGCGGGATTATCGATACATTAAAAAACGATTTATATCATTACAAGGCGCTTCTTCCTCCGATGAAATGGAAAGATACCATTCCGCCGAACGCTCCGCAGCAAATCCGTTTTGCGCGATTAGGATCAAACCCGATCGACGTTGTTCAATGGGATACTCCATCACCTGCCTCGGATGGTGACACCGCAGGATTTTATGTGGTGTACAAAACTCCTTCTGCAAGTGTTTCACAAACCGATATTGATGATGCAAAAAATATTCTTTCCGTTTCAAATTCACATTACATCAATCCACTGAATATCGCAACACCAGTCACCGGAAATTTTGTTGTAACTACGTTGGATAGAAACCACAATGAAAGTCCAGCCAGCGGCGTTGTTTCGATTACCACACCACCGTTGCAGCCTGTTCTTGCATCGCCGGCAAATAATGAAGATTCCCTGTCGGCATCAGTACCGCTGCGATGGAATTATACACCGCTTTCAAGTGCTTACAAAATTCAGATTTCGCGGGATTCGAGTTTTGTGGATTCATTGACGACAACAACCGGCTTGCTTCAAGACAGTTCGTACATTGCTTCAAATCTTGAAGGGCAGCGATCATACTACTGGCGAGTGAAAGGGATAAATTTTGTCGGCGAAGGAAATTATTCTTCATTCTCTTCATTTATGACCGGACAACCGGAAACCCCTCTCTTGGCATTTCCGGCAAATCTTTCCACAAATCTTGATGTGAATAATATTGTTTTCTCTTGGAATAAAACCAAAGCGGCATCATCATACCGAGCTCAGCTTTCGTTGTCATTAGACTTCTCAACACCTGTTTTGGATTCGATCGGATTGCTCGATACGACAATGACTGTTTTCAATCTTAATTACAACAAGATTTATAATTGGCGTGTCAGTGCAAAAAATATTTTTGGTGAATCTGTCTGGTCATCGATATTTCGGTTTAAAACAAAAACGGCGACCTTTGTTTACGGCGAAGAAACCGTTCCCAGCGAATTCGCATTGTACCAAAACTATCCTAATCCATTTAACCCTGAAACCAAAATTCGTTTCGCCGTTGTTGGGAATGACTTCACGATCTTAAAAGTTTATGACATTCTCGGAAGTGAAGTATATACACTGGTGAATGAGCAACTTCCTTCCGGGACGTACACAGTTGTCTTTAATGGAGAAAATCTTGCGAGCGGAGTGTATATTTACCGCTTAATTTCAGGAAAATATTCAGAAACAAAGAAAATGGTTTTACAGAAGTAACAATGCATAAATATTCATCAATTAATTGTTGCTTTAGTGTTAAAAATGTTCTTACTATAGCGGCAAAGAAAAATTATTGAATCTTTGGTACGCCCCATAACGACAAAGTAAATAACCTGCAACAATTACGTGCAGTTTCTACACAGAACTTAGTGTAATCCTTTTTAATAAGGAGATCTTCCCGTGAAACGAATTGCTATCGTGTCCTTTTTATGTACGCTTCCCTTCATTCTTCTTCTGGCCGGAACAACCGGTAAAATATCCGGAACGGTAATAGATTCTCAAAATGGTGAAAAACTTGTTGGAGCAAATATTGTTATCGTCGGAACACAACTTGGCGCTATTTCGGATCTTGAAGGGAATTTTGTAATAACCAATGTGCCGCCCGGAGAATACAGCGTTCGTGCATCGATGCTGGGGTACTCGGCTCTTGTCCAAACAAAAGTGCGTGTCAACATTGATCTGACCACTGAAATCAAATGTAATTTGTCCCAGGAAATTATCAAAGGGGAAGAAGTTGTTGTTATTGCCCAGCGCCCTGTCGTGTTAAAAGATGTCGCGACGAGTGTTGCAAATATTACGACGGAACAGATCGCGAGCCTTCCGGTTATAAGTATCAGCGCAGTTGTTGGTCTGCAGGCTGGTATTCAATCCGGACTTGTGATTAGGGGATCGGATAACGCGGATCAAACAGCTTTTATTGTGGATGGGTTGACTCTTCGCGATGAACGAAACAATCAACCGTATTCGAGTATCAGCTTGAGTTCCGTCCAGGACATTCAAGTTCAGACCGGTGGATTTAATGCTGAATACGGAAATATCCGATCGGGTGTTGTCAATGTTGTCACAAAAGAAGGAAATGCCAACGGGTATTCTTTCTCGGCGACATTCCGCCTGAGTCCGCCTACGGCGAAAAATTTCGGCCCATCAATTTACAATTCAAATTCATATTTCATTCGACCGTTTGTTGATCCGGCTGTAGCGTACACGGGTACGGGCACGGGAGAAGAACCAGGGGCTTGGGATAAATGGACGCGCGAACAATACCGTTCATTTATTGGCGGTTGGAACGCAGTGTCTCAAGCATCGTTGGCGGACAAAGATCCAACGAATGATTTAACACCTGAAGCGGCACGTCAGTTATTCATGTATTATCACCGAAAAAATGGAGAAATAACAAAACCTGATTACGATATTGATGCAGGTTTTGGCGGACCCGTTCCTTATGTCAGTTCATTGCTTGGCAATCTTCGTTTTTTTGGGTCCTACCGTCAACAAAAAACAATGTATATGATTCCGCTTTCTCGCGAGGCGTATGAAGATTACAACGGGCAGTTCAAAATAACGTCAGACATTACAAGTACATTAAAGGTAATGGTAAGCGGAATGGTCGGACAACAAAAGGGAAGTAATGACAACAACTCCGGAAATTCAGGATTATTCCAATCCGCCGGTGGCATTGCTTCGAGTTTGAATAAAGCAAATTATGCCGATCTTCAAATTTATACCAATGATTATTTTGCTCCATCAACAGTGAAGATGAATAGTTTTGGCGGTAAGGTAACGCAGGTTTTATCCTCTCAAACGTTTTATGAAGCAAGTGTTAATTACGTCGGATTTAAATATGATACAAATCCTGGACGCAAACGTGATCCAACAAAAGTTCTCTTGTTTGGAAACAATTATTATGTCGATGAAACGCCATTTGGGTATGTGCAGCAAAATAATGATTATTATTTTACTCCTGCCTTTACAAATAAATACGGCCAGAGCGGATCACGAGATACGAGCATTATTTCAACAACCACCATCAAATTCGATTTTAACAGCCAGCTGAATCGATATAATCAAATTAAAACCGGAGCAGAGCTTGTATTAAGCGTCAATAATTCTAATTATGCTTCGGTGAGCAGTGTCAATAATGCCGCAACACGATCGTATTGGAAAACGTATCCCTATCGTGCTTCATTATATGCGCAAGACAAGTTTGAATATGAAGGAATGATTGCAAATTTCGGTATTCGAATGGATATTTCCGATCCTAATGGTACGTGGTACAATTATAATCCATTTGATAATAGGCTGTATGGCGGACAATCATATGGTATCGACACGTCATTGGTTCGTTCTCAGATTGAAAAAAATATCACCTTTAGTCCGCGTTTGGGAGTTGCCTTTCCGATTACAGAATATGCAAAATTGTTTTTCAACTATGGTCATTTCCGTTCGATGCCCCAGCCCGAAGATTTATTTTTAGTTCGTCATGATCCCGTCAGTAAAAGTGTTTCACGGTTGGCGAATCCGAATAACCCTCTTCCCAAAACGGTAGCGTATGAATTAGGCTACGAGCACAGTTTATTCGAAGAGTATTTGATACGCGTTGCCGGATATTACAAGAATGTCTCAGATCAAATTACAACGGTATCGGTTCTTGGTTCAAAAGTGAATTACAGTGTTTCAATGCCAAATTCCTATGAGGATATACGTGGTTTTGAAGCGACAGTGTCACGCAATCGGGGCAATTGGATTACTGGATTTCTCAATTATACCTATATGGCTCGGTCGACCGGGCGTTTTGGTTATCGACAATTGTCGCAAAGTCCGAACGATCAGCTGATTTATGAGTCAACCCATAAGAGTGATATTTTTCAGACGAAACCAGTTCCTGCGCCATTCGCAAGGTTAAGTCTTGATCTATTTACGCCGACAGATTTTATGGAAAATGATGTACACATTGCGGGCATAGGATTATTAAACGATTGGCGTTTTAATATTACTTCCAGCTGGGCTTCAGGCACATATGATACATGGACCGGGAGCCGGAGCAATCCGCGGGATGATGTGAGATATAATGTTCAATGGAACGACACCTATTCTTCGAATATTCGATTGAGCAAAAATTTTAAATTTGGCACTGCCAATGTACAATTATTTGTTGATGTGAATAATATTTTTAACATCAGGAATTTTTCAAATTACGGGTTTACCAGCATTCAAGACGAAGACAGTTATTGGCAGTCATTGCATTTGCCTGCAAGTGAATACTATTCAAATATTCCCGGTGAGGATAAACCCGGTGATGTGAGAAAAGAGGGAGCACCGTTTGTTCCAATTGTTGCTGTAAATAAACTTGCCGATGCAACCTATATCAGATCGACAGCAGTTTACTATGATAGATCAACCAAAAAATATATGGAGAATCAAGGATCAGGCTGGACCGAAGTAAGTTCAACCCGCATGAATAAAATTTTAGATGATAAATCATATATCGATATGCCAAATATGGATTTCTTGGTATTCCTAAATCCTCGGGATATTTTTTGGGGACTGAAAGTCAGTTTTGATTTTTAAGACAGAGTTTTTAAAGAGGAACTTATGAATTATAATAAATTTTTTTTCGTTGTACTTTTTTCATCACTTGCTTTTGGTCAAGCTTCAAATGAATATAAATGGATGACAATCGGATCCCTTCAAAATTTATATTCAAATTACGGCTCGGAAATTGAAATTGGCAGAACGGGAAAGAATGCAGATCAAGCAGATGGCTTACGCTGGCCGGCGATTTATCGAACGCAAGATATGCAAGCGGCAAAAGGATTGTGGATTGCTACGTCGAATTATACCGATGCAAGAGGAGCCTTCCCTTATAAAATTATCCATGTTGGCCCTCGTTCCACTGCGGGAAATATGGCGGGTGAAACTTTTCCGATGAACTTTAAAATGATTAGTAAGTACGATCCAACGCGAGTTACTGTTGACGGCGTCGTAACGTATGGGACGCTTGCTGAAAACGACGATGTCGATGCTTCACTGAAATGGGACAGAATGATTGACAATACCGTGAATACCCCCATTGGTCTGACGATGCATCGGAAAATTATCGCCTTCGGTCAATCCTACCATGACAATTATATCGTTTACGATTATATGTTTACGAATACTGGATATATCGACGACAAGTCAACAAAGCGCGATGATCGGACACTTACTGATGTGTACGTATATTTTCAAAGCCGGTACGGAATAAATCGCGATGTGCAGACTGTTTTTGGCGATCCGATCGCCTATGGTAAAAATACGGTGAACGATGTTCGAGGCGATACTTCAAATCCTGGCCCCGCAAAATATTTTTCAACAAATCTCGACAACAATGATCTTCGTGTAAGTTTCGCATGGCATGGATATTATCCTTCATTCACAGGCGGGTATGACAATATTGGGGGGCCAATACTCAAGCAAGCAACGGGTCATGTTGCCGGTGATACGGTTGGGCGACTAGGCTCTTATCAATTTGTCGGATGGGCAACCCTTCATGTAGACAAATCCACACATGATACAACCGATGATGTTCGACAACCGTCAACAACTTCGTATGAATCTTCCGATGGGGCGTTGGTAGGTTCCGGAGCTTTAGATCAATATAACTCGACGGCAATGGCAGCACAATGGGGAATGATTACAAAAGGTCATGTTATCCCTCGGCATGCAGACTTGCTTACACCAACATCCGGCGATCCTGCCCTTAATACTTCTGGAGGACAATCATTAGCAAATGGTTATGGTCCATTTACGATTGCTCCGCAAGAAAGCATTCATATTGTTATCGCTGAAGTTGCTGCTGGAATATCGAGGGAGGCTTCTATTCAAATTGGAAAAGCCTTTAAGGCAAATTCCGGCCTGCCAATTACGTACAACGGCGCGACGAAAACGAAAAATGATTGGGTATTTACCGGAAAAGATTCATTGTTCCAAGCTGTTCGCCGGGCGCTTGCAAATTATAACAGCGGATGGAATATTCCGGAACCGCCGGCGCCGCCGACGACATTTAATGTTTTGAGCAAGGCGAATAAAATACATTTAGAGTGGGTTTCATCTGGCGACCCAAAGATTGATGGGTGGGAAGTTTGGCGGGCATCTGCTCAATATGATAGCACCTATTATAAAATTTGGGAAGGTCCGGCAAGTGCAACAAGTTTTAATGACACAACGGCTGTATTTGATGCGGCATACTATTATTACCTTGTTTCTGCGGGTAAAGTTTCGGATAACAATGGCGCCGGATTCACGCCGCCAGGCAGATTAACGAGCAGTCGTTATTACACTCAAACCTACGCGCCTGCCTATCGCCGATTGGGTGCCGAACCATCTCCATTGCTTCAAAAGTCAAAAGTAAGGATTGTTCCAAATCCGTATAACCTCGGTGCTAACAGCAGTTTGTTGTGGCCGGGACAAGAAAATAAAATTGTGTTTAAAAATATTCCCAGTATCTGCACAATTAAGATTTACACAGAACTCGGTGAATTGATAAAAACAATTAATCATATCGATGAGACAGGGTCTCAGGATTATGATCTAACGACATCATCAAATCAATTTATCGTTAGCGGAATTTATATCGCAGTTATCGAGACTCCTAAAGGTGACAGAGGAATCTATAAATTTGTTGTCATTCGTTAAAAAAATATTCTAGGTATTCGTATGAAATATTTATTATTGATCGCTGTATTCATTGGAACGTGTGTTTTTATGTCATGTGTAAAACCGACATCGTCCGATGAATATAATTGGGATTGGCAGCCGTATTCAAAAACATCCTGGTTTGGTTCTGATGGAAGAACAGAGCTGAGTGGTATTGCAGCGGAGAATGGCGGATTTAGTTATAAGGCAACAATTAGCAACTCAAATATTGTCGATACGCTTGGTTTATTGATCACGACATTTCCATCAATGCATGTTATCTCGAATATCGAATCTGGATCAAGCGCTCAATTATCTATTTTTGCAACCATCTCTTCAAAGCCGGATTCAATGCTTCTTTCCACAGTCCAGGTTGATCCTGTCACCCACGATACTTCCAAGTATGCATATTTCCAATTTGGGAAAGTGCGCGGGATTATACGAACTGCAGGGAAAGACAGTGTGTTTACCCAGCCCCGCGCATTTGCGTCGAATATATTGTACTCATATCAGCCAAGCATCAATCCGGATTCATGCAGCAAGAGATTTAAAGTGCAGCTTATTGTAAACTGGAATGCCTATACTGGCGCTTCGGTAATTGATACGATGAAAACAACGACGGTAACGGTACAAATAAAAAATATGGCATTTTCAGTACGTGGAATTGATATTTTGAAATAGCGTTTAAGAAAAAGCGGGTCATTATGAAAAAAAATCTTCTTCTGGTACTTCTGATTTTGTTGGCGCTGCCAATTTTTGGACAAAATCAAAAACTTGGTCAAACAGGTTTAAAATTTTTGAATGTTGCAACAGATCCCCGGGCCGTTGCCATGGGTGAAGCGGTCACTTCGGTTGAAGGAACGTCTGCATCATTGTTTTTTAATCCTGCAGGTTTAGCAAGAATGCAATCGAGTGTCCATGCAGAATTCGGTAATACAAATTGGATTGCCGACATAAAACATTTTTATGGAAGTGTTGCAATTGCGACACCGAATAATGATTATGGTGTATTCGGTATTACCTTTCAATCGGTCGATTATGGTAATATCGATCGCACGGTAATTGCGGACAATTCGGATGGCTATGTTGATATGGGAACATTTTCACCGGTGGCAATGTCATTAGGAGTTGGATATGCTCGATCACTCAGCGATCGATTCTCCATTGGTGGCCGTGTCGCCTATAATATTCAAGATCTTAGTGCCGGTTTTAGTCAAATTGACGGTAATAAAAACCCAGTGAGTTCGGGAAATAAGAAAGAAGTCCTGTCTTTTGATTTTGGTATGCATTATAAAACGGGATTAAAAAGTTTAAGTTTTGCGGCAAGCGTTCGAAATTTTTCTAAAGAAGTAAAATATCAACGAGAATCATTTCAGCTTCCCCTCATGTTTCGCATTGGCTTTTCGGCAAATGCGATGGACTTTATTTCTAATGAAAAAGATGGCGATTCTTTCATCGTATCAGTGGATGCGGTGAATGCCCGCGATTATCCGGAAACAGTAAATCTAGGTGCCGAGTATGTGTTTATGAAATTACTCGCTCTCCGTGCGGGATATATGTTTGGATATGATGAGCGCGGATTTACAGGCGGTATTGGAGTGCAACAAGTTATTGAAGGAGTCGGGATTGGCTTGGATTATGCTTATACGCCCTTTGGCATTTTCGGAAGCGTCAATCGGTTTGCGTTGCAAATGTATTTTTAAATACTCAATGACTAGACTATTATGAAAACAACATTGTTTACTTTCACTCTTGCGGCAGTAACTCTTTTGATGTTCGGGAGTTGTACAAAAGATGCACCGCAAGGAATCTTTGATCCAAATTACAAATATCCTGGTGTTGGACCAACCGTAACGTCGATAGTTCCAGATGGGGCGCCATATTTTGTTGCAGGTATAACCACCATTGTTATCAATGGCACGGGATTTCCCACGGATACATCGTTGCATTTGTTTTTTGATAATATACCAATGACGATAACTTCGGTGACGGCAACTCAAATAAAACTCCCGACTCCGCAGATGATCAAAGATTCTATCAGAGTAAGAATACGAGTAGACGGTGCTGGCGAATTCTCCGATATAAAATATATCAGCATTCGTTCGGTATTGATTTTAGTTAAAGAAATTGATACCACCAAACAAATACCTGCAGCAATTACCTTTAATAAAGCTGGTAATCTTTTTGTTTCGCTTATCGCAAGCGGTTCCAGCATTGGTATTTATCAGCTTTCACCCACTGGTACGTTTACGCAGTTTGCTCAGAGAGCTCCATCTGGCGGAGAGGCGTTTTTTACCGGTTTGAAATGTCGAGGTGATTCCGTTTATGCTGCTCGATCGGGAAACTTTAAAGTAATTGCCTCCCGCAATAGTAACACAAATTTTATGAATATATTTAATGCAACGTATCCTAATAATTTGCCGCTGTTTGTAAGTGATTTCGACTATGATCAAAAACTGTTTTTGTGGATTGGAGGAAATAATTCTGTCGGCGGCCTTGTTCGCATTGATACTCAAAGAAATGTGCAAAATTTTCCTCTGACCGCTTTAAATGGAATAGTGCGTTCCGTTCGAGTGTTTAACAATGCAGTGTATGTCAGCCACGAATCGTCTTTAGATGCAGTAAACAGTGTTTATAAGATACCGATAAATCCAGATAACAGTTTAGGAACACCCGAAAAATATTTTGACCTATCTGCGACTGTCGGAAATACGACGAATAAAACATACGGCATTACCTTTGATGATCAAGGAAACCTTTATGTTGGTACTGATGCCGATGCGGGAATTTATGTTGTCGCGCCTGATAAATCGAGCCATCCTCTTTATTCTGGTTTAATCGGGTCGAGTTTTAAATATTTGGCATGGGGAAAAGATTCTTATCTTTATGGAGTCAGAGAAAAAGCCACACCAACGGGTAAACTAACAGGGCTATTTAAAATTGATATGTTAGGAAAAGTCAGCGCCCCATATTATGGACAATGAAACAATGATACAGTAATATCTAATCCACTTCATCATTCAATACTAACAGGAGGTAACAAATGAAAAAACTTCTTCTTTTTGCGGCATCAATATGTTTGATACTTTCGGTATCCTATGGGCAGTATACCTATGATCCGAATTTCCCAAACAAAAGTTTATCTGCGGACTCAGTTTTGATTGGAACAGGAAATGGTTTACATGGTGTAGCAGTAGACCCTTATGGAAATGTATGGACGGTGAATTATAATACGTATATTAAGGGCGATAGCATCAAAGATCCGGTTACGAATGTCACAAAAGCTGTTTTGCCGTTGCGTATATTTAAACCCGATGGAACTCCGGTTTCATTTTCGCCATTAATGATTCTTAAAGGTGGTGCTGTAAACGATACATTGTATAAAGGAAATACCGGACGTGGACTTGCAACGGCAGCTGACGGCAATATTCTTTTTACCTGGTTCTCAAACGTGTATTTGATTAATTATAAAACCGGTGCTGTTATTACAAAGATTGTTGCAAGTCCCAAAAACTCTGGAATAGCTGTGGCAACAGATGTTTCCGGAAATATTTTTACTGGACCTGTAGCAAATAATCTCGAACCAATTCAAATGTTCGATAACACTGGCACAAAAGTAGCAAACGTTACAGACACGACGCGATATTTTTCTCGTACGCTTACTTGCTCGCGTGATGGGGGTAAAGTATATTATGCCGGTTACACAGGACACTGCATTATTCGATATACCGGCGATGCTCTCAGCGGATTTACTGCAGATACAGTGTTAAAAGGATTTGATTGTGAGGCGCTTACACGTCATGGACAAACAGACATGCTCTGGGCAGCAGCCGGAAATACAAATGCTGATTTACCAAATAAATATCCTCAGGTAAAAACGTATTATAGTGCACATACATGGTATCTTTGGGACCCGACAACAAATCAAATAAAGGATAGTGTAAAATGGAATGGGTTAAATACATGGAATAATACAGATAGTCTTAATGTTAAACCAAGAGGTGTTTCTACGACAAAGAATGGTGACACATTATATGTTTGTATGTTTGGTGCAAAAGCGGGAATGTACTCGATTCAACGATTTGTGAAATCACCAACTTCGGTTTACCAAGAAAACGGAATCGTTGCAAGCAACTACTCGTTAATGCAAAACTATCCGAATCCGTTCAACCCATCAACACAAATCAAGTTCAGCTTGTTGAACAATGCGACAATCAGCTTGACAGTGTACGATGTCTTGGGTAAAGAAATTGTTACTCTTGCGGAAGGTGCGCATACTGCAGGTGTTTATACTGCAAAGTTTGATGCAACAAATCTTTCTGCAGGAATCTATTTCTATACGCTCAGAACATCTGATGGATTTATCGAAACAAAGAAAATGTTGCTGCTGAAATAAGGCATTTCATTTTTTGTCATAAAAAACCCCGCGAATAGCGGGGTTTTTTATTTCCTGCTCGTTGATACTGGTTTGGAGAATGGGTATATTCATAGTAATTATCGAACAAAATAGAATTACTCAATGCCTGCATTTACATCTGACCGAATCAAACAATTATTTCATTCCGCACGTTCAAAACGCATTGCCGTTATCGGAGATGTGATGATCGACCGTTATGTGTGGGGGCGTGTATCACGCATTTCTCCGGAAGCCCCTGTTCCCGTCGTAGAAGTCGACAGTGAGACTTCACGGCTTGGCGGAGCAGCCAATGTCGCCAATAATATTACTTCGTTAGGCGCTTCGGCATTTCTAGTGGGAGTTGTTGGCAATGATCGAAGCGGAGAGGAGCTTCGTCAGTTTTTGATCAACGACAAGAATTCATCCGATGGAATTGTCACCGATGCTTCACGGCCGACGACGGTGAAAACGAGAGTGATTGCACACGACCAGCATGTGGTTCGAATCGACAGCGAAGACAAAAAGGATGTGAATGAAGAGATACAACAAAAGATTTTTTCAGCGCTTGAAAAGAATATCGACGGGCTTGATGGGATAATTATTGAAGATTATAACAAAGGGGTTGTCGTTAAAGATCTTCTGGTCAATATCATTGCCTTAGCGAAAAAGAAAAACAAAATTGTCACGGTCGATCCTAAGTTTAATAATTTTTTTGAATATAAGAATGTCACTGTCTTTAAACCCAATAAAAAAGAGACTGAAGAAGCCCTGGGAAAGAAATTAAAAACAGAAGACGATGTTGTTGCTGCCGGTAAAATTTTACTGGAAAAATTGAACGCCGAAAATATTTTGTTAACAAGAAGTGAAAAAGGAATGTCTCTTTTCCAAAAAAACGGATCGATGACGACTATTCCAACCATGGCACGTCATGTTGCGGATGTTTCCGGTGCGGGGGATACGGTTATTGCAACACTTACATTGCTGCTCGCGGCCGGTGCAACGATACAAGAAGCATCGGAGATTGCCAACACCGCGGGAGGTATCGTCTGCGGTGAAGTCGGGATTGTTCCGATTGATCCTGGGGTATTACAATCTCAACTTGTACGATAAATGGGAAAAGTCTATTCACTTCCAGAACTTCAAAAAGAACGAACGTTGTGGAAACAACTGCGCAAAAGGGTTGTCTTCACCAACGGAGTGTTCGACATTCTTCATCGCGGCCATGTAGAATATTTAGCCGCGGCAAAACGTCTTGGCGATGTATTGATTATTGGCGTTAATTCCGATGAATCGGTAAAAAGAATCAAAGGCCCGCTGCGTCCGATTGTCTCCGAAAGTGATCGTGCTTATATTCTGTCGCAGCTTGTGTGTGTTGATGCCGCATGCTTGTTCAGCGAAGATACTCCGTTCAACCTTATTTCAACGCTGGTTCCGGATGTGCTTGTCAAAGGTGCAGACTATGCATTGAATGATATTGTGGGACGCGATGTGGTAGAACGGGCTGGCGGGACGGTGCAAACGATTGAGTTTGTCCCGGACAAATCGACCACAGGGATCGTCGAAACTATTGTAAGCAGGTTCTCGCAAAAATAACTGATGACAAAAACGGTTTCGAAAATATTTTTGTATTTATTGGGTGTATTGTTGCTGATGATGGGGGCGCTTGCCATTTACTCTCAAACAAGCTTGTTTCGATCAAACCTTCAATCAATACTGTACAAGGTTATTGAATCTAATCTCAATGCTTCCGTGTACCTTGGTGAAATTAACGGCAATCTTATTTCGGGTTTTACGATTGATACGGTTATGGTGTATGTGGATAATGCTCCGTTTGTCGAATCGGGGCGGATTTCACTTCACTATGATGCGTTTGATCTGCTGAGAAATAAAATTTCTGTGAATTCCATTCAAATTGAAAATCCCTCGATCAATCTTATTCGCTCAAAAAACGGAGTCTGGAATGTAAGCCGGCTCGATACAACAGCTTCCCAGCCGGATTCAGTTCCTTCTGCGATTGTCGTTAATGTTGAAAAAATTGCGATTCGCAATGCATCGTTTAGACTTATTGACTCTACGGGCGATTTCAATTCAAGCACCACGATTGAAGGAAACAAAACCGTCAATTATTCGAATCTCAAAATTACCAATCTGAATCTTGATTCGAAAGTCTTCTATTCTGCAAAAAAAATTTCTGCCGTGGTCAAATCTTTGTCGTTGAAGCTACCCCGGGAAAAATTTGTACTCGATAATCTTTCGACTGATGTTTTATACACGAAAGATTCAGCTATCGTAAAAGAATTGACGATTGAAACTCCGAATTCTAAAATTTCGATGGAGGCAACGCTTCTTGGCGTGGAAGTCTTGAAAGCGACTGATTTGAAAAAATTTCAAGGAGCGCCGACAAAAGTAACGGTTGTATCGTCAACAGTCGCCATGAATGATCTCCAAATTTTCCTTCCTTCACTCTATTTTCTGAAAGGGAAAATTTTTCTTGATGCACAATTGCAGGGAACGTTTGATCAATTAAGCATTAAAAAATTTGATGCGTCTTTTGCCCAAACAACGCTCCGGTTTTCCGGTTCCATTTCCGATCTTCATACACCGAAAGATTTACATCTGAATATTGTTTCAAAGCAAAGCGAGATTAATCCCGCAGATATTCCTGCCTTGATGCCGTATTTTAGGATTCCTGATTATTCGTCACTCGGCAAGGTAACGATGGATTTCCAATATGTTGGCAGACCGTTAGATTTTATGGTAGTTTCGACAATAAAATCTGCCGCAGGACTTGTGAAAGTGGATGGCGAAATGATTATTACGGAAGATAATCTTCACTATAAAGGACTGCTTGCGGGAACGGATGTAAATCTTGAAAAAATATTTACGACGTCGGATTTTGTCACCCATTTGAATACCAAAGCCTATATTAAAGGCGAAGGAACATCGATAGACAAGTTGAATGCTGAAGCCCGTATTGAGATTGATTCTTCATCCATTCGCGGAATCCCTGTTTCGTCTGCCGCATTAGAACTAAAAGCAAAAGAGAAAAAAATTGATGCACAGTTGACAGTAGCGTCTCCCGATGGACAGATCGTTTCAAACGGAAATATTGATTTTACCCGAACTGTTCCGTCGTACAGTGTTTCTGCAACTGCGAATGGGTTAAATCTTGCTCCTATTTTCCGTGACGAATATTATCAAACGCGATTATCATTCAATATTCAACGATCGGCCGAAAGTCTTGATTTGCTTGCCGGTAATTCTCAGACCCGGGTAGAAATTTATCCTTCCGTGTTTCAACATTCAGCAATTGATTCAGCTCATGCCGTTGTAAAAATCTCTGTTGATTCATTACACAAACGAACGATTAGTGTCCAATCTCCCGTTGCCGACGGAGAAATTTCCGGATTTTTTACATTTGCAGGGTTTCTTAAAACTCTCGAGCGAAATGTGAAAAAAATGAGTCAATTGTATTCATATCAAAGACACATCGTTGATTCTACGTTTATCGTTCAGCAAGATTCTATCGAAAATATTGCCGATGATACAACGACTCACCGTATGAAATACGATTTTCTTGTTAAGAACCTCCGCCCGGTTACTCTTTTTTTTAAACTTCCGCAATTCGATGCTCAGGGAACTCTCGCGGGTGTTATGGAAGGCAATAATAAAACTGCTTCGATGGGCGGGAAAATCAATTTGCAAAAATTCCTGTATGACCAAGATTCGACATCGATTCAAGGAAAAAATATCAATGTCGAGTATTCAATTTCTGACAAACCAAAATTTGCTCGAAGTGTGGTCCTTCCAATGACTGCTAATATTCAATCGACTGCAAATGAATTATTGATTGGAAAAACACTTCTAAGGTTTGTTAATTTTCAAATGAATGTTGATGATTCCATCGGCTCAATCAACGCGTATTCTGACCTTGATACAACAATTTCAGTCGGTGCCGAGGGAAAAATGTTCATTTCTCCTTTGTCTGAACGATTTGATTTTTCAAAAATGTTTGTAAAATATCGAGGGTATTTGCTTTCTAATGACGGTGCTCTTGCCGTTCAAATGGATCAAAAGGGAATTACCGTCGATTCTGCGAGTTTTTTACATCGGGCACAAACCGTTTCGGTTGCCGGTCAATATGAATTTGACGGCCGCATAAGGGCAAAGGCCGCAGTGAAGGGATTCGAATTTTCCGATCTTTCCTATTTTACATCATCTTCGGAATTTAAAGATTATGTAATGAATTTGGGCGGCACGATTAATGCCGATGCTGAGATTCAAGGTTCATTAAACGATCCTCATTTCAGAGTTTCTGTAAAGGGTGATTCACTGTCGTATCAGCAATCGCCATGGGGAAATTTAAGTGCAATTATTGATTATGCAAAAACCCTTGCTTCAATTAACGTTGAAATTTCAAACAGTCCGGATTCGAGTAAAACAAAAGACATCGTACTGAAAGGACATGTTCCAATTGATTTGCGGTTAGTTGATGTTCCTGACCGATTAAACTTTCAAGGTCTCGATGTTTCTTTGTCAACTTCTAATCTGCAGTTTTCAACGTTGGATCCATTTATTCCCGAGTTAAAGGAAATTACGGGAAGGATAAAAAGCGCCATCCATGTCGGCGGCTCGATGAAAAAACCAATTATTGATGGAACGGCAACGCTGGAAGAGGGACATTTTGTCTTTGAAATGAACGGATTGCGGTATGACGCAGCCGGCACACTTCTCTTTGACAGCAATCGAGTTCGTTTTCCGGCTCTTATTGTTTCAAATGTCCCGTCCGACTATAGTGAAGGAAAAATGAATATCGGAGGTCACATCGTGATGAACGGATTTGTCCCGAATCAATACCACCTTACAGCCAAAGGAGAGCTATTGATTCTTTCTGATCGTTCTCGTTCTACCGGTTCCACTTTTTTTGGGACATTAGTCGCTTCAACAGGAAGTGACAGCTTACGATTCGATGGAAGTTTTGATCGTTCCCATGTTGCCGGTATTGTTTATATTCAACAAGGCTTTCTTACTTTTCCCCCCACTCAGCAAGCAACATCATATTCTTCCTCTGTTATTAACACCGTGGAGTTTGTTGATGATACATCGAAACCGAAGAGGGATACCTCATTCGTTGAAACCATTGCAAAATCGATTCAGGCGATTGCTGTTGTTCCGCTGAAAAGTGAAAAAACATTTTTGGACGGTTTCGGTTATGAATTGACGATTCAGACGCGTGGACCGGTGCGTGTGGATATGGTGTTTAATGCAAATGCCGGAGCGTACGAAGAATTGTACGCTGAATTAAATGGAAAATTAGTTCTCTCGAAAAGTGAAAATGGTGTCCAGCTGAAAGGGACGATCAACGTTGGCAATGAGTCAAACTATACGTTCTATAAAAAATTTAACGCGAGCGGATCGTTAACGTTTGTCGGCGATCCTCAAAATCCGCAGTTGAATATTCTCGCAACCTATGAAGGAACGCATCAACCGTTTAATGATGAAAAGAAAACCGAAAGAGCCGTAGTCACATTAACAATTACCGGCAACAGGATACAGCCAAAATTAAAGATTGGATTAAAGACAATCGATCAATCCGGCAAAGAGACAGAACGTACGGGCGATGTTGAAAACGATGCAGTGTCATTCCTGCTTACCTCATCGACTGGCGTGCCGGGGAAATTCCGCGATGAATTGACAGCGGATGATCAAAAAAGAATTGCAGATCAGCTCTCCAATGTCAGCTTGACGTTTGTAAACAGCATGCTCTCATCGTACGTTATGGAATTCGTCCAGAAGAATAATATTCCGTTTGTTAAATCTTTTGAAGTTCGACAGGTTGGCGCCGATCCGGATGTACGATTTGGCTTGGAATTTTTGGATGCGACGATCAACGCCGGGGGCCGCGTGTTTTCAGACGTGAATAATGCAAACATCAGTTTTCAATATCCGCTTGGTGATAAACAAAAAAGAAATTTCATGCTCGAGATAGAAAAAAAGACTGAGAATTTCGATTACTCGATTCAAGCCCGCACGAGCTTTGGCGCTCGAATTTTTTACCGCTTCACTTTCTGAAAGTGACTATGAACAGATCTGAGTTTCGTACAAAAATTCTTGCATACCTGGATAAGCATCCGCATGAAGGCTTCAAATCGCGCCAGTTGAAACGCCGGTTGAATATTACCACCGATTATGATTTTGAAGCGATGCGCGACATCCTTCATAAAATGGTTGAAAAAGGCGAATTGGTGTGGACAAAGAAAAAAGGATATCACAAAATCTCGAAAAAATCCGGCGGAATTGCCGGAACAATCGTTATTACAAAACAGGGATTCGGTATTGTTACGACCGAAAAGGGCGAAGAGATTTTTATCGATAAAAAATCCATGGGAACAGCGTTAAACGGCGATACGGTGAATGTTTCTTTGTTTGCTGCTAAGAAACATTTGACGAATGTCGAACGGTTGGTTGAAGGTGAAGTGCTTTCGGTGATAAAGCGAAATCATGTCGAATTTATCGGAACACTTGAACGGAGTCAAAATTTTTATTTCGTTCTTCCCGATGATCCAACGATGCACCGTGATATTTATATTTCTGCCAACGAATTACGCGGTGCACGGGCCGGCGATAAAGTAACCGTAGAATTATTGGCATGGGAGGACGTTCAGCTAAATCCCGAAGGAAAAATCATCGCCGTGCTTGGGAAAGCCGGTGATCCGTTTGTTGAAGTCCGCTCCGTGATTCAAGCGTTTCGACTCCCAACGTCCTTTCCGAAAGACGTTGAACATGAAGTTGCCGCTTTCAAAGAAACAATTCCCGCCGAAGAAATTTCGAAGCGAACGGATCTTCGCGGTGCGACGATCGTGACAATTGATCCGTACGATGCAAAAGATTTTGACGATGCGCTTTCGATTGACCATCTTTCGGATGGATCGTATACGCTTGGTGTACACATTGCTGATGTCAGCGCGTATGTGAAAGAAGGAACTCGGCTTGATGAAGAGGCATACTCACGCGGAACAAGCGTGTATCTTGCCAATCAAGTCATCCCGATGCTTCCCGAAAAACTTTCCAATAAACTGTGCAGCTTAATGCCGCACGTCGATCGGTTTGCCTATACATGCTTCATGACGGTTTCGAATCGCGGGAAAATAACCGACTACTCATTTACGAGAAGTGTCATTAATTCAAAACGGCGGTTCACATACGAAGAAGTAGAAAAAATTCTCGATGATAAAAAAGGCGATTTCGTCAATGAATTGGCGACGCTCTGGTCTCTTGCGCAGATTCTGCGAAAGAAACGGATGAAGAACGGCAGCATCGATTTCGATTCGCCGGAAGCAAAATTCCGCTATGATGAAAAAGGGAAACCGGTTGAAATCAATATCAAGAAACGTTTGAAAAGTCATCAGTTGGTTGAAGAATGTATGCTCCTTGCAAATCAAACGGTGGCAACCTATATCTCATCGATTGCAAAGAAAAAAGAAATTCTTCCCTTTGTCTACCGTATTCATGCCACACCGGACCCGGATAAACTGCGAAACCTTTCAATGTTCGTGCAAAAATTCGGTTATACATTAAACATTAATGAATCTGCATCGTCTAAAGAATTACAGAAATTGTTAAGCGACGTGAAAGATTCAAAGGAAGAAAACGTTATTTCCGAGGTGGCGCTTCGAAGTATGGCAAAAGCAGTATATTCCCCGCAAAATATCGGGCATTACGGCTTGGGGTTTTCGCACTATACGCATTTCACGTCACCCATTCGCCGGTATCCCGATTTGATCGTCCATCGTTTGCTCGACGAGTATCACCGCGGAATACATCCGAGCAGGAGAGAATATTTCGAAAAACATCTTTCGGAAATGTGCCGGCATTCTTCCGACCGCGAACGAGTTGCCACAGAAGCCGAACGCGAGACGATTAAAGTGATGCAGGTGGAATATATGAAGCAGCACATCGGCGATGAGTTTGAAGGGATTATTTCCGGCGTGATGCAGTACGGAATTTTTGTTGAAATCAATGATCTTTTGGTCGAAGGGCTTTTGCACGTTCGTGATTTGAATGATGATTATTATTCCTACGATGAACGCCAGTATGCGTTGATTGGAGAAAAACGCGGGCATCGTTATCGCCTTGGAGACTCTGTAATTGTCAAGGTGGCCAAGGTCAATCCCGAACGCCGGCAGATTGATTTTGTGCTTGCCGAAAATGATATTGGAGAGAAGGCAAAACAAAAGAAACCGGGGAAAAGGCGTCGGCACTAATCGGTTGTGAGAAATGTTATTGTAGAAAGAGGAATGAGGAAATCTATGAGAAAAATTCTTTTGATTCTGTGCATCACAGCACTCCAGCTTGGTCTTTCTCAAGACGGGAATTTTGGAAAAAATAAAGTTCAGTATAAGCGGTTTAATTGGTCATACATCCAAACCGATCACTTCGATATTTATTTTTACGAAGGCGGGGTGAAGATTGCGAACTTTACTGCAGCAGCAGCAGAATCTGCCTACACATCAATAAGTACATCGTTTAAATATCAGCTGAATAATCGCATTCCGATCATGGTATACAATTCCCACAACGATTTTCAACAGACGAATATTGTCGGTGAATATCTTGAAGAGGGCATCGGTGGTGTAACGGAATTATTCAAGAACCGTGTTGTCCTTCCGTATGAAGGGAACTACCGTCAGTTTCGGCATGTCATTCACCATGAGTTGGTTCACGCGGTGCTCAATGATATGTTTTACGGGGGCTCCATTCAATCGATCATTTCCAATAATATCAGAATTCAATTGCCAATGTGGATGAACGAAGGGCTTGCCGAGTACGAAGCGTTGAAGTGGGATGTGAATTCCGATATGTTTATGCGCGATGCAACAATTAATACATATCTTCCGCCGATCGAATATCTCGGAGGCTATTTTGCCTATCGCGGCGGACAATCGGTGTGGTACTATATCGCCAACAAGTACGGCGATCAAAAAATTGCTGAAATTCTTCACCGCGTAAAAGGGGCGAGGAGTATCGATGCGGGATTTAAATCCGCTATCGGATTAACGATTTCAGAATTATCCGAACGGTGGCAGAAAGAACAAAAAGTGGTGTATTGGCCCGATGTAGCGAAGCGGGAAGAACCGGCTGATTTTGCGACGCGTATAACAAATCACACAAAAGAAAATAATTTCTATAATACAAGTCCGGCAATTTCTCCGCAGGGAGACAAGATCGCCTTCATCTCTGATCGCGATGATTACTTTGATGTGTATGTTATCTCGACGATTGACAATAAAATTACAAAAATTGTTGACGGCCAGCGGACGAAAAATTTTGAAGAACTTCATTTGTTAACACCGGGAATGTCATGGTCTCCTGACGGAAAAAGAATTGCCTTGGCGGTGAAAAGCGGCGATCACGATGCGGTTCATTTGATCGATATTGCGAGCGGCGACGAAGAGAAATTGGAATTTGATCTTGATGGAATTTTCTCGGTGGACTGGTCGAAGCAAGGCAACAAGATTGCCTTTATTGGAAACACTTCATCGCAATCCGACGTCTATGTCTATGACGTGAATTCAAAAAAACTGGAGAATATTACGGATGATGTGTTCTCCGATGCCGATCCGGTATTTTCTCCGGACGGGAAGAAAATTTATTTTGCGTCCGATCGGCGTGATTTTACGACGCCGCTGCTTCATCCAAATAATTTCAGGATTTCGAGATTCGATTATTCGCAGCTCGATATTTACTCGTTCGATTTCGCATCGAAGGAAATCAAACGCGTGATTGAATATAACAACAGCGACGAGACATCGCCCGTAATTTCTCAGGATGGGAAAAAAATGCTGTACGTTTCGGATCGAAACGGTATCGGCAATGTGTATGAGCGGAATCTTCAAACGGGTGAAGATAAACCGGTGACGAATTCGATTACGGGAGTATATCAGCTTTCGCTTTCCGCCGACGGAAATAAACTTGCTTTCTCATCGCTCAACAAAGCCGGCTTCGATATCTTTTTGTTGAAAACCCCGTTTGAGCACCCGCTGAAGGTTGCCGAGGTTGAGCCGACAGAATATATGAAACGGAAAAAATTATTTGCCGTGACACAGACAGATTCTGCGCCGGGTGCGAATCTTATCGCGCCCAAAGATACAACAAGCGTCTACGGAGATAATATTCGGATCGACTTCAATAATTATGTTTTTTCTGAAGAGCCGGTAAAAGAAAAAGAGCAGACCTATTACGATCCGGGATCTGAGAAAGATATCGCTGTTTCCGATAATATTGACAGCGACGGAAATTATATCGTTAATAAGTACAAACTGAATTTTTCACCTGATATTATATACGGAAACGCAGCGTTCAGCACGTTTTACGGTGTGCAGGGAACGACGATGATGGCGTTCAGCGACATGATGGGGGATCATCAAATTTATTTTTTGACGAATCTTCTCCTTGACCTGAAAAACAGCGATTATGTTTTTGCGTATTACTATCTTCCCCAAATGATCGACTGGGGAATTCAGGGATATCATTCCGCACGCTTCTTATATAATTATGATTCATACGGGAATTCCGCTCTTTACCGCTTCAGAACATGGGGGCTTGGATTATCGGCGTCGCTGCCGTTGGATCGATTCAACCGGATTGAAGGCTCGCTTGCATGGATGAATCTGCTCCGGGAAAACCTTGATTACAGCGCGGAGCCAAACCAAAACAGTTCGTTAGTTATTCCGTCATTCAGCTATATTCATGACAACACGCTGTGGGGATATACCGCACCGAACAACGGAACGAGGTACAATATCAATGCAATGTTCAGTCCTCATATCGGTCCTAATGCGCTTGACTTTCAAACATATACGTTTGATTACCGGACCTATACGAAATTTTGGAGAGATTATTCATTTGTGATTCGCTATTCCGGCGGCATCAGCGTGGGGAAAAATGCACAGCGATTTTTTATCGGCGGAACAGACGGATGGATTAACCGCGAGTTCGAGAATAACCGGATTCCGATCAACAGCATTGCCGATTATGCGTTTCTTACTCCTGCGCTTCCGCTGCGAGGATACAATTACAATGTCGAAAATGGGACGAAGTTTGCATTGATGAACTACGAGCTTCGCTATCCGTTCATTCAATATTTGGTCACCGGCGGATTGCCGATTGCATTCAATAATATTACCGGCGCAACATTTTTGGATGTCGGATCTTCGTGGACAGACGATAAAGCTTATAAAGGAATTGGAAAAACGGCGAGCGGCAATACCGTAACGCAGGATCTTTTAGTCGGCACCGGTTTTGGATTGCGCTTGATTATTTTCGGCTTGCCGCTCAAGATCGATGTTGCCTGGTCGTACACCTACCAGAACTTTTCGCCCCCAAAATATTACTTCTCTCTTGGCGGAGATTTTTAGAATCATAGAAGGTCAAGAAAATCCCCGAAATCTCAAGAAGGTTTCGGGGATTTGTGTTTTAAATCGAAAAAGTTATTTACTCCTTCGTCATCTGCTTTTGCCAATACAAATAGAACGGAATCCCCGCCGCAACAAGAAGCAATCCCACCATCGAATCAGCCGTTTGCTGCACAATGGTATTGAACACGAACCATGTTGCAACAATGATGAAGAGAATTGGAACGAACGGATAGAGTGGAACTTTGTACGCGCGATGACTATCCGGTTGCTGGCGGCGAAGAATAAAAACTGCAACAGCGCCAAGTGCATAAAAAATCCAACCGGCGAAAATTACGTACGTAAAAATCTGGTCGTATGTGCCTGTAAGGCACAAGATGCTTGCCCATGTTCCTTGAATGATGAGCGATTTTCCCGGTGTCCTGAATTTCGGATGGACTTTCCCCATGCTTTTGAAAAACATTTTATCTTTTGCCATCGCATAAAACACTCGTGCGGTTGTCATCGATGATGCATTTACCGTTCCGAATGTCGAGATCATCACCATCGCAGAAATAATTGCTCCGCCGAGCGAAGGGAAGATCGTGTCCATCACATCCGCGGCAACAAGTTTTGATTGAGCAATCTGACCGATGGGAAGGATATACAAATACGCCATGTTGGTGAGGACGTAAATGATGATGATGGCAACTGTCCCAATAATTAATGCACGGGGAATATTTTTTTGCGGCTCGATCACTTCACCGGCAAGAAAGGTAAGGCTGTTCCATCCATCATACGACCAGAGCGTTGCAATCATTGCAACACCAATGGCGGCGAGCAATCCGTTTGATGATGGAGCGCCCCAGAGCGGAAAGAAATGTTCAACACTTCCTTTTCCGACAGTAAATGCAAGAACGATAATGCTTCCGATCGCGAGTACTTTTAAGAACGTAAAAACATTTTGTATTAATCCGCCGAATTGGACTCCGAAATAATTAATCGTTGTTACGGTAACAATTGCAAGAATTGCGAGCATCGTAACGCCGAAATCTTTTAGCGGATAAATGTTTCCGATCAACGGGAGTTTCCATGCCTCTAACTCAGGGCCGAAATGCGGCAGGACAACAAAGTATCCGAAATATTTTGCGAACGCAACGGCGATGGCGGCAATTGATCCTGTTTGATACACAATAAATGTTGTCCATCCGTACAGAAACGCCGTGAGTTGTTTGAATGTGACACGAAAGAAAACGTACTGTCCGCCTGCTTCAGGAATTAAACTTGCCACTTCGGCATTCGTCAGCGCGCCGGCCAGCGTTAAAAGTCCCGTTAGGATCCATACAAAAATCATGATGCCGGGAATTTGAACCGTCGCAGCAACATTTTGCGGTGTTAAAAAAATTCCGGAACCAATAACCGATCCAATGACGACCATGATAGCGTTGGTCAACGTTAATCGGCGCGCCAGAGTTGTTTCATTGCTTGTTTGGGAAGAAGACATTCATTGTTCCTCGTTTAATAAGATTGCTCCGCTGTACGGAGTCCCGTACAGCGGGACTCCGGCGAGAAAACGTCTCGCAATGACTAATTTTGATTTTGAGATAACAAATGGAAAATAATACTAATTCGACGGGCGAGATGCAATAAATTGAAGTGCCAGGCAGTGTTTTAGTTTCACTGTGTCAGTCATGCCCGAATGTTTCTATCGGGCATTCATTGGTGGATTCTCCAAAGGAGTCCTTCGGACCCGCCAAAAACCGCGGGAATGACAATTGTGGTTTGAATAAAGTTGAAATTTAAACAACACAAATTTACGATTTGAAAATTTCCAATTGGTCAGGCTTGGAATGTTTTAAAGGAAGTGTGACGGTGAATGTTGAACCAACGTTTGGTTCGCTTTCAACGGAAAGTGTGCCTCCATGAAGTTCGGCGATCCATTTTGAAATAGAAAGGCCAAGTCCGCTGCCGCCCATTTCGCGTGATCGTGCCTTATCAACGCGGTAAAATCGGTCGAAGATTTTTAATTGCTCTTCTTTAGGAATGCCGATGCCGGTATCGGAAACAGAAATTTTCGCAGCGCCGTCAGTACGTGTCAACGCCAGGGTGACCGTTCCTTTTTCGGCTGTGTATTTGATTGCATTATCGATTAGGTTCAACAACAATTGACGGAGACGAACATGATCACCCGAAATCAACGCATCATCAAGGGCAGCTACTTTTACTTTGATGTGCTTATTCTCCGCAAGCATTTCGCTGTCTTCACTTAATTCCTCGACAATTTCACGGAGCCATACGTCATGAAATTCCGTGTGACCACGTCCAATATCCGCTTTTGTCAGCGAAAGAAGATTTTCGATAATGCTTGTCATTCGAATAGTTTCTTCAAATAAGCTGGAAAGCACATCGTGATATTCTTTTGTCGAATATTTTTTGGCATGGAGTGCAAGTTCTAATTCACCGCGCATAATGGTCAACGGGGTGCGAAGTTCATGCGACGCATCAATGGAAAACTGCTGTATTTGACTGAAGGAGTTTTGTAATCGGCCGATCATTTCATTAAATGTTGCCACAAGTTTTCCCAGTTCATCGTCAACGCCGGTATATTGTATTCGTTTATCAAGATTTTGAGCAGTAATTGCCAAAGCAGTACGGCGAATGTCATCGACCGGTTTGAATGAACGAAGCGCGAGAAAATATCCGCCAAAAACAGAAACAATCAATGCGACTGGAATAAAATAAATAAAGATAGAAAAAAGATTGCTGAGCACATCACTGACTTCTGAGATCGGGTAGGCAACGTACACTTTCATGTATTGATCCTGGCTGACGGCAAGTCTGATCTGTTGCGAAGAGGAATTCCAAATTGTCACCAAACGTGTGCTGTTGAACGGAATATCATCGTACTCGATCACTTCTTTGCCAAGGCCGGATTTATAAAGAATGTCGTTGTTACGGTCACGGATTTGAATAATTTGTTTTTTCGGTGTCAGCAGTGTGTGCTCATAAATTTGATTCCAGATCGCGTCAAATTCTACATCGACAGAATCGTTTTGCACCATTTCAATTTCATCGCTCTTCCTAATCGACTGGGTCGATGATTTTTTTTCATTGGCAGCCTGGCGTTTTGGTTTTATCCGTTGTTTTTTCAGCTTTACCTTACGAGCTTCCGGTTCGACGAAATTTTTGAGCCAAACGACTTCGTTGTAGAGGGATCGATCTAAATTTGAAAGGAGGCTTTGCTCCGTAAAATAATATGATGCAACGGCGAATCCGATCAACGTCGCTCCAACGATGAGCGTGTAATATAATGTTAGTTTTACACGTATGGTTCGTAAAAATTTCATCGTTTGATATTAGTCTTTCATGATATAGCCGATACCGCGAACGGTATGAAGCAGTTTAGTGTTAAATTCGCCGTCGATCTTACTTCGAAGGTGGTTAATATAAACATCAATAATATTAGTACCGGTGTCAAAATTATAATTCCAGATATGTTCGGTAATTGTGCTTCGATTCAGCGGCTTATTTTTGTTGCGAATAAAATATTCCAGCAGCGCAAACTCTTTCGATGTCAGTTCAATAACTTTGCCGCCGCGGCTCGCTTTGTGGGCAACAAGATCCAGAGAGAGATCGGCAATGGTTAATGTCGTTGCCGATTTCTCCGTTCCTTTTTTTCTTCGAAGCAGCGATCGAACGCGGGCCAGCATCTCACTAACGGCGAACGGTTTTACGAGATAATCATCCGCCCCCGTGTCCAAGCCTTTTACACGATCATCAACGGTTCCTTTCGCTGTCAGCATGAGGACGGGGATGTCATTGTTATTTTCCCGCAAAGATTTCAAAACGGATAAGCCGTCCTTCTTCGGAAGCATGATATCAAGAAGAACAAGATCGAACTGCTGTTTTGCGAGCAGTTGTTCACCTTTTTCACCGTCAAACGATTCGGTGACGCTGTAATGTTCTCCTTCCAATCCCTTCCGGATAAGAGCAGAGATTTTTTTTTCATCCTCGATAATAAGGATCTGAAAATTTGAGTTCGCCTTTTTCATATAGTTTTTGAAGTTTGCAGATTACATTCAGAATGGTGCAGCCTTCCGTAGTAAAAGTAGGCGAATAAAAAAAAGGAAGCAAGGGACGATTCAATGTAAAAATGCACGATCCCGTTTTCTCTAATCTTGGATAATCAGCAACTTCTTTCTATATTTCTCATATATGAAACTGAGCATCCTTACTTTCTTTTCGGTCATTTTCCTTTTCAATACCTGGTCCTGCGGAGTGGTAAACACGGTCGCCGTTAACGCAACCACAAATATTGTCGATTACGGACTTATTTCAATCTTTGAAGAATCCGATCTCGATCTTGCCGAAAAAGCAATTCCCGGAAATCTCACGTTGCTTGAGGCCCTGTATCGAGCCAAAGATCAAAACGACGATCACCTCGGATTTTTATTGCTGCAGGGATATACCGGTTACACACTCGGTTTTGTAGAAGATGTTGATGCAGAGCGGGCAAAAATGCTCTATGCACGGGCACGGAATTACGGGCTTCACATCTTGAAGAAAAATAAAAAGTTTGCCGATGCGTTTGACGGTGATAACGATTCGTTTAAGAAGAGTCTTGAATCATTTGGCAAAGACGATGTGCCGGTTGTTTTTTGGACGGCCAATGCATGGGGAAACCTTATCAATGTCAGCATTTCCGATCCGGCAATCGTCGGCGATCTTCCGAAAGTCAATGCGATGATGGAATTTGTATTGAAGAACGACGAAGGATATTTTTACGGCGGAGCCCATTTATATTTTGGGACGATTCTTGCAACGATTCCAAAAAATCTTGGCGGCAAGCCGGACAGTGCAAAATATCATTTTGACCGATGTCTTGAACTCGGGCAGAAAAAACTTCTGCTTCCGTACGTGTATATGGCAAAAAGTTACTGCGTTCAAATTCAGGATAAAGAATTGTTTTTAAAATCGTTACAAACAGTTGACGAAATCTCTATCGATATTCTTCCTGAGCAGCGCCTTGTGAATTCGATTGCGAAGCGAAAAGCAAAACAGCTCGCCGGAAAAGTTGACGATTTCTTTTATTAAGTTTTACACTTTCACGAAGGCTGCAAAAAAATAATAGTCTTTGCGGCTATAGAGTATTACGACGATTTTTTATAAGGGTAGTCATGAAAATAACACTCATTGCAGTTTATCTGTTCCTTTTTAACTCACTTCTTGTTTCACAAGAGCACATCGTTAAATTTGCAACTGTTGCGCCCGACGGCAGCTCGTGGGTGAACATTATGAAAGAATACGATGCGGCAGTACGAAAAGAAAGCGGCGGAAAACTCGGATTTAAGATTTGGGCGGGAAGCGTTGCCGGAGATGAACAGGATGTGCTTCGCAAGATTCGCCTCGGACAGTTTCACAGCGAAGGAATAACGGGAAATGGTATCAGTGAAATTGCAAAACCGGTGCGTGTGCTCGACCTTCCGTTTTTCTTTAAGACTCAGGCTGAAGTTGATTTCATTCTTGATCGATTCGATGAAGAATTCCGCAGGGAATTTGAAAATAACGGATTTGTGCTGCTTGGATGGGCGGAAGTTGGAACTGTCTACATCATTTCTAAAACTCCCGTTTCAAAAGTCAGCGATCTCCAAAGTGTAAAAATGTGGCAGTGGGAAGGCGATCCTGTTGCGTCGGCAATGTTTAATGCGGTCGGCATCAGTCCAATTCAATTGAAATTGCAGGATGTCATCACATCGCTTCAAACAGGATTGATCACAGGGGCGTATGCATCGCCGTATGCGATCCTAACGCTGCAATGGAACACGGCAACAAGTTACTTAATGGAATATCCGATCACCAACGCGTCCGGTGCAGTGGTCATTTCCAAAAAGGAGTTTGATAAATTGCCGAGCGATTTGCAGCAGATCCTTTTAAAAAATGGAAAGCAGTATATGCGCAAATTGACCGAACAAAGCCGCAAGGATAACGCAAAATCTCTCGATATTTTAAAGAAGAACGGAATGCATTTTGTCAAACCTGATCCGAGCGAAGTAAAAACGTATGATGAGATTGGAAAACGATCGCGAAAAGCATTGGTTGGAAAACTTTTCACGGAAGATTTGTTAAATCGAGTTGAAAAATCGCTGGCAGAATTTCGTGCAAAGGGCGGAAAATGAAGATTCTGAAATTTATTGACCGCTGGCTTGATGCGGTTTCCGGATGGATGATGATTGGCCTTCTCGGCCTGATGATTGTTATGGCGTTTGGGCAGGTTGTCCTGAGAAATTTTTTCCATAGCAGTATTGAATGGGGTGATATTTTTTTACGGCATCTTGTGTTGTGGGTTGGTTTTTTAGGAGCGGTGATTGCAACCGGGCAGAGACGCCATCTGCGTATCGAATTCATCAGTAAGATCGTTCCGCAAAAAATAAGAAAAGTATTTTTTGTTTTCACCAACATCTTCGCCGCTGTGGTCACGTTTTTGTTGATGCAAGCGGCAATCTCCTTTGTGCAGTTGGAAATGGAATCCGACAGCATTTTGATCTTAAATCTGTCGCGGTGGTATTTTATCTCCATTATTCCTGCAGGATATGCATTGATATCATTTCGATTTGCCGTGCATGCGTTGCAATGGATTACGGAAATTGTAAAAGGGAATTGGGAAATTGAGGAGGCGGTGCACTAATGCCGATACTTTACATTGCTATTGTTCTTGTCATTTTTGTTCTCATTGGAACGCCGCTGTTTACGATCATCGGTTCAATTTCAATTATCGGCTTTTCAAAAGAAGGAATTGATACTGCCGCAATCATGATCGAATTGTATCGTCTTGCCGATCAGCCGGTATTGCTTGCGATCCCGCTGTTTACCGTTGCCGGATATTTTCTTGCCGAAAGCAAAGCGCCTCAACGAACAGTTGCACTGGCTCAATCAATTATCGGATGGATGCCGGGCGGTTTGGCAATTGTTGTTCTGATAACATGTGCTATTTTTACTGCGTTTACAGGCGGATCAGGCGTAACGATTGTCGCGCTTGGTGGACTTGTTTTTCCAATTCTGCTTTCGGAAAAGTACTCTGAAAAATTTTCCCTTGGCCTTGTCACCACATCTGGAAGCCTTGGATTATTATTTCCACCGTCACTGCCGATTATTTTGTACGGAACATTTGCCGGGGTTTCCGTCGACTCACTTTTTAAAGCCGGTATCGTACCGGGAATTATTTTAGTTTTGGTAATTGCGATCTATGGAATTCAACAGGGTGCGAAATCGCATGTTCCGCGGCATCCGTTTGAGTTAAAAAAAGTCAAAAAAGCACTCTTTGCATCGGCTTGGGAACTTCCTCTTCCATTCTTTATTATTGGCGGAATTTACGGCGGATTTTTCACGGCAACGGAAGCGGCGGCTGTAACCGCATTCTATGTTTTTGTTGTGGAGGTATTCATTTACAAAGATTTGAAGTTTACGACTGATGTTCCCCGCGTAATGAAAGAAAGCATGGTGCTTGTCGGAGCAATCTTGATGATTCTCGGATGCGCGATGGGATTAACAAGTTACCTCATTGATCAGCAAGTGCCCCAGCAGTTATTTTCTTATATCAGTTCCGTCGTGGAGAGCAGAACATTCTTTTTGGTCCTTCTCAATCTTTTTCTTCTTGCTATCGGAATGATGATGGAAATTTTTTCGGCAATTGTTGTTGTGCCGCTGATTGTGCCGGTTGCACAGCAATACGGCATTGACCCGATTCATCTTGGAATTATTTTCCTTGCCAATTTAGAAATTGCGTACTTGATGCCGCCGGTCGGATTGAATTTATTTATGGCAAGTTTCCGATTCAAAAAATCAATCGGAGAAGTAGCGTTCGCAACACTTCCGTTTATTGCTGTTCTTTTTATTGCACTTCTTATTATCACATACGTGCCGGAATTGAGTTTGTGGCTGGTAAAGTAGTGCTCAGCCGGTAAGTTTCCTCGTAAAGCGTTTTCAGAGGAACAAATTAAACTTTGTGCCTCTCTGACTTTGTCGTTATATTTATTCTGATATGTCGAAACAAAACTCCAAATATGTTTGCCAATCATGCGGTTATGTTTCACCGCGATGGACCGGAAAATGTCCGAACTGCAACGAATGGAACACATTTGTTGAAGAAGTTTCTGTCCCTGCTGCCGTTGCAAGGAAATCGGGCGGTGTTGCATCGAAACTTGATCCGATTGCCCTGTCGGATGTTGATTCAATTGATGATGTTCGTTTTTCTACGACGATCGCTGAGTTTGACCGCGTGCTTGGCGGCGGTGTGGTAGGCGGAAGCGTAATTCTTCTTGGCGGCGATCCGGGCATTGGAAAATCGACATTAATGATGCAAGTTGCACTGCAATTACAAAAGAAAGTCGTTTTGTATGTTACCGGCGAAGAATCGCCAAAGCAAGTAAAACTCCGCGCAGAGCGCCTCGGGAAAATTTCGGATTCAATCCAGATTTTACCTGAAACGAATTTAGAAATTATCGCTGATATTATTGAACGTTCCATTCCTGATCTCGTCATCATCGATTCCATACAAACTCTCTTTCATCCAAACCTAGAAAGTGCTCCAGGAAGTGTTGGACAGGTTCGCGAATCGACAGCATTGCTGACACGGATTGCAAAAACGAAACATGTCCCGATCATTTTAATCGGCCATGTAACGAAAGAGGGAGTGATTGCCGGTCCGCGTGTGATTGAACACATGGTTGATACTGTTCTTCAGTTTGAAGGAGAACGTCATTACGCGTATAGAATTCTTCGTGCGATTAAAAACAGGTTTGGATCGACGAATGAAATCGGCATTTTTGAAATGCATGATACGGGACTGCGAGAGGTTTTGAATCCCTCGGAAGTTTTTCTTTCAGAGCGAACGTACGGAGCAAGCGGTGCAACAATTGTTTCTACACTGGAAGGAACGCGGCCATTGTTGATTGAAGTGCAGGCCTTGGTCTCAACGAGCAATTACGGAATGCCGCAGCGTACGGCAACGGGATTTGATGGACGCCGGCTTTCAATGCTTCTTGCCGTATTGGATAAACGTGTTGGTGTTAATGTCGGTGCCCATGATGTGTTTGTCAATGTTGCGGGGGGGATTCGTATCGACGAACCCGCGGTAGATCTTGGCATTGCAACATCGATTGTTTCATCACTGCGAGACGTTCCGGTTGATTCTCTGACGGTAGCGGTTGGTGAAATCGGATTGGGAGGAGAAATCAGAACGATCGCACATTGTGATAAACGTGTCCAGGAGGCAGCAAAGTTAGGTTTTAAGAAAATTGTTACGCCAAAATCAAATGCGCGAAAATTAAAATCAACGGATGGAATATCGATTGTTGGCGTCGAGACAATTCAGGACGCAATTAAAGAATTGTTGGGTTAATACGGCGCTGCAGTAGAAAAATACTTTATGAATGATGAATTGTTTATGCGGGAGGCGATCCGCCTTTCGATCGAAAACGTGAAACAGGGGGGCGGTCCTTTTGGATGCATTATCGTGAAAAACGGGAAAATAATTGCGCGTGGTACAAATTCCGTTACACGGAGCAATGATCCGACAGCTCATGCCGAAATTGTTGCGATCCGTGAAGCGTGTAACGTCTTGAATACGTTTCAACTTGAAGGGTGTGAAGTGTACACATCATGTGAACCATGCCCGATGTGCCTGGGTGCGATTTATTGGGCGCGTCCTCAAAAAATATTTTTTGCCAACAGCAGGGAGGATGCAGCGAAAATTGATTTCGACGATCTTTTCCTTTACAACGAACTCACCAAAGAAGTTCATCAACGTAAAATTCCCACCGTCCAAATTCTCCGCAATGAAGGGCTCGCAGCGTTTCGGGCATGGGAACAAAAACAAGATAAAATACATTATTGATATGATGCTTGACATACTTGGATACGGCGGATTCATTTTCCTTGGAATCTGCTGGATACCTCAAACGATGGAAACAATTAAAAAGGGAAAAGTGGCAATGCAAAAATCATTTCTGTTAATGTATGCTCTCGGCGCAGGAATGCTGATGCTGCAAGCGGTAGGATTAAACAATCTTCCGTTGATTTTGTTGAATAGCTATACAACACTTGCCAGCCTGATTAACCTTTATTATGGAGTTTTTCCTAGAAACACTGTATGAAAAAAATTCTTCTTGCAACGAACAATAGACATAAAGTTGAAGAAATTTCCGCTTTTCTAAACCCCGCCGATTACGACGTGCTGGGTCTTTCTGAAATTCCTCACGCCCCTCAAACGATTGAAGACCAGCCAACACTGGAAGGGAATGCAATAAAAAAAGCACGAGAAGCTTTTCATGCTTCCGGATTGTTGACTCTTGCTGATGATACAGGATTAGAAGTCTATTATCTCGGGCTTGAACCGGGAGTATATTCAGCTCGATACTCTGGAGAAAACGCTACGTATGCTGACAATAATAAAAAACTATTGTACAAATTACGTGGAGTCCCTGAACGTAAGCGTAACGCACGTTTTCGCACGGTGATAACTATTGTCGGAAAAGGAATTGAACAAACGGTTGAGGGGATTGTTGAGGGGAAAATTTTAGAAGAGCTTCACGGCACCCAGGGGTTTGGTTATGATCCGCTGTTTGTTCCGAATGGGCTTGTTAGAACGTATGCCGAGATGACTATTGATGAAAAGAACACTTTAAGTCATCGTGCACGGGCTTTACAAAAAGCGGTTGATATTTTGAAAACAATGTAGCTGCTTGAACGTCCAAAACATATTTACGCAACTGCAAAAGATACGTTATTCGATCGTTACAGCAGTTCCGCTGGCACTGACCATAAACATTGTACCGTTTCCAACCGTCTCGTAATCCAAATCGACGCCAAGTATCACATTTGCTCCACGTGAGCGCGCTTGTATCTGCATTTCTTCTACGGCAATATCTTTGGCTTATCGCAATTCTTGTTCATACGCGGCAGACCGTCCACCGACAAGTCCGTGGTACATTGTAATTTTTTTCCTCAACTGTATTGGTAATAAGTATAAGCATTGTTGATCTCCTGTGGATTGTTGTCACTACTATACCTGAGAATGGAGAGAAATGTTCCACTAAAAATAAAAAAGGCAATCATTTATGATTGCCTTTTTGTTCTTTTCTGCAAAAAAATCTTATCGTATTTTTAACGATTCCAACTCTCCGTTGGTATGTGCCGCAATACCGTTTGTTCCTTTTTTGCCGTTTTTCAATCGTGAAAACATTCTCGAAGGTTTTTTAAAGAACGCAGGTATTTTTGTTTTCCATTCATCGACTTTCATGTACACAACAGGAACAAGAATCAACGTAAGAAACATTGAACTGGTTAATCCGCCGACAAGCGCCCACGCAAGACCTGTTTTCCATTCAGCACCGGCAGATTTCGATAACGCAATAGGCATCATTCCAAAAATCATTGTTAAAGTTGTCATCAAAATCGGACGAAGTCTCGATTGCCCTGCCTCCAGAAGAGCGTCGTATACGCTCAATCCATTTTCCAATCGAGTTTGATTTGTTCTGTCGACAAGAAGGATTGCGTTCTTCGCAACCAAACCGATCAACATAATTAAACCAAGCATAGAAAATATCGTAAGCGATTTTCCAGTAATGGCGAGTGCAATAAAAGCACCGATTACAGCCATCGGAATTGAAAATAACACAACAAACGGGTAGACGTACGAATCGTACAATGCAACCATAATCAAATAAACAAACAAGATACCCGCGAGCATAGCAAGGCCCATGCTTCCGAAACCTTCAGATTGATTTTTTTCATTGCCAAGATAGATAAGCGAGATTCCAGCCGGCAATTCCATCTTTGCAACTTTTTGTTTGAATTCTTGAACGATATTTCCCGATGGGCGTCCGACGACTTGGCCGTTAATATACATGACACCAATGCGGTCTTTTCGTTCAAGTTTTGACGGACCCGAAGACTGCTCAACGGAGGCAAATTGCTGCAATTCGATTTGCTGGCCACGATTGTTCATGAATGTCAAATTCCGGATATCGGAAGTTGCCGAACGATTGAATTCATCAAGTTGAATGCGAATGTCGTATTCGTTCGTTCCATCACGAAATTTAGACTCATCATCGCCGGCAAGCGCAACGCGAAGTGTTGTTCCGATATCGGCGACGGACAGGCCGAATTGCGCCATCTTTGCTCGGTCAATCTCAATTTTCATTTCCGGTTTTCCTAATTCTGTAGAAAGACGCACGTCTGCCGTTCCCTTAATTTCTTCAAGCACTCCTTTTAATTTATCGGCAGTGTGCTCAACTTCTTTCATATCGGTTCCATTGACCGCAATTTGAATCGGTGCTTGATCGGCAGTTCCGAAAATACCAATCGGGCTGACGTACACTTTTGCACCGGGAATTTCTCGAATCTTTTCTTTTATTTCCTCGCCAATTTGTGTTGTAGATTTTTTACGATCTCCTTTAGGAATGAGAGCAACATTTAACTGTGTGGTATTATTGCTTGCTTGTCCAAGAAGCCCGTTTTGTGCGACACCCACAGACGTAAATACTTTTTTGATTTCGGGAAAAGTCGCAAGTGTGCGTTCAACGAGCAATGATGTTTGATTTGTCTGCTCAATTGTTGCTCCCGCCGGCAGTTCAATCGTTACGCTAAATTCCCCGCGATCCGTTTGCGTCATAAACTCGAATCCAATGAGACCGAGCGGGAACAGCATAAATGAACCGAGCAACATAACAATTGTTGCAGCCGCAACCCAGCGTTTATGCATCAAACTCCGTTTCAATAATCTTTGATAATGTGCAGCAAAAGCATTGTAGAATTTCTCGAATGCAAGCGCAAATTTACCAAGCACTGTTCTCTCTGTTAATCGTTCTAATTTTGCAAATCGTGACGCAAGCAGTGGTGTAATGGTGAACGAAACGAATAAGCTCATCAATGTTGATCCAACAACAACCAGCGCAAATTCCCGCATAATATTTCCAACAAGCCCGCCGACGAGTGATAACGGAAGAAACACAACGACATCAACAAGAGTAATCGAAAGAGCCGCAAAGCCGATTTCATTTCTTCCGCGCAGTGCCGCTATCCGAGGCTGTTCGCCTTTTTCAAGAAAGTGATAAATATTTTCCAGCACCACAATCGAATCATCGACAAGAATACCGATGACAAGAGACATGCCAAGCATTGTCATTAAGTTTAATGTAAAACCCATCGCATACATGAAGGCGAATGTTGAAATCAACGACGATGGAATAGCGATGAGAACAATGAACGAATTCCTGACGCTGTGTAAAAAAAGAAGCATGACGATAGCGACCATAATGACGGCGAGGACGAGATCTTCTTTCACTGCACCTGCAGCATCGAGTGTAAAGAGGGAGCTGTCCTGTGCGATATCAAAAGTGATGCCTTGTTTTTTATATTCCTCCTGAATCTTCTTCAGCTCATCGCGTACAAGCTTGCTGACGTTTACAGCGTTAGCGTCGGATTGTTTTACGATTTGTATTCCAACCGAAGAAATCCCGTTAACGCGGTTTACCTGTGACATATCTTTTGCGCCGTCTTGAACTTCTGCAATATCATCAAGGTGAATGTCGCCGCCTTGTTTTGAGCGAGCAATGATCAAATTCCGCAGTTCATCCAAATGCGTAAATTTACCCGATATACGGACAATATATTGACCATCGGTATCTTTTATTTTTCCTGTCGGAAAATCAAGATTGGCGGCCTTAATAGCCTGTGTTACTTGAAGGATTGAAAGTCCGTAAGCACGAATTTTCCCAGCATCGAGATTTACTTTTATTTCGCGCTCATCACCGCCGGAAAGCACGACTTGTGCAACGCCTGCAATTTTAGAGATACGCGGTTGAACACGATCTATTAAGAACTGATAAAACTCGCGCGAATCCATTGTGCTTGTAACGCCAACACGCAGAACGGGAATTTCGTCCAGTGCAATTTTTGCAATCGTCGGCTGCTTCGCTCCATTGGGCAGCTGACTGACGACAGCGTTCACTTTACGTGATGCCTCCTGCAGCACAACGTCGATAATTGCAGATTGTTTGAATTCGACGATAACAATTGAAGCTCCTTCCAATGATGTTGATCGAACTGCATCAATCTTGTCTATTCCAGATACCGCATCTTCAATAACTTTTGTGACATTATTTTCAACTTCGTACGGTGAAGCGCCGGGATAGAATGTGCTGATCGTAACAACCGGCGGAGTGATTTTCGGCAGCAGGTCGTAGTTTAATTGGATGAAACTGAACAATCCCAGAACACCCAGCACACTAAAGATTACCACAATAAACGACGGGCGTTTTATTGCTAATTCAGTAATTGTCATATAAAAAATCCTTTTCTCTTTTCAGTTTCGGATTAACGGATAATAACGGTGGCGTTATCTTTCAGGTTGTTCTGTCCATTGACGACAACGATTTCTCCTTGCTGTAATCCGCTCAAGACTTCTACATCGGTTCCATATTCTCCGCCAATGGTAACATCACGGAGTTTTGCAACATTATTTTGTACGATGTAGATTTTAGCGTCTTTCAAACTTCCGATGACTGCCTCACGCGGAACAATTAATGCTGTTGCCGACGATTTCGGTGAAAATGTTACGCGGCCGAACATGCCGGCTTTTAATTGTTTTTTGGAATTATTCAGCATTACTTCGACCGGATACGTGTGTGCATCGTCTCCTTTGGCAGAGATGTTGGTGATGACACCGGTGAATTCTATATTCGGAAATACGTCAGTCGAGACATTGACTTTATCATTAACGGTTAATTTGAACACATCTTTTTCCGCAACGTTTACTTTCACTTTCAATTTTGAAATATCAACCACATTGGCGATTGCCGTTGATTGTGGTGCGCCGATAACGGTTGTTCCAATATTGACATATCGTGCAGTCACGATGCCGGAAATCGGTGTGGTGATTTTTGTATCACTGTACTGTTTTTTTGCAACAATATATTGAGCTTCGGCATTTTGAAAATTCCACCGTGCTTGTTCAATTTGAGATTCGGAAACGGAATTTTCTTTGTATAACGATTCAAAACGTTCAAGGTCTTTTTTTGATTTATCAAAAGTCATCTTTGCAGTTTTATAGGCGGCCTCTTTTAATTCGCCTTCTACCTCAACAATGACTGATCCGGCGGGTTTGTAATCGCCAACTTCTGCATTGATTTTCACAACCCGTCCCTGCGTTTCCGAAAGAATGACGACGTCGTTATTGGCGACGATTGTGCCGACGAGCGAGAAGTTCTCCGAAAGATTTTTCCTTGCCGCTTTTATCACGGAAACGGAGTAGGAGGTGGCAATAGTGTTGGCCGACGACGTAGTCGTGTTCTGTTTTCCATCTTCTTTGTTAAAGACAAAGCCGAGCGCCACCCCGAGAATCACGACACTGATGGAAATTAATTTGAATGTATTCATATAACTGTATCCTTCCTGATAAATATTTTATTCGCCGACTGATTTTGACAGCCGTGCGCCGGCTAATTCAAATTCAACTAACGATTGCGTGTAATTTAATTTTGACTGCAATAACAACGATTCAGCATCGAGTAATTCAGAATTTGTTGTTAGGCCTTTTTTATATTTTTCATTGGTAACACGGTAATTTTCCTCGGCTTGTTTCACGCCTTGTTCGGCTACCGCAATGCGTTCCTTTGTTTGATTGACGGCAAGATAGTTTTGTGTTACCTCTAACGTTACGCCATCCTTCATTAAAGAAAAACCTTGTTCAGTTTGAGAAAACACAGCTTCTGCCTGCGTCGTTTGATTTCCCGTTTGATTCCAGTTCCAAATATCAAGAGAAACAGAAAGCGTTACATCCCATGTATCTTTGAATACATCTTTTGTCGGAAAAATTCGAGAATTCGGCCGAAGATAATTATAATTACCCACGAGATACACCTGAGGCCACCATCCACCGCGAGCAGATGTTAACCCCGCTTCGCTTGCTTTTACACGTGCACTCATCGCCAGGAGGTCCGGTCGTTTATCAAATGCCACCTTGAGCAATTGTTCGATATCTGACCAGTTTCGATCGCTTACCTCAATCTTAGAAGCGAGTGTAATGTCGGCGGTAATTGGAAGTCCCAGCGTATTGTTCAACGCATATGTTGAAAGTTTAATATTGTTTGTTGCATCTATCTGACGGACAAGGGCATCGGAAAGTTGCACTTGAATTTTCAATAATTCGTTATTTGTCAGTAATCCTTGCTTCATCAAATTTTCTGCATCTGCTGCGTGTGATTTTATTTGATTTACATTTTCATCGACAACTTTGCTAAATTCAATTGCTCTGTATAAATTCCAATACGCCGCTTTGATGTTGTAAATAACATCAGCTTTATCTTTGTTGAAATCTTCTTTCGACGCATCGGAAACATATTGAGCGGCATCAATCGCTCCGGAAAGTTTTCCTCCCGTAAATAACGGCTGCTGCACAGTTGCCTTCAGTCCGTAAGTATTTACAACATTGTCTCCGAATTTCTGTGGAGGAATAGGTAATCCTAGCTTCGAGAAATCTAAAACAGGCGTAGGAACTTCACTCAATCGTGTATATGTTCCGTTAAATTTTAAAGACGGCAAACCAAGCGCATCTGTTTCGTATGCTTTTGCTTCTGCAGCAACAACTTTAAATTGCGAAGTTTTAAGCGTTTTACTGTTTTCCAAACCGATTTGAAGCGCCTGATCGATTGTAAGGCTCGCGTGCTTCGATGTTTGTGCTGATAATATTCCAACAAATAATACGACTCCAAGAATTCCATAATATTTCATTAGATCTTTTCCTCCATAGGATCACTGTTCTGATGTATATATTTATCTTTTGCTTGTTGCGTAAACACTCCGCCAAAAATTATTTCGATAATTGCTTCGTACGCTTGTGAAGCGTTCAGTGGAAGTGTTGACAATGTTTCAGGGTTAATAATCGACTGCATGGCATTGGCATACATTAATACTAATACATCGATATTGATATCTTTGCGAAATACCCCGAGCTCGACACCTTCACGAATTGTCCGTGAGAAATCCTGCAAGATGCGTTCCGTACGAAATTCTTCAATTTCTTTCCACACATCGGGCATCGTCCGCTGGAGATCAGTATAGAACTGTGGTTTCATCGAACGCATTTCCTTTGACAGATAATTCGTGACGCATCGAATTTTTTCCATAAAGTCTACCGATTTATCATTATGCAATTTCATACAGGTCGAATGAATGCTGTTCATCTTTTCGTGCGTGATTTCTCGGACCAATTCAACTTTACTTGGGAAAAATTTATAAATCGTTTTTTTGCTCATGCCCATGCTCTGAGCAAATTCTTCCATCGTTATTTTGCTGAAGCCGTTGTTGAAAAAATTTTCCTTTGCGACTTCAAAGATCCTGGCTTTCAATTCTGAATCAGACAATTTAATCCTCTTTTTTTGGAAACCTGCTTTGTTTTTTTAGTTTCCGCAGGTTTATTAAAAAATGCAGATTTCCTGCATTTATAGACGAAACGAGAAAATATTTATTGTAGGAAACCGTAACGGTTTCTACGGTTTCCAATATAAGTTAGTTTCATCTCTTTTTCAAGTGGATAAAGAAAAATTAATTTCTGTCCAAAATGATAAGAAAATGTTGTTTTCCAAAGAACTTAGAATAACGATGGACTAAAATAATATTATAAATCGCAGTGTAGGATATATTTTCGGCTAGCAGGGGTTATATATCGGCAGGTAGTTTTGGCGTGGATCTACCATTTTTTAAAAATGAAATAAGCTGCTGCAATAATGCACAGAAAGCCGGCAACGTAATTCCAGCGGAGTTGTTCTTTCAAGTAAAACACAGAAAAAAGTGAAAAAACCACTAATGTGATAATCTCTTGAATGATTTTTAATTGCGGTGCGGAAAATTCCCCATATCCAATTCTATTTGCGGGAATCATAAAGCAATATTCGAAAAAGGCTATTCCCCAACTGACCAAAACAATTTTCCAGAGGGCAACATCCTTAAATTTTAGATGCCCATACCAGGCAAACGTCATGAAAATATTGGAGGCTGTCAACAGTAAAACAGTCGTCATGCAGTTCTCAAAAGTTTAACATACCGTATAATGTATCATATTATAAAAATTTTTGCAAGCGATGAGCTGTGTTTGCAGGTCAATTGATAAAAAGGTATATTTTTGTCACCATATGGCAAAGAAAAAAATAAATGCAAAAATTCTTGTCGCTGATGATGAAGTCGATTTTCGATCTACGCTAGAAAGTGTTCTTGCCGGCGAAGGGCACACTGTTGTTACGGCGGAAGATGGTGCGGCGGCGATCAATTGCCTGCAGGAACATTCTTTGGATGTAGCACTTCTCGATGTACGAATGCCGCGCGTTGACGGCATTGAAGTCTTAAAGTACATCAAAGAGCACTATATCGATATGCAGGTTATTATGCTTACCGGTGTTGATGATGTTCGGATGGCGGTTGATTGCATGAAAAACGGTGCATTCTATTATCTCACGAAGCCGTATTCGATCGATGAACTCGTTTCACTTCTCGAGCGAGCGTTAGATCAACGGACATTGGTGATTGAAAATAAAGTAATGAAGAGTGAGTTGTCGAGACTTGCTCAATCGTCACACCTTGTTGGGGAAAGTGCAGAATTTGTAAAAGTAATTGAGCTGGCAAGTAAAGTTGCTCCTACAGACTCTACGGTTCTTATTGAAGGAGGAAGCGGAACCGGAAAAGAGTTATTTGCAAATTTTCTTCACAAAAATTCTCCACGAAACGAAAAACCATTTGTCGCACTCAACTGCGCTTCTATTCCTGATACGTTGATTGAGAGTGAATTATTCGGTCATGAAAAAGGCGCATTCACCGATGCGCAAGTTATGCGGCAGGGATTAGTGGAGATCTCAAACGGCGGCACACTTTTCTTGGATGAAATTGGGGAAATCAGCCCGGTGTTTCAGCCGAAATTGCTCCGCTTCATTCAAACCGGGGAGTACCGGCGCGTTGGCGGAAATAAAACTTTAAAATCAGACATTCGTCTTATTTCTGCTACGAATAAAAATCTTTTGGAGGAAGTAAAAGAAGGAAGATTTCGCGAAGATCTTTTATACCGGTTGAATGTTATCACACTTCATTTGCCGTCGCTTATGCAGAGAAAAGACGACATTCCAATTCTTGTGCAAAGTATTCTTGAGCGGAAAAATAAAACAAAGGCAAAAAAATCTTTACATCCGGATGCACTGCAGGCGTTAATGGAATATGACTGGCCCGGTAATATTCGTGAATTGGAAAATGTGCTGGAGCGGGCAATCATTCTTTCTTCGGAAGAAATTATTCGCACCAAAGATCTTGCCTTGCCCCAACGGCTTGGCGTCCAATCTGCGGCACAAAAAGAAGGTAACGGAATTATTGGCAGTGCGGTGTCAATTCAGGAATTAGAACGCCAGCATATTGCCGCCGTTCTCGAAAACAGCAAATGGAACAAAAATCTTTCTGCAAAAATTTTAGACATCAGCCTTAAAACTCTCTACACAAAAATCCAGCAGTATAATCTTAAAGAAAAATAATTACCGCAAGCTTTCTTCCAGTGCAGTCTTTGCGTCCGTTTTTTCATCGCGATATTTAACGATCAGCGGTGTATACAAGTGTAATCCGTTATTTCGTGCAAAGGAAGAATCAATCTTTCTTGTGCCGGCAACAACAACCGCGTTTTCCGGGATGATTAATGAGCCGTTTTCGTTCTTCCTTATGATTGTTTCATTGACGATATCATACACTGGAGTGGAAGCCGTTAATGTAACACCGGTAGCAATCACGGCACGCCTGCTGACAATTGTTCCTTCATAAATTCCGCAATTGCCGCCAATCAAAACATCGTCTTCAATAATAACCGGCAACGCACCAATCGGTTCGAGCACGCCGCCAATTTGTGAAGCTGCACTAATGTGAACCCGCTTTCCGATTTGAGCGCAGGAGCCGACAAGCGCATGCGAATCGACCATGGTTCCTTCATCAACGTACGAGCCGATATTAATGTAAGCGGGTGGCATGACAATGACCGAAGAAGCAACGTAGGCACCTTTGCGAATCGATGATCCGCCGGGGACCACGCGAATATTATTTTTTGCGGAAATTTTCTTTAAAGGAATCGTATCTTTATCAAAAAATTTAAATGGCAAACCTCGCGGAATTTCTTTGAGCTGTCCCAAACGAAATCCGAGAAGGATTCCTTTTTTTACCCATTCATGAACAACCCATGTTCCGTCGATTTTTTCTGCTGATCTGATCTTTCCTGAATCAAGCTGATCTAAAAATTTTCGGAAGAGACCAAGGGCTTTTGCCTTCGAAGTTCCTGAATCGCCAAAGACCTTTAGTATTTGACCGCGAAGATCCGGTGTTGTCATGCGTGTTGTCCCAGCAATGAAAGCTCTTCAAGTACTCTTCGTAATTTTAATCGATGATCCATCGACATTCGCGTTAACGGGAGCCGATACGCTTCGTTGATCATTCCCATCATGGCAAGGGCGGACTTTACCGGTATTGGATTTGATTCCATAAAATTCAAATTCATCAAGTCGAGCAATCGTTCATGAATTTTTCGTGCTGCAATGAAATTTCCCTCGAGGCAGAACCGAACCATTGTCGAAAAATCTTTTGGAACTTCGTTTGCGACAACGGAAATTACTCCATCTGCACCACATGCCATCATCGGCAGTGTTAAAGCATCATCACCGGAGAGAAGAACGAAATTATTTGGGCGATGCCGAAGAATTTCCATTACTTGAGAAATATTTCCCGATGCTTCTTTAATTCCTGCAATGCCCGGCAGTTCAGCGAGGCGCAGCGTTGTTTCAGCATTGATGTTACTTCCTGTCCGCCCGGGAACATTGTACACGAAAACCGGAATATCGACCGCTTCCGTGATTGCTTTGTAATGCTCAAAGAATCCTTGCTGTGTTGGTTTATTGTAATATGGAGCGACAGACAACACGGCATTTGCACCGATTGCGCGCGCATGTTGCGTTAACGAAATTGCTTCACGTGTTGAATTACTTCCGGCACCAACGATAATCGGTACGCGGCCTTTTGCTTGCTCGGCAACAACGTCCATAACATGATGATGTTCAGGATGGGAGAGTGTTGCACTTTCACCGGTTGTTCCGACGGGAACCAACGCGTTGATTCCATTTTCGATTTGAAATTCAACGAGGCGTTGAAGTGCTTCAGTGTCTACATCTCCGTTTGGAAGCATCGGTGTAACTAATGCCGTTGCCGCTCCGCGAAATGAAAAATTTGGTGTCATAATGGTATTCCTTAAATGATAAGTGATATTTTTATTTTTTAATTTCTGTATTGTATTGGTCCCACAATAACTCCTCGAACGAATACAATCCTTTTTTGTCGACAATCCATTCGGCAGCGAGAACAGCGCCTAATGCAAATCCGCTTCGATTGTGCGCTGTGTGTGAAATAACAATGTCGTCTGCGAGAGAATTGAATCGTACTGCATGTTCGCCAACCACTGTGCCAACGCGAGAACTTGAAACAAATAATTCTTCTTTAGAAGGAGTAGTAGATGTAATTTTTTTCTTTCGATCTATGTGCGTCAATACTTTATTCGCAATCGTCAATGCGGTTCCGCTTGGCGCATCCTTCTTCATCATATGATGCGTTTCGTGAACAGAAATATCATACTGATCGTAATGATTGAAAATTACCGAAGCGGCTTCTACAAGCCGGAACATGATATTTGCGCCAAGGGAAAAATTGGATGAATAGACAACCGAACCATTATTGGTTTTTACAATATTCCGAATGTTTTCCATCTCTGCGGACCATCCTGTGGTTCCAATGACCAATGGAATTCCGCTTTGTACGAGAGTTGTTACATTAACCGCGACTGCGGATGCCGTACTAAAATCGATACAGCAATCAATGGGGGTTGAACCGTATAATGGTGAATTTGGCGATGGCAAGGGAGAATCGATGTCAAATTTGGCAACGATCAAATGTCCTCGTTCGACGGCAATTTGTTCGATTTCTTTGCCCATTTTTCCGTAACCGATAAGTGCAATGTTCATATCAATCCTTTTAAAACGAAAAAAGTAGAGGTGCGCTTAGGACTCTCTACTTTTGATTGATATGACCGCATTACGAGCGGTACAAAACAACTATGTGCAGATGGTCGTTAGCGCTTTGTTTCGTTATGTCGAAACAACAGTATGCAAGCTCTTTACTTGCATCCCAAGTTAACAGAGGAAACTCCCTATGAACTTTCGGCGGTACTTATTGCGAACCTTTTCTGCACATGTCATCAAGTTGTTCACTTTCGATGTGCGTACTTGTGTGTACCGCTCCTCTAAGACTACTTAAATAAACACATTTGCGTGAAATTAGTCAAGAAGTATTTCTTCAAATGGAAAAAATTTCGTATTTTTAATTCAGCGAAGATTTTTTTTATCATCGCGTTATTGCGGGTTCCGAACGTATCGGGACGGTAAAATCTTTAGGGAATTATTTTGCCGCTTCGCTTCTCGCAATGACGAATGAATGGATATATGATAGCAAAGCTTGCATTAGAAAATGGAACAGTATTTACCGGTGAGCATTTTGGTGCCGAAGGTGAAGTGACCGGGGAAGTCTGCTTTAACACGAGTATCACGGGATATCAGGAGATTCTTACCGATCCGTCGTACGCTGGACAAATCGTGACAATGACATATACACAGATCGGCAATTACGGTGTGAACAGTGATGATGTTGAATCAGTGAAACCGCAAGTCAGCGGATTTGTGGTGAAAGAATATTTTGATTTTCACAGTAACTGGCGCTCGCGATCGTCCCTTGGTGATTGGTTAAAGAAAAATAACATTCTCGCAATTCAGGGAATTGATACACGAATGCTGACGAAGATCCTTCGCGATCAAGGAGCGATGCGCGGGGTAATTTCTACGATTGACCTTGATGACACATCATTAGTTGCCAAAGCAAAAAAATCTCCTGAAATGACCGGGCTTGATCTCGCAAAGAAAGTGACGACATCGAAAGAATATCGATGGAGTGAAGTCGATAAAACTCCTTTTGCTCTTGCAACAAAAAATGGAGAGAAGGCTGAAAAGAAATACAATGTTGTTGTGTTCGATTATGGTGTGAAACAAAATATTCTTCGCCGATTGACCAGCTATGGATGTGATCTCACTGTCGTTCCGGCAAGTTTTTCCGCTGAAGAAGTTTTGGCAATGAATCCCGATGGAATATTTCTTTCTAACGGCCCCGGCGACCCTGATGCTGTGAAATATGCTATCATGAACATCAAGAAGTTGGTGGGGAAGAAACCGATCTTCGGAATTTGTCTCGGCCATCAGTTGCTGGCGTTAGCGCTCGGCGGAAAAACATACAAGTTGAAATTCGGACATCGCGGGGCAAATCATCCTGTGAAGAATTTAAAAACGAGCGAGATTGAAATTACCTCCCAAAATCACGGCTTTGCCGTTGACTGGAAATCGATGGATGAATCACAAGTAGAACTGACACATTTGAATTTGAACGACCAGACTGTGGAAGGCTTTGAGCATAAAAAGTTGCCGCTCTTCTGCGTTCAATACCATCCCGAAGCATCGCCCGGTCCGCACGACAGCGATTATCTCTTCTCGAAGTTTGTGAAGATGATGGAGAAAAATAAGAATTAATAAAAAAGCCGCTGACTTCAGCGGCTTTTTACTATGTCACCTATTTCCTTTTTGTGTTTCTTTCTTCTCAAAAATCTCATCACTCAATCCTTGATTCACTTTGTAATCGGAGTATTGGATTTCTACCGTGCCCTTCGTCGGAACTCCTCGGAATCCTTTCATCCGTGCGAGCGAATCATCATCACCGCCGAAATTAAATGAGGCCATCATTGACGAAGGAAGAATATATTTACCGTCGATGGTAGTGTAGTCAAAATTCACGTCGATGGATCGTCCTTCAGCTGGGGTTGCCTGCATTTTCACTATTACCCAGCGATTTCCGTCAATCGTAATATAATTTTCAATCGTTGGTCGATTCTTTTCCGGTTTCGAAATCAGGCGAAGTACGTAGATAGTTTTTCCATTTTCTTTTTTGGTATCAATCAAGACCGGATCGAATTTTGAGATGAGCTGAGACGGGGTTACTTCGAATAATTGCTTCGGCAGCATGACAAATCCCTTGGATTCAATATGGACTTTGTTCGGCTGTTTATAAAATAATTTCAAATGCATCTCTTTTGCATTGAATCGTTCGATGTTTGGTTTGATATCAAGCGTAACGGAATAATCGTTCACGTCATCAAAATGCGTTTTCACGTTATCGAGAATTTTCTGGGCCGTTATATGCTGTGCTGATGACAAATGAAAACCAATCACCAAAAAGAAAATTATTCCATGAACCTTTTTCATATCTAAACCCTCGCTTCTTGTCTTGCGATGATTTTGTTATAAAGTGCCATACAAACAGCGCCAAAAATCCCTATACCGATGAGAGAAAACCACACAAGCGATGGAGTGCCAGCCGCTTTTGCAGTTTGGTAAATCCAGCCGCCAAAAGGATCGCCGACAAATCGAGCGATGGCAATTGGTAAAAATGCGTATCCTTGATATAATCCCTGCTGGCCGCGCGGCGCAATTTCCGAAATATATTCATAATAGCGTGGAGCCTGAATCATTTCGCCGACTGCAAAGGCAACAATTCCTGCTGCAATTGTTGGAATAGAAGGATGGATGGCTATGATAATCCAGATAAACGAGGAAACAATGAATCCGATAAGAATCGCCGTTCGTGTGTGAATATTTTTCGTCAGCCTGTTAATCGGAATTTGGAAAAGAATAATTGCTCCTGCCGCCGACCACGATTGTACGATTTCGTACGGCGTTTCTTTCCCAATGTAATCGGTGATGTAATACGGAACAATGATGAACTCCTGCCAGAAAATGATCCAATACAGCGAATAAATCAGCAGGAAGATTATGAATTTAAAATTGCCGAGGACCACAAAAAGATTTGTAATCTTTTTACCGAGCGATTCCGATGTTTCTGTTTTTTCACTTTTTACATCTTTGTAAAGAATGAGATTTGCAATCAGCATTCCAAAACAACTGAGGGAAGAAACGAGATAGACATATTCATTGCCAAAGCTGTCACGAACAAAATAGGCGATCGTCGGTCCAATCATCGCGCCGGCATTGACAAGCCAGTAATAAATCGCAAAGCCGAGTGATTTTGTTTTTTCATTTGTTGTTACGCTCACTGTGCCGAGCACCGACGGTTTAATGAATGAACCTCCGAAGGCAGTAAAAACAAGAAAAGCCGTAAGCAGCCAATACTGGGGGAGATTTGCATACAGCCCTTCGAATGCAGTCATGCCGACTGATCCGATAAGAAAATATCCAATCCCAAGAATTGAAAAGGCAACACTGAATGCGCGTCTGAATCCCCACTTATCCGCCAATGTACCGCCAAGAATGGGAAGAAGGTAAATCAATCCGCCAAATAAACCAGAGAGTGCTCCAGCCTCTGTTTCGGTGAAACCGAGTCTGTTGCGCAGGTATACCATAAAAACAATCTGCTGTCCGTAGTATGCAAGGCGCTCAAACAATTCCATTCCGTTGGCGGTCCAGAATGACGGGTGAAATCCTTCACGAAATTCTTTGAGTTTATCGGTGAGTGCCATAAAGCTCCTGGTTAATGAGAAATATCTGACATTGTTTTTACGTGAGAATATCTTTTCGTTTAAAGATGAACAATGTTGCCGTATAAAAAACTACACTGTTTAGTCCAAGGGCAATACACGAATCAATAATTTTCTTCCAATCGTACGTTTCACGAAATGCTTCCTGCCATACACTCATGTGTGTGGTAAATAAGTATGGTTTAATGCCCTCGACAGACTCAACCGGCAGGTTTGAAATGATAAAAAAAATCACAATCACCGTCATTGTCGTAATTATCGGTCCAATGGCATTTTCTACAAATGATGAAATAAAAAATGCGAGGGATGCAACAACAAACATCGACCAGATTGCTAATGCGTAGGCAAAAATGAAACGCATGACAAGTTCCGATTCCGGAAGGATCGAAATCCCTTCTCTGTCGATAGCAATAAGATCGCCTGAACCGAAAATTGACATTCCAAGTCCCAATGAAAGTGCGGCAATTGAGAGGACAAGTGATGCGGTATACAGGAGTGTTGCACAATATTTTGCATTCAAAATCCGTGTGCGTGACACGGGACGAATGAGAATCAGACGAAATGTTCCCGCCGTTGCCTCGCCGGATAATTGATCGCCGGCAACCAGTGCGATTAATGCCGGAACGTGAACCCACAGACCGTTCATAATCAATTGCGAAATCACCCAGCCGTTAAATAAATTTCCCGAAATGAAAAAATCATTTTGCAGCGACCGAAGCTGGCGTTGAACCATTTGCTCTCCGGAATAGGCCATGATCCACATGATGACAGGGATGAGAATTCCGACGGCAAGAAATCCGATATAGGTTCGCCACTTGGCGTATGTTTTAAAGAGTTCAAATCGAAGTAAGGTTATCATATATTATAAAATTGTCCAACGAATTTTTCCGATGATCCATCGTCCGGGAAGGGGAATGCCCGGAATTTCTTCGTACGATGAATTGAATACATTCATTGCTTTTACAATCATCTCGACCATCTCAATTTTTTTTGTCACGGTTACGTCAAAATTCGTTTGATCGTCATAATCGCTGCGATGAGCGTATGAACCGCCAAACGTTATCATCATGTCCGACGGTACTTCAAACGTTGCCGCTCCATTAAGTTGATGCTTGGGATGAGTTAAACTATATCGAGTTTTCAACGCACCTTTTGTATCTACAATGGATTCAAGAAATGTGTAGCCCGCAAAAAATTGTTTGAACCAATGAGCACGTGATGAACTATTTGACCATGTCGATTGAAATTCGACTCCTTTCACATCCAGTGCTGTAAAATTGACTGCGTAATATTTTCCATTTGGTTGGTGCAAAACGAAATCAATCAAATTATCTTGATGCCGCAAAAATCCGGAGAATTGTAAAACCAAGGCTGGATGAGGAAATGATGAAATTCCCGCTTCGTACGATGTTCCTTTTTCCGGTTTTAAATTCGGATTGCCAACGGTTGAAGGGTCGCTGTAATAAAGATCAGTGTAACTTGGCGCGCGGAACGAAGTTCCAACCGAAACGAAGATTTTATTTTCTTCATTCAAAAAATATCCCGCGCTGATGATGGGATGAACCTGATTTTCATAATCAGATCGAATATCAAATCGAAGTCCGGCATCAATGCTTAATGGTGTTACAGGATTCCATCGTGTAACGGCTGAGAGTGCGAGAGATTTTCTGGTGTGAATTCCTAATTTTGTGCTGTTGATATTATCCAGATTCGCTTCAGCTGATGTTTTAAGAAGCAACGATGAAGTGAAAGAGTGCAGTCCATTACCATCAACCGTGTAAACATTGGTGTTGTGCTGATTGTGCGAATACGACGGATTCGTGATGATGTAAATGAAATCATCGTAATGATGACGGTAAGTACTGTGCACCGTAATATCCCAATCATTGACAGAAAATTCTGTACCCATGCCGGAGAAAATTGTTTCGGTTTTTTCGTGGGATGGATTGTTCTTTCCCGGAGAATAAAAATCGAATGCGCCGAAATTTTTCTTCACATACCCAAGAAGGAGATGAAATGATGCGTCGGGAAGCATTACGGAATTACTTGTTGTTGCTGTCACATTTTCAAATTCAGTATCATACCGATATCCATCGGATTTTTCATATTGCACTGTTGTTGAAGAATGTAATTGATTGTAGGAAAATCCATAGAGACCCGAACCCGAATAGTATCCAAATTGTCCGCCCGAAAGCTCAAACGTTGTTGATGGTGTTTCATGTGCCGTGACAATATTGATCGTTCCTCCAAATGCATCGGGACCGAAATGAGAGGAAGAGGGGCCGCGCACAATTTCGATCTGTTTTACTGAACTCATCGGAATGGGAATATCAAAATTATGATGCGCCGTTTGTGGATCGTTAATTCGTATTCCGTTCAGCAAGATAGCTTGCTGGCTGAATGTCGATCCGCGTATTCCGATATCCGTTTGCACCCCTAATGCTCCGCGTCGATGCAATTCTGTAGTGGTGAACATTTGCAATGCTTCATCAATGGAAAGCGGAGCCGCATTATTTATTGAAGCAGAATCAATGACTGTCACCGATCGATTCATTTCAATTGGCGAGAGGGAAAACTTTGAAGAAGAAACCACGACCTGCGGTAATTGATATTGAACGGTGTCCTGAGCTGCTGTTAGGTGCAAGCACATATATGCCAGCGTAATAATCTTTGAAAATTGCTTATTCACTTTTTTCTGTAACGTTTAAGAAATATTCTTCAAGAGAGTGTTTTGGTTCAATGGAAAAAATCTTACAGCGCTGTTCAACGAGTTTGGCTGCGGCAGCAGGAATTCTTTTTGCATCGATTTTTACGGTGATTCCCTCATTAGTTATTACCGATTCGGTGATATATTTTAAAGACGAAAGGATGGTGAGAGCTTTTTTCCGCGGTTCGACATTGAATAATATTTTGTTTGCATTCGCGCGAAGCAGTTCATCCACGCTTCCTTGCACGATCATTTTTCCTTTGTTGATAATTGCCATGCGCGTTGCTACTTGTTCCACTTCGTTTAATAAATGGGATGAAAGAAAAACGGTGATGCCTTTTTCTTTTGAAAGGAGTGTAATCAACTCGCGCACCTCTTTCATCCCTTGCGGATCGAGGCCATTCGTCGGTTCATCGAGCATAATCAATTGCGGGTCGCATAATAACGATTGAGCGATGCCAAGACGCTGCTTCATTCCGTGCGAAAAAGTTTTCACTTTATCTTTTGCGCGGTCGGCAAGCCCCACCATTGCAAGCGTATCCATAATTTTTTTATCGGTGGGCGCCGATCCAAGTGTCAGCGATCCGGCAATCTGCATATTTCTGAACGCGGAGAGATATAAATAGAAATCCGGCTTCTCCACAATTCCTGCAACATTCTGCAGCGCTTTTTCACGTTCATCGAAAAGATCATGTCCGAAAATTGCTACTGATCCTGTGGTAGGTTTGATCAACGAAAGAATCATCCTAATCGTCGTGCTTTTCCCCGCACCGTTCGGTCCGAGAAACCCGAATACGTCGCCACGATGCACTTCCAGATTAATATCGTTTGCCGCCCATCGATTTTTATACTGCTTACCGAGTGTAAACGTTTGGAGAATGATGTCTGTTGCCATGGGTGCCCGGGAAAATTGTTAGTCAAGATAGAGAGAACGACGCTTATTATCAACGAGCAATCGACGAAATTTATTTTGTAATTTTAAAACAAAAAACGGATGAGTGATCATCCGTTTTTTGTTTTGTCGATATACAATTGTATTATTTTACTTCGTGAAGCACATCGGTTGCCTGAATGTCTTTTCCCTCAACAATTTTCGCTTTTGCCGCTTTTCCTTTCAGAGCATCTTCAATCACTTTAATATGGCCGACTTTTGTTTCTTCGGCTCCCAGATCAAGTCCGGTATCGGGATCTTTAATCGGTTCGCCAACGCGGAAAATATCGAATTCCATCCCAGGTTTAACATTCCCTTCGGAGCCGGGCTTCATCAGCAATGTTCCATCGCTGTTGATCTTTAAAATTTTTCCGCTCCACGGAATGCTTGCCATGTTCTTCACGATCAATTCAACAACGCCATCAACTGCTTTGCGGCATGCTTTGCCGATATCGGTATCATCCCAGCTGTCCATATTGTTGAAATCAATTCCTTCGTAATCAACCGCGATGCCGGTTGATGACTCTTCGCCTTCTTCTTTTTCAGCGGCAACAATTTCACCGGTGACTGTATTAACCAAACGAATATCGACAACTGCGCGTGAAGTTTTTGTTTTTATTCCGCCGCTAATGAATGATGAGAGTCCGCCGGATACTTTGTTTTCCTTCGTGCCAAATTCCGAGACCGAACCGATAACAAGCAACTCCACGCCGAGCAATTTACCAAGTTTCGGGGCAGTTTCCGGTGTTACAAGTCCGCTCTCGCCAAGTTTTTGCTCCTCAAGAACTTTTTCAAGTTCCTGTCGTTCCAAAACGGAGAACTTCTTTGATTTCACCAAAGCAGTAACAAGCATATCGGCAACACCTTCACCGAGATGATTGTATCCGGTACCGGAACGGTTTTCGAATCGCGAAACAGCAACACGTTTTTTCAATTGTGCATTTGCCGAAAGAGCAAACAAAAGCATTAAGACAATAACACCAATGCGTTTCATAGCAGGTCTCCAAAAATTATTGGGGTGATGGTTAACGAAAGTGGTAGCAATATAGAGAGAATGGAAAGAGAAAGCAATGACGGGAGTTGGCAACTTTCTTCGATCTTGTGCATCTTAGTCGGAGAATAGACAACTCTATCGAAAATGATGAATACAATCCCGCTTTCAGACGATGAATTAGTTGCGCAATTTCGGAATGGCAATCTCAAAGCGGGATCTGCACTGTATTCCCGTTATAAAAATGCAATCTTTTCCTTTTGTTTGAGAATGCTTGAAGATACGGAATTGTCGAAAGACGCAACTCAGGAAACATTTTTGAAAATGATGACAAAGATCCAAATGCTGCACAATGGAATGGTATTTAAATCATGGCTGTTTTCGGTGGCGCGAAACGAAGTGTTGATGATCGTGAGGAGAAAGAAAATTATTCCAATGGAAAGATTTGATGAAGATGAATCTGCTTTTGACAGTGATTCACCGCTTCACACGGCAATCCATTCCGAGATGAAAGAAAAAATTCAGCAGTCAATTCTGCGGTTAAAACCGGCATACCGTGAAGCATATATGCTCCGCGAAATCGAAGGATTATCGTACGAAGAAATCGCTCAAGCAACTGAGTCGACCGTGAGTGCAGTAAAATCGAAATTATTTAAATCGCGTGCGGCATTGAATGAAATGCTTGCACCGTTTATGTAGTTGTTATTTCCGAATGTTTCTATCGGGAATCCATAAAGAAAAGCTTTGAAAGGAGAAATTATTATGAACTGCCAAACAAGTAAAGAATATATCAGTCAGTTTTTAGACAATGAGCTTTCGCAAAATTTCCTTCAACCGCTTTTTTTGCATTTGGGGGAATGTGATGAGTGCAGAAATTTTTTTGTTCAGGTAAAATCGATACATGATAGCGTTAAGAAACTGAGTTACCTTCCTGTCCCGGAAAGTCTCGACCAAAAATTTTCTGTCCTTGGACTGGTTAAGAAAAATGAACCTTTGATGAACCGAAAATTGACAGTTTCTGTGCCATCAGCAATCTATTCACTTTGTGCTCTTGTCGTAATAACATTATTTATGTATTCCGTTGGAAGCTATCAGGAAAAAAGCATGGCGTCTCAATATCGTCAAACAATCAATGCGGTGCGGGAAACTCCGTCCGGCTTTACTCGTCGTGATTAAAAAGTAGAATGGTATGTTTATATTTTGAATTGGAGAATAGATGAAAATTTTTTGGTGGTTTATCGCAGGATGTTTGTTTGTCGGTGTTCCGTTCATTTTCGGATATGAGCAGACTGACCTGTGGCGGTCGGTCATCTTTGGTGCAATGGGTGGAACACTCTATCTTCTTTTTCTTTTTTTTGTGGTTATTAAAAAAACATTTTCGTTAAAAGAGAATGTACTTGTTGGCAGTCTGTTCATTATTTTCATATTGGCGTTTACTGCATATACCGTGAATATGTACCGTATGACATCATATCAACGAGGATTGTTATCCGTCATCCGAACCTATATTGGAAGTTCAAGTATTATTTCATCAGAACTGCATGACCGGGCAATTCCTGTTCTATATAATTATTATTCTCAATCGAAAGAGAACAGACACTCCATTGTTGAATCATTTAAAAATATGAACAACGGTTCCGTCTTCAACGGAGAAATGAAACCCCGTCCTTCCAGTGCCCAGATAAGAACATTTGTCTTTTATCAAGGTGATTCTCTTGTACGGCTGGTCAGTATCGATACTGTTGCTTACGGATTGAAGGATGATTTTGTCAATATTGGCGGATATTGCGGAAAACTTCAATATACCGCAACGATTTCAAAACATGGAGCACTGTATGAAAGAAATAATTAAAAAACGGTTTTCGAATGGTGAAATATTCTTCATCGGTTCGGTAGTGCTGTTGCTTATCGTTGTGGCATTCAGATTTTTCATCAATCAGTTCCAGTTTATTTCAGACAGGTTTGGATCAATAGCATCATACCTTGTGTCGCCGGCGATCGCCGGTAAAGTTACTGTACAACAAGGAATTGCAAAATTTAGTGGTGATCCGCTCCCAGTCCTGGAAATGGGAGATCTTCTGACGACGTATATTTCTCTTATCCTTTCATTTGTTGCGGGGCCGACGGCATTTATCTTTTTATGGAAGAAAAAAAAGGAGAGCAATGCAGTAGGATTGCAAAGCTCGCTACCCCTTCGGATTGGATATGGCATTAGTGTTGCGTGGGTGGTTCTTATGCCTGCGTTGATCATTACTTTCACATCGGTTTCGTCTTTCGTCTTTTCTGAAATGAAAAGAGAAAACGCCCTTTCTCAATACCGCGACGATGTTATGTTTACACTAGCAACTATTTCAGATAAAGCACAGCAATATTATATTCTTCCTGTTCAAGAAGAAGGAGGAGAGAAAAGTTTCTTGAAGGAAAACAAACCATTGATTCTTAAAGATCTTGGGTTTGAACCCAAAACTTCTCTGGGTAGATTTATCCTTTATCGCCAAAAATCAGATACTACTCTCTATCTTCATTTTATCGGAACAAAAATCGGAGCCATGAACGAGGATTTTATTCCTGAGGTTACTCATACTGTGGAGTATGAGGTCTCGATTTCTCCATCAAAATATTTTATCAGGGTATTGCATTAATGTATTGTGCCGGTGTCGTATAAAATACTGTCTTCCCGGGCATTGTTTTTGGAATTCTTCATTCTAAACTATGCTCAGTGTTTGGACAGGTTCCCACCTTGTTTCGCCCTCGTTTTTTTGATACCTTGAACCCAATCAAGCAGTCTAAAAATATTCAAATCAATCAATTTTACTGATGTCCACTCCCTTAATGAAACAATATTCCTCGGTGAAGGCGAAATATCCCGATACAATTTTGCTTTTTCGCATGGGAGATTTTTACGAAACATTCGATGACGATGCGAAAACAACGGCGAAAATTCTCGGTATTACATTAACACGCCGCAATAATGGAGCGAACGCCGGGGAAACTCCGCTTGCGGGATTTCCGCATCATGCCCTTGAGACATATCTGCCGAAGTTATTGAAAGCGGGATTGCGCGTTGCAGTGTGCGAGCAGTTGGAAGATCCAAAATTTGCGAAGGGAATTGTGAAGCGCGATGTGATTGAAGTCGTAACGCCGGGTGTTTCGTTCTCAGATAAAGTGCTTGATCAGAAACAAAATAATTACCTTGCCTGTGTTGCGCTTCCGAGCGCAATTGCCGCCGCGAACGATCCGGTTGGGTTTTCATTCGTCGATATTTCTACCGGAGAATTTTTCGTCTCCGAATTCCCATTCCACCAATTTCCCGAAATGCTTTCGTCTATTGCTCCGGCAGAACTGCTCGTGCAAAAGAGGGATAAGGATTCATTGCAGGAATTATTGAAGCGGCATCACAAAGGAATTTATACATCGCAAGATGATTGGTTGTTCCAATATGATTATGGCTATGAAAAACTCATTCAGCATTTTAAAACGCAGTCGTTAAAAGGTTTTGGCATCGATTCAATGAGCATCGGCATTATTGCGGCCGGTGCGGCAATGCATTATCTGAACGAAACACAGAAAGCAAACCTCGCACACATTCAAAAGATCGTTCCGTATGCGATTGATGAAACAATTGTGCTCGATCCTGCAACGAAACGAAATCTTGAGATCACTTCGTCGCTCGGCGGCTCGCCGGATGGAACATTATTTTCGGTGCTCGATAAAACAAGCACACCGATGGGCGGACGATTACTAAAGAAATGGGTGAGCAATCCGTTAAAAAAGTTGGACCAAATTTATTGGCGATTGAATGGTGTCGGTGTGTTGAAAGAGAATTCTTCGTTACGTACAACTCTGCAAACCGAACTTTCCGAAATCGGCGATATGGAACGCTTGATTGCGCGCATCGCAACTGGTCGTGCGAATCCGCGGGAGATGCTTGCATTGAAAAGAATTTTGCAAAGCATTCCCAAATTGAAAACGATCCTGAGTGAAGCGAAAAGTGATAAGACTCTCGGCTCGATTAATACAAACCTTCAACTGCTTGATGAACTCACTGGTGCGATTTCACGTGCAATCGCCGATGATCCTCCGATAAAATTCGAAGAAGGTGGAATCATTCGTGAAGGATTTAATCAAGAGCTTGATGAATTGCGTTCGCTTTCTTTTTCTGCAAAAGATTGGATTGCGAATCTTCAAAAGAAAGAACGCGAGCGGACCGGCATTTCGTCGTTGAAGATCGGCTTCAACAATGTGTTCGGCTATTATATAGAGATCACTCACACACACAAAGATAAAATTCCGATGGATTATATTCGTAAACAGACGATGACGAATGCAGAACGTTTCATCACACCGGAATTGAAAGAGTATGAAGATAAAGTTTTGAACGCCGACGAAAAAATTCTTGCCATCGAAACACGGCTTTTCAATGAGCTTCGTTTGTATGCATCGCAGTTTGCCGGAACGATTCAATCAAACTCTTTTCAGATCGCAACGCTGGACTGCCTTGTTTCGTTAGCACAGATTGCGGAGGAGAATTCGTATTCGCTTCCGGAAATAGTTGAGAGCGATGAACTTGTTATCGATGAAGGACGGCACCCCGTCATTGAACAGCTTTTGCCGATCGGCGAAAGTTATATTCCGAATTCGGTTCATTTGAATACCAGTGGGCAGCAAATTCTCATCATCACCGGTCCGAATATGAGTGGTAAATCGTCGTATCTGCGTCAAGTCGGATTGATTGTCCTTCTCGCGCACATCGGAAGTTTTGTTCCTGCAAAACGCACTGTCGTTGGAATGGTGGACAATATTTTTACGCGCGTTGGTGCAAGCGACAATATTACGAGCGGCGAGAGCACGTTTCTTGTTGAAATGCATGAAGCGGCAAATATTGTGAATCGCACGACGAAAAAAAGTTTAATTCTGCTTGATGAAGTCGGCCGCGGCACAAGCACGTTCGACGGAATTTCCATTGCATGGGCGTTGACGGAATATCTTCACGAAAAAATCGGCGCCCGTACGTTGTTTGCAACACATTATCATGAATTGAATGAACTTGCGTCGCTGTATTCACGGATAAAAAATTATAAAGTGGATGTGAAAGAATACGGCGATAAAGTTGTCTTTCTGCACACTGTTACACCGGGAACGGCAGATCATTCGTACGGAATTCAAGTTGCGATGATGGCGGGCTTGCCGGTTGATATGACCGACCGTGCAAAAAGGATTTTGGAAAATCTAGAAGCAACAGAATTGAACCCGCATGGCGGTGAAGAAAAAGATGTCAAACAGATTCAGGGTGTCAGACATATCAAAACACCTGACGCTCTGCCGCAAATAACAATGTTTGAAATGAAAGATGACGAAGTTCGGGATGCCATCAAGAAAATTGATATCAATGCAATGACACCGCTGGAAGCATTGAAGTTTTTGGCGAAACTCAAAGAGAATCTGTGAAATATATTCAACCTTCTTTCTGTTTTTGTCTGACCACAAAGCATATCATAGAGGAAATTCAGTGAAAAAGTATTTGAGCAGTATCGTTATTAGTGTGTTGCTTTTTAGCGGTTGTTCAACGGTGATTCTTGTCCGCTCCCTTCGAGAAAATAATTCGATCACGATCGACGGTAACGAAAAAGATTGGAATGATCGCACATTTTATCTGAACGAGCAAAATCTCAGCCTTGGCGTTCGAAATGATGCGGATAATTTTTATTTGTTCATAAAGGTACTTGATCATCAGCAAATACGGAATATTCGTGCAGCAGGGCTTACAGTCTGGCTCGATCCAACCGGCGACAATGAAAAGGAATACGGGTTCCGTATTCCGGGAAAACCATTTCGATCGGGTGAAATGCAAGAAGATGATTTTGAGAGAATGCCGAATGACATTAATGAAGTTGAAATTATCACGAAGGATAAGAAAAAGCCGTTGCAAATTCCCGTTGCACAGTTGAAAGGAATGCAATTTGCAACGTCACGCACGCCGGAAAGTTTGATCTTCGAATTTAAATTTCCTTTAAAAGAAAATTCAGAAAATCCATTTCAATGGAATGTAATGAGCAACGAAATTGGAGTTACACTCGAATCAGGTAAGATGGAACGTCCGAACAAAGAAGGAATGAAAACGGAATTTGATCGATCGCAGGATGAAGAAGCAAGACCTGGGATGGGAGTAAATGAAAGCGGTGAACGGGGAGGGGAAAGAAGAGGAAGGAGTCATGCTGATTTTAAGCCGGAAAATAAAAATGTCCAGCTCGATTTTTGGTTCAAATTACGTCTTGCAGAAATTCAAAAATAGAAAAAGGAAGGGAAAATTAACGATGAATGTGAATGATTTTAAAATATTATTTGAATTTAATCGATGGGCTAACGCTAAAACGTTGCAGGCCATAGAAAGTTTGCCGGAAGAAAAATTGTTTGAAGATACAAAGAGCAGCTTTGGGACGATTCACGGGACACTTCTGCATCTTATTGGAGCGGAGGATATTTGGCTGCAGCGATTAAATGGAGCTGATCGCGGTGTGTTTATGAATAAAGAAAATTACCCTTCGTATCTTTCACTAAAAACAAAGTGGAAAGATGTTGAAAACGGATTAGAAAGATATGTCGAAACGGTAAAAGAAGAAGACCTTTCCCGAACACTGATTTTTTTTAACTTAAAAGGAGAGCAAGTTTCGCAGAAAGTGTGGCAGTCGTTGCATCATCTCGTGAATCATTCAACATATCATCGCGGGCAAATAACAACATTGGTGCGGCAAGCCGGAGGTTCACCGGTGGGGACAGACCTCATTGCATATTATCGGCAGATGAATAAATAGTTCTTTGGATATTTTAAATCTCAATGATGCGAAAAATATTTTTCATTTCAATTTATTTCATTTCGTTTGTATCTGGTCAAACTTTTGTGCAGCGCGTGTGGGAACACGGTGCCCCTAATGCAATTGTCCATCCAACATATAGTGAAGATACAATCTTCACGGAAACAGGAATTCGGCTCATTCAAAATGTTTCCGATCCGCAGTTGTTTGTCTATCTTCCGCCGAAAGAGAAAGCAAGCGGTACGGCAATTGTTATCTGCCCCGGAGGAGGATACGGTGTACTGGCAATTGATCATGAAGGGCATGACATAGCGAAGTGGGTGAGCACACTTGGAATTGCCGGCATCGTATTGAAATATCGACTTCCGTCCGATGCAATTATGAAAGATAAGCGCATTGGTCCGTTGCAGGATGTTCAAGAGGCAATAAGAATTACACGGCATAACAGTGTACGATGGAATATTGATCCGATGAAAGTCGGTGTCATGGGATTTTCTGCCGGCGGACATCTTGCTGCAACGGCATCAACATTATTTGATAATTCCGTCTGTGATGGAGATGGAACGAGTCCACGTCCTGATTTTTCGATTTTACTATATCCCGTTATTTCGATGGATCAGAAAATTACGCACGAAGGATCGCGAAAGAATTTATTGGGAGAACATCCTTCTTCATATGACGTAAGTCATTTTTCCGCTGAGAAGCAGGTGACTGAAAAAACTCCGCCGGCTTTTATTGCTCTTTCTGCTGATGATAAAGCAGTATCGACAAAAAATTCATTGCAGTATTTCGAAGCATTGAACAAACATTCCATTCCAGTAGAAATGCATATCTATGAATCCGGCGGACATGGGTACGGGTTTGCAACTGGGAAAAATACTGAATCAGGCTGGCCTTTAGCATTAACGCATTGGCTGCAAAAGCATCACTATATCCGATGAAAGGTACGTTATGAATAAGGAACCGCAAGAGCGAAAACGAATAAAAGAATTGGAAGTTATGGTCGCCGATACCATTGTAGAAGCACATGATACGACGACACTTGTGTTGTTTACCGGAAACGATCGGCTTGATTATAAGCCCGGACATTTTCTTACCATCGATCCTCATCAGTTTGAAGCGCTTGAACGCTTTACCTCATTTCTTGAAGACCTCAAGGGCAAGAAAGAACCACCGCGCGCGTATTCCATGAGTTCATCGCCGCATGAAAAATATTTGGCAATTACCGTGAAAGAAGAACGTTATACATCCGGAGTAACAAAATATCCGCCGTTGCTGTCACCGATTTTAGTGAAACGAACATCGCGCGGAATGCGTCTTGTGGTGACCGGATTTACGGGTCCGTACATTCTCCCGGATGATATTGAATCACAAACCGATCATCTTGTGCATGTGTGTGCAGGTTCGGGAAGCGTTCCCAATTATGCCATGCTGAAATATTCACTGGTGAATTATCCGAAGCTGCGGCATACATTTATCTACGCCAATAAAAAGTGGGACGATGTTATCTTCCGTGATACACTGAATAGTCTTGAAAAGAATTATCCAGACCGCCTTCGTGTTATTCATTCATTAACAAGAGAATGCGACACATTTCAATACACGCCATCAATTCGCAAAGGAAGAATATCAACGGAGCTTTTACGTGAATTAATTCCTGATACGAGCAGTGCGCAAATATATCTTTGCGGCCCTGCAATATCGGTTCATGATAGAAATTTAGCGCGAGAAAAAGGTGTTCAACCTCAGCCGCGATTCCTGGAAAGTGCTTTGGCGAGTTTGAAAGAACTTGGAATGACAAAAGAGCAAATCACATACGAATCATACGGTTAATGAATTGACGTAATGAAAAACCCCTGATCAAGTGATCGGGGGTTTTTCGTTATACTAAATTGATGTTTGGAATTCCTTCCGCGAACGCATCTTTCGTCTCATCTCAAAAAATTTTCAATGATATTTTATTCTGCAACCTTTGCACCCTCTATGCAAAATTTGCAGATCGTTTTGTATGAACTTCAACTAAAATCACATATTTCCGCATTTATTCAATGGCATGATGGTTGCAGAATGGAAATAGGTTTACTACGGTGTTCATTTGCCATGAGAATCTGGAACAAATTTTATTGCTGTTGTCGGGTTTCAAACTTTCATCGTGGATATTTTTCAGTTCATTCAATCGTATGATGGAATTGCAAAAAAAGCTCGGTCATGAGATAAAGAATTTTTTTGTGATGGAAGGGACCGATGAATCAAATCGTTCACCGTTTTTTTGTAGCATTTTTATTGTTTGCGGGCTTGTTAACGGCGGCTGTTATTGGATTAAAGAACTGGGATTATTACACAACACCGATCGAAGAACGTCCCTTTCAAGAACGATATGATGAATTAAAACCGAGTGGATTGGAAAGTCATGGCTACGGCATAGTTGGTTCTGCGATGATTATTGTGGGCGTTGTGATGTACTCTTCGCGCAAACGGATCCGGACTTTGTCACATATTGGCAGTATCAGATATTTTCTTGAGTTCCATATCTTTTTGTGTCTCACTGGACCGCTGCTCGTGCTGTATCATACAACATTTAAATTTGGCGGAATCGTAGCGGTAAGCTTTTGGAGCATGGCAGCGGTGGTGGGAAGCGGCATTGTGGGGAGATATTTATATGTTCAAATCCCGAGAGGGATTCAGGGGAACGAATTAAGTATCAAAGAATTAGAAGAAGAAAGTTCCCGCATGTACAACGAGTTAACAGAAAAGTACGGCCTCACAATACAAGATATTCAACGGCTGGATGTTTTGGCGACACCACGACAAATTCGATTATCTTCAGTTTCATCATTTCTTGCATTTCTCGCAATGAGTGATATTACACGCCGATCCAAGGTTCAGAGAGTTATTCATCACCTTCAAGGAAAAGCCGTTAGCGCCCGCATGGTCGGGAAAATACAACATCTGGCAGTGGAACGCATCAAGTTGCTTCGCCGCATTCGTTTTCTAGAACAATTGAAAATGATTTTTTATTACTGGCATGTGATCCATTTGCCATTCAGCATCATCATGTTTGTAATCCTTATCGTTCACGTCAGTGTGGCGATAGCTTTTGGATATCGATGGATTTTTTAATATGAAGAAACAACAATCCATATCATTCATTTTTATCGGTTTGATTGTTTTCAGTGCGATCTATTTTATTATCTTCCGAAATCAAAAAACAATGGTGGAAACTGATGTTTCTGAGATAGGATCGAATGGTGCGTTTCAACCGACTGTTCAGCCCTCAAAAAATAATGTCACGCCGTCGTACAGCGAACACGTAGATCAACTGAAACATTCGGTTGAAAAAAATCCGAATAATGTCAGTCATCGGAAAGCACTTGGTCAACTGCTTATGGACGGCCATCAGCCCAAAGAGGCGATAAAATATTTTGAAGAAGCGCTGGCATTGACGCCGAAGGATGATTCATTATTATTCGATATGACTATGTGTTATTTCACTGAACGGCAGTATGACAAAGCATTAATAACAACAGAAAAAATTCTTTCATTTTCTCCAAAGCGTCCGCAGGCATTATACAATAAAGGGGTTATTCTTTCCGCGATGGGAAAAGCTGAAGAAGCAGAAAAAACATGGAAGAAATTAATTGCCGTTATGCCTTCAAGCGACGAAGCAAAAATGGCAAAAAATTACCTTTCGAAAATTTCGATGAAATAAAAAGGATGCCGCAAGGCTTTTGCCTGTGTATCGTTTATGGTGTGAATCAGTTGTTTTTTTTACGTTAACGGGGGATCGCATTGCACATAATGCTCGTGAAAATTGTTATCACCAGGGGATTGTAAATAATAAACAATCATTATCTACAAACCATCGGGTACAGCATGTACAAATTGCCACTGCAAGTCATAAGACATTCGATATTTTTTTGTCTGCTCTTTTTTATCGGACTCCACACCGCGTTCGGGCAAAAATCTCCTCACGGCCCGCTTAAAATAGCATGTACCGATTGCCACACAACGGATTCGTGGAAAAACCTTGCGAAGCCGATGAAGTTCAATCATGGTAAAACCGGTTTTGCATTACAAGGGTCTCATAATGCAGTTCAGTGTGTTCAATGCCACGTGAATAATCGATTTATAGGAACAGAGAATAATTGTTTTTCCTGCCATCAAAAAGATTTTGTACGAACAGTGTTTCCAAATCATCAAGCCGGAAAATTTTCGCATGATTGTTTGACATGTCATACCACGGCCAGTTGGAAGCCATCGACGTTTCAACATTCAAAAACAAATTTTCAGTTAACCGGTGCTCATACTTCCGTTGAGTGTGCATCATGCCATACCAATAACCGTTTTGCCGGATTATCAATGGATTGTTTCAGCTGTCACCAAAAAACATTTGTTCAAGTGAGATCTCCAAATCATCAAGCGGCCGGTTTTCCTCATGATTGTTTGAACTGCCACACAATCAATAGTTGGCAGCCGTCTACGTTTGATCATAATAAAACAAGCTTTGCACTTGTTGGTGCACATGCCGTTGTCGAATGTGCATCATGTCATGCCGGCGGGCGTTTTGCGGGGACAGCGACAGATTGTTTTACTTGTCATCAAACGAGTTTTAGCAAAACGACAAATCCGAATCATGTTCAATCACATTTCTCGCATGATTGTTTGACGTGCCATACCATGGTTTCATATAAACCTGCGAAATTTGATCACAATAAAACGAATTTTCCTCTGGTTGGCGCCCACCAAACAGTACAGTGTGTAACATGCCATGCGAATGGAGTGTTTACCGGGACGCCGATGGATTGTTTTTCATGCCATCAAGTGGAATTTGCAAAAACAACAAATCCGAATCATGCGCAATCACAATTTTCACATGACTGTTTAACATGTCATACGGTGATGACATGGAAACCGTCAATCTTTGATCATAACAAAACGAATTTCCAATTGGCTGGTGCTCATAGAACCACACAGTGCGCATCATGTCACGCAAATGGAAAATTTACCGGCACGCCGACAGATTGTTATACTTGTCATCAAACAGATTTTACAAAGACAACGAATCCAAACCATGTTACGGGTAATTTCGATCACAACTGTATTACGTGCCATACAGTGATCGCATGGCAACCGTCGACGTTTGATCACAATAAAACGACTTTCCCATTAGTTGGCATTCATAAAACTGTGCAGTGTGCATCCTGTCATGTGAACGGAAAATTTGCCGGCACGCCGACAGATTGTTATTCTTGTCATCAAACAGATTTTACAAAGACAACGAATCCGAACCATGTCACAGGAAATTTCGATCACAATTGTCTGACATGTCATACAACAACAGCATGGCAGCCGGCAACGTTTGATCATAACAAGTCGAATTTTCCATTAC
>JBBINR010000006.1:0-114235 GCA_037443785.1 Ignavibacteriales bacterium | reverse complement strand
CACGCTTCGTTTGACTAACGCATCGGCAAGTTCAAGAAGATGACGAGCTTCAGATGTTGATGCACCTTTCAATTGCTCCTTCAATTTTTTCACGCGCTCACGCTGTTCGTAAATTTCCTGTTCGTTGTTTTGATGCGCTGAAAGAATTTCGTTCACGAATTCTTCGCCGAGCTGTGGAATAAGATGGATAAGCAGTTCGTTCGCTTGTTCTTTTTGTTTATCAATCGAAAGACGGAAACCAAAACCGAATTCGGCATTGTCTTCGAATAAGGAGTTCGACCATGCTGGACCGCGTCCGTTTGCATCTTTCGTCCACGGTGTCGTTGGCAGATTGCCTCCATAGATTGATGAACAGCCTGTTGCATTGGCAACCACTGTCCTGTCACCGAATAATTGGCTGACAAGTTTCACATACGGTGTTTCACCGCATCCAGAGCAAGCACCGGAGAATTCAAATAGCGGCTGCAAGAATTGTGACCCTTTAATTGTTTTTACATCAACTGTGCGGCGGTCAACTTCAGGGATGGTGAGGAAGTAATCCCAGTTAGCGCGTTCCTTTTCGCGAAGCGGCGCCTGCGGAACCATGTTGAGTGCTTTGTATTTTGTTTCGCGCTTATTTTTTGCCGGGCAGACTTCAACACAGATTCCGCAGCCGGTGCAATCTTCCGGTGCAACTTGAATTGTGTATGCTTGACCTTTGTAGTCGTTGCCTTTGTACAGCATGTGTTTGAATGTTTCGGGAGCTTTGCCGGTGAGTGCGTTGTCATATACTTTAATGCGAATCGTCGCATGCGGACAGACAAGAGCACATTTGCCGCATTGAATACACCACTCGGCATCCCACGCCGGAATTTCGGAAGCGATATTTCGTTTTTCCCACATCGTTGTTCCGGTCGGATACGTTCCGTCTACGGGTAGCTTGCTGACAGGAATCGAATCACCGTATCCTGCAATCATCGCACCCGTCACTTCTTTGATGAATGCCGGCGCATAGTTCGGAACAACCGGAGGCAGTTCGAACTTGCTCGTTAATTCATTTGGGTAATCGATCTTGAATAGATTTTCAATTGTTGCATCGACGGCATTGAAGTTCATCTTCACAATGTCTTCGCCTTTTTTGCCGTATGTTTTCTTGATCGATTTCTTGATTGCTTCGATCGCTTGTTCTTTCGGAAGAACGCCGGAGATTGCAAAAAAGCATGTCTGCATGATCGTATTGACTCTGCCGCCCATACCGGTTTTTTGTGCAACGGCGCTTCCATCGATCACATACAACTGCGCTTTTTTCTTGATGATGTCTTGTTGTACTTTCAATGGAAGATTGTCCCACACTCGATCTTTTCCAATCGGGGAGTTGATCAAGAATGTTCCACCGTCAACAAGCGGTGTGAGCATGTCGAACTTTTCGAGGAATTGCCATTGATGGCACGCGATGAAGTTTGCCTGTGAAATTAAATACGTTGAATGGATCGGACGGGGGCCGAAACGCAAGTGTGATGTTGTGGTTGATCCGGATTTTTTTGAATCATACACAAAATATCCTTGTCCGTAGAAATCAGTCTCTTCGCCGATGATCTTGATCGAATTTTTATTTGCGCCGACCGTTCCATCTGCGCCGAGTCCGTAGAACAATGCACGGACAACATCTTTTTTCTCTGTTGTGAATGCCGGATCGACGGCCAAACTTGTATTGGAAACATCGTCAGTGATGCCGACAGTGAAATGCGTCTTCGGTTTTGATTTTCCGAGTTCATCGAAGACCGCTTTTACCATCGACGGTGTAAATTCTTTTGAGGACAACCCGTATCGTCCTCCGATAATTTTTGGATATTGTACGAACGGAAGTTCGCCGGCGTTGAATTGTTCATGAATGGCATTGACGACATCAAGATACATTGGCTCGCCGGATGCACCGGGTTCTTTTGTTCTGTCGAGCACTGCAATCGATTTTGTTGTTTTCGGAAATGCAGAAATAAAATGTTTGATGGAGAAGGGGCGATACAATCGAACTTTTACGACGCCGATCTTTTCACCCTTTGCCAATAACTCTTCAACGGTTTCATGTGCAGCTTCGGATCCTGAACCCATGATCACGATAATGCGCTCTGCATCCGGTGCGCCGAAATAATCATACAAGTGATATTGCCGTCCAACGATCTTTGCAAATTGATCCATCGCTTTTTGTACGATCGCCGGTGTTTTTTCATAATAGGGATTTACTGTTTCGCGCGCCTGAAAATACACGTCAGGATTTTGTGCGGTTCCACGCATCACCGGATTATCCGGAGTAAGAGCACGTTTGCGATGAGCGTGAATTAATTCATCGTTCATCATCGCTTTAATGTCATCGATTGCCAATTCTTCAATCTTCATCACTTCGTGTGACGTGCGGAATCCATCAAAGAAATGCAAAAATGGTACGCGCGATTCAAGTGTTGCTGCTTGTGAAATCAATGCGAAGTCCATTACTTCTTGAACATTGTGCGAGCACAACATTGCCCAGCCTGTAGAACGAGCAGCCATCACATCGCTGTGATCGCCAAAGATTGAAAGACCCTGCGCTGCGATGGAACGAGCAGAAACATGAAACACTGTTGATGTTAATTCGCCGGCGATCTTGAACATGTTCGGAATCATCAGCAGCAAACCTTGCGATGCAGTGAACGTTGTGGTGAGTGAACCGGTTTGCAGCGCGCCATGCACTGCGCCCGATGCGCCTCCTTCACTTTGCATTTCAGCAACAACCGGAATTGTTCCCCAAATATTTTTCTTTCCTTCAGAAGACCATTGATCGCACCATTCGCCCATATTGGATGACGGTGTGATCGGATAAATGGCAATGACTTCGTTTGTTTTATGAGCAACGAATGCGGCAGCTTCATTGCCATCAATCGTTACTTTTTTTCGTTGTGATGTTTTATCGTTCGTTGACATATTCATACCTTATTATCTTATTAGTCGTGAGATTCTGCCCATTTGTAGTGCAAATACATTGCCAATTAGGGACTTATGGGATTTTGTCAAAAACGGACAAAAATTGCGGGTTTCAAACCGAACGGTTTTCATCCATGCGAATCGATTAAAATCGGAGTCTTATTTTCAGGAAACTAAAACTGGGAGTAAATAGGCTTTTTATGGTCTAGTTAGAAAAAGTATAGACAATAACTAAGGAAAGGTCTTTATATCTGAAACTGTTCTGCTTCTAAAGTTATTTCAGAAACATCAGGCAGGTTTTGTCTTGACTCAAGTTCAGCATTAAACCACTTTTTACTTATATGATGCTGTTCGGCAGTTGTGGAAAGCCATTCTAATTCAGCGTCATCAAGATGATCGTCAATCATTGCAAGATGAAGGCCGTCTTTGATGAAGCATTGTGCAATTTCCCGATTGGAGAATTGCGGATGTTCGTCGACGATGTAATCATTCTCCAAAATTTCATTGACAGAATTTTCACAGAATTCTTTTTCAAATCCCATGATCTTTCCGATGTGCAGCATTAATTGTTTTTCCTGGTCGCGGACGATGTGATCTTTACGAATGAGAAGCAATAGTCCTTTGAAGTATTGGCTGTGATCCGCCAGTGATATTTTTATAGGCATGTATCTGTCATTAAAAATGTGTGAAGCGCTATTTTTTGTGGTGAATGAAGACAAGCAGTGTTTTATTGTCCTTATTCTGTACGAAAGTAGAGAAGTTTTGCACCGCTGTCAATGACGAAATTATTACGGAATTATTGTTCTTTTTGCGCGATGGCAGCAATATCCATTCCTGCGAATTTCATTTTTTCTTCTGCTTCACGTTCAATGATACCACACAATGCAGTGAGGCAGGAATCGAAGGTGACAAATGGTCTTCGAGAATACACAAGTTGATACTCAATCGGTATCCACGTTTTAATATCCGCCTCGTTGTGTTGAATTTGTACTTCCAATTTATCTAAAGCGAAAGCAACTTTTGCTTCGTCTGTTTTGCGAGCTTCAAACTCATTCCATAAAGAAAAAATTTCTTCACCGGTTTCATCTCCAAAATATGTTCGAATATTTTCAATCGCTTTCAATTCTTTTTCCTGTTTTAATTTTTTCAGCTCATCATTTCCAACCATGTGCGGTACCGGAATATCTCCTGCTTCAATTTCCACAATATCATGAATGACAATCATTTTTATCAATTTCTCAAAATTGACTTTTTTGTCCAGTTTAGAATTCAGTAAAATTGCCATTAACGCCATACGCCATGTATGTTCGGCAACACTTTCCTGCCTTCCAGATGATGTAAAACTATGACGAAGTTCAAATTTCAGCTTTTCTGATTGATGAAGGAAAGAATAGATAGATGTTAGGTCATTCATGTGTCTTCTCGGTACGATTGTTGAGTAATTATGTGCAAAGTATAAAATTTTGCTCGTTTTTTGAAGTTCAATTGCACGAATAAGAAACAAAGGATCAATTTATGATTGGAAAATTTTCATTATATCTCTCACTCTTTGCCGGATTGCTCTCCATTCTTGGATATATTCAGGCGGCGTTTGGCAACAAAAAGAAATTACAGATCGGCCGAATAGGTTTGTATATTGCCGCCCTGGGAATATTTTTAGCCTCTGCGTTATTATTAAGCGACATTATCAGGCATGATTTTTCAAACGGATATGTATGGAGTTATTCCTCCAAAGATCTTCCATTCCATTTTCTTTTATCGACATTTTATGCCGGACAGGAAGGAAGTTTTCTTTTCTGGGCGCTCTGTTCTGCCATCCTTAGCCTGCTTCTTTTGAAGTATACAAAAAAAAGGGGGATCGAAGAACATGTATTAACGGTCTTTCTTGCCATCCAAACATTTCTCATTGTATTATTGGTTGCAAAATCTCCTTTTAAAACGATCTACGAACAATTTCCCGGACAACTTTCACCTGGTCAGCTTCCACAGGACGGGAAAGGATTGAATCCGCTGCTTCAAAATTTTTGGATGGTGATTCATCCGCCGGTATTATTTATCGGCTTTGCGGCGATGGCGATTCCGTTTAGTTTTTCGATTGCGGCATTGTGGAGAAAAGAATATCAATCGTGGCTCACAAGCGCATTTCCCTGGGTATTATTTTCTGGATTTTCTCTTGGTGCTGGATTAATGCTTGGCGCATACTGGGCATACGGCGTGCTCGGATGGGGCGGATATTGGGGGTGGGATCCGGTAGAAAATTCTTCCCTCATTCCGTGGATTATATCAATGGCGCTGCTTCACACCATGCTTGTTCAGAACAGAACGGGAAATTTAGTGCGGACGAATTTTACTTTTGCGATTCTTTCATTCGTGCTGGTGATCTATTCAACTTTCCTAACACGCAGCGGAGTGCTTGGCGATTCATCGGTGCATTCGTTTACCGATCCGGGGACAATGGTGTACGGGTTGCTGCTTGTTTTTCTTCTTGGCTCGATCATTCTTGGTGTTGGGTTTTTATTTTTTCGTCGCGCCGAATTGAAAGCGATTGCAAAACCGATGCATTGGTTGACGCGGGAGTTTGCCCTCAGCATCGGTTCATTTGTTCTGCTTGCGAGTGCAATCATCGTTTTCTTCGGAACGAGTCTTCCGCTTTTTTCTGCAACGCAAGTTGATCTGGCATTTTATAATAGAATGAATTTACCCGTGGCGATTTTAGTTTCGTTATTGATCGGCTACAGCTTGCTTACTCGCTGGGAGCAAGAAGATGGAACATTGTTGAAAGAAAAATCATGGAAAGGATTGATCGTCTCCTTCATTGGAACAATCGTTATTGCGTGGTTCAGTTCATTTAACGTCACCCACATGTTTTTTATCTTCGGGGCTCTCTTCGCTCTTTCAATCAACATTGAAATGATATATCTGACGTATCGCGGCGGCATTGTTATGATGGGCGGAAAATTTGCTCATGCAGGCATTGCCGTGTTTTTCATAGGTGTCATCATCTCGGGAAACTACGATCAAAAAAAATCTGTCATGTTGGAACGGGGAACTCCCCAAGAAGTTTTAGGATATACCGTGACGTATACGGGCAGCGAGCACAGGGAGGGAAATAAAACCGCATTCAATATTTCGGTAACAAAAGATGGAACAACAGCGTTGCTGTCGCCGGTAATGTTTACTACGGAAAATCAGGGTGTAATGCGCAATCCGGATATCGAATCATTCTTAACAAAAGATATTTATCTTTCGCCAATGGGTGTGGAAGAAAATAAATTTGATGCCGATGGAAATATCCTTCTTCGTAAAGAAGAAAGTATTACGGTTGGCAATACAGTAATTCGATTTGCTTCATTCGATATGAGTGGGCATGATGCTGTGAGTCCTAACGGCGGAATGAAAGTTGGCGCCACTCTTGAAATCACATCAGGAAATGAAAAAGAAACAGTTATTCCGTATGTGCTTTTCGGGGGAACGGCACCGAAGTATTTCAGCGTGGATTCAAAACTGCTTGGTGGAAAAGTGCAAATGCTTGCAATGAATATTGGCGGCATGGGAGACGGGCAATCCTCAATCGTTCTTTCGTTAGATGGTGTTCACCGGGCAACGGCACCTTCGAAAGAAATATTGACGGTCGAAGCGAGCATCAAACCATTCATTAGCTTAGTATGGATTGGAACATTGTTGGTGTTAACGGGATTTGTTCTTTCAATCCTTCGCAGGAGAAAAGCAGATACGATGTAAGGGAATGATTCTTTTGATCAATAAAAAAGCACGGCATTCAGCCGTGCTTTTTTATTTTCGTCGCGTCAAAAAAATTATACGGCAGGAAGTTCGATGATGAATGTGCTTCCATGCCCTAATTCGCTTTTTACGTAAATGTTTCCTTTATGCCGGTCAATAATTTCCTTCACGATGGCAAGGCCAAGACCGGTTGCGACTTCATTGCCGGTCGGTTTGGCGGAAAGCACTTGGAATTTTTTGAAGAGCCGTTCTTGATCTTTTTGAGAAATTCCCGGACCGTAATCGGTGATCCAGAAACGAACGACGCCGTCATGGCGATATACCCCGGCGCGGATTACTGAATCCGTGAATGAATATTTGATTGCGTTGCTGATAAGATTTTCAATGGCTTCCTGCATCCGCGCAGTGTCAACCATAACGGAAACGGTGTCGGGTTCATCGGCAACGTAGGTTAGCGATTGTCCTTTTTTTTGTGCTTGAAATTTGTAACTGTCGACCACGAGTCCGGCGATTTCCGACAAATCGTTTTTTTCGAAATGAAAGCCGATCTCGCCGCTTTCGATAATTGATAAATTTAAAAGATCATTAATCACATTAATCATCCTGTCTACACCGAAACGCATCATCTTGAGATATTTCATGCCGAGATTGTTCAGTGTCGTTGATTGTTCGAGTTCGTTCGTTAACCCTTTCATCGAAACAAGCGGGCTTTTCAAATGATGCGCAACCATATCGATCAATTGAGTTTTTAATGCATTGGCTGCTACCGCATTCGTTCGCTGCCGTTCAGCTTCGTGAAGTAATTCTTCTGTTCGTGCTTGTTCTTTTTGTAGATCGAAAGTCCTTTCATCGACGAGACGCTGTAAATCAAATTCTCGTTTCCGTAAATGACGAACCCGCATATGGTACATACCGTAGGAAGCGGTAAGGATAATGGCGAAAAGGCCGAAATAAAAGATTTTTGTTTCATAAAAATATCCCTGACGGACAAATGCAAGGGATGCTCCCGTCGTGTTCCAGATACCGTCGCCATTGGCGGCAATCACGTGAAAAGTATATGTACCGGAAGGCAAATTGGTATAATATGCCGTTCGTCTCGTGTCAATATTCTCCCACTCTTTGTCGTATCCTTCCATTTTCACTTTAAACTTTATCTTTGACGGACTGAGAAAACTCAAGCCGGTAAAATGAATCTCGATATGATTATTGTTTGAAGGGACAACAAGATGATCTTCAATTGGAATGGACCGGTTATCGCTGATGAAGCTTTCGATGATCACTGATGGGGGAGTATTGTTCGACACCATTTGTTTTGGATCAATCGTGGCGAGGCCGTATGAAGTTGGAAACCAAAGACTTCCATTGCGGGCCTTCCACCCTGCAGGCTGAACGCCGCCGTTGCATTCGGTGCTTTTCAATCCGCTCTCTTTGCCGTATACGATGCAAGGCACGGAAGAGATTATCCCGTCAGCGCAGTCATTTAAATATTTTTTATCGGCACGGAAAATTCCTTTATTGGAAGTCATCCACAGCCGGTCGAAATCGTCTTCAAGTATTTGAAAGAGCACATCATCAAACAAACCCTGCTTGGAGGTAATTGATTTGAATTTCCCTTCCTTGTATCGCGTCAATCCTCCGCCGAATGTCCCGATCCATATTGTTCCTTCGCGGTCCTGAAGAAACGAATGAACGAAGTTGCTCGATAATCCATCCTTCATCGAATATGAGACGATCCCTTTATCGCTGATAACGGATAACCCTTCGCCGTCTGTGCCAACCCAGACATTCCCCTGAGCGTCTTCAAGCAGCACACTTGTATAGTTATTTACAAGACCATCAGCTGTGGTGACGGCAGAAAGATTTCCGTTTTCAAATTTAAAAACGCCGCTGCCGGACGTGGCAGCCCACACTCTATTTTTTGAATCGACAATAATTGATGAAGCAATCATTCCTTGAGTTTTACGGATCGGTGCAACAGCCTCAACTTTTCCATTGACAATTCGATTAATCCCATTGACTGTGCCGATCCACATCGTTCCATTTTTATCTTCAGCTATCGTGTATACTTCATCATCATACAATCCATCCTTCTTTGAAAAAAGGGTAAGCTGTAAATTTTCATCGTTCATTTTGAGAAGACCGGCATCGGTGCCAACCCATTTATTGTTTGCTTGATCTTCAAAAACAGTCCAAATAATATTCGAAGGAAGTCCTTCTTTTGCGGTGTATGTTGTGAAGGGGCCGTTGCGAAATACTTCCAACCCTCCGCCATCCGTCCCAACCCAAATATTATTCTCTCGGTCAATGTAAATGGCAGAAACATGATCGTAACTCAAACCATTGGCAACGGTAAATGTCGAAAACGTATTATTAAACAAACGTGCAAGGCCGCCGCGTGTCCCAATCCATAGATCTCCATTTTTTTCCTGCTGCATTGAGTATGTCGTCTTATTTGGCAAGCCATTGGCAGTAGTGTACGTGCGAAAACTTTTTTTGTCGGAAAGATCGAGCGGAACGTTCATAATCCCGCGGTTCGTACCAATCCACATTCGATTGTCGGGAGCAGAAAGAAGGGCAGTGATGTAGTCGCTGAGCAAACCTTGAAGCACGTTGAAATACTGAAATTTTCCATTTTGGTAAATACAAATTCCTTTTTCGGTTCCAATCCAAACGTTGCCGACAGAATCTTCACTAAAACACCACGCTTCGCCGTTGTTCAATCCATTGGTTGTATCGATAATTTCGTATGAGTTTTTCAACACGCGAATCACCCCGCGTTCGCGGGCCGCAATCCACACGATTCCCCTTGAATCTTTAAATACGGATCGAACATGGCAGTTGGAAAGATCCGGCAGCGGCGCAAGAGAGGAAAATGTGTTCTTAGAGTATTGGGCAATACCTCCTTCGTACGTGCCGATCCATAAAACTCCGCTTCGATCGACAGAAAGAGAAGTAATATAATTGTTGTTGATAGCAGCAGTATTACTTTTGTCAAACACGGTGAAGCGAACGCCGTCGAATCGTACTAATCCTTCCTGCGTACCAATCCAGAGATAGCCGTCTGGAGTTTGAACGATTGCATTGATTGAATTTTGGGGAAGCCCATTATCTGTTGTCCATATTTCGTGCGTATATTGCGAAATTGCTTTTCGCATGACGACACTGTCTGTGTCTCGTGCAAAACCGGCAATAATCCAACAACAGTGCACTGCAGCCAATATGGGGAGGTGTTTTATTTTCATAATTGTATAAACAAGAATCCAATTACCATTATGAAGTTAGACGTAGGTTGTCTAAAACACAAATTAGAATATTCTTATTAGAATCTTCTCACAATTCATCGCCAAAATAATTAAAGCACGTCGTTTTTTAATTTTTTCAATCACATTTTTCTTGATTTGCTCAACTCTGCCTTATACATTGTCACATTCCTTTCCGCCGGACAAAAAAAATTTCAAACAATACAGGAGAATTTACCATGGATATGTCATCTGCATTCAGCACATTAAATTGGTGGGCAATTATTGTTGCGGCAGTTTCAGCATTTCTTGCAGGGTGGGTATGGTTTTCACCGATGCTTTTCGAGCATCGGTGGATGAAAGTCTCAGGAATGTCACCCGAGAAAGTAAAAAACGCCAATATGGGGAAAACCTTTGGCGGTGCTTTTTTCCTTACGCTGCTTGCATCAATAAATCTTGGGATGTTTCTCGGCCCGCAATCCACTCTTGCCTTTGGCATTGCCGCAGGGGCAGCAGCGGGAATCGGATGGATAGCACCTGCAATTGGGGTTGTCTATCTTTTTGAACAGCGTCCGCTTGCTCAATGGTTTATTAATGCAGGATATTGGGTCGTTACATTTGTTATAATGGGCGCAATTATTGGCGCTTGGCACTAACAAAATTTCAATTCTTCCGTAACTATCGAAGCGGCCGGCCATTGATCCGCTTCGGTATTTACAATCGACAAAAAAAACTCTTCGTTGATTGCATTTCCATTCCGGGTTGATTTTATTGAATTCAATTATTTTTGATTAGGTGAATGATGATGAAATATTTTTTCCTTTTTCTTCTGCTTGCCGTTTCAACTTCTTTTCTCTTTGCGGAGAATAACGCAAAAACATTTCGAGCGGTTCGCACGACAACTCCTCCGGTTATTAACGGCTTTGAAGATGACGAAGTTTGGAAACAGGCAAATATTGCCGATGGTTTCATTCAGAACAATCCGGACGAAGGCCAGGCGGCAACAGAAAAAACTGAAGTGAAAATTTTATTCGATGATAACAACATTTACCTTTTTGCGATGATGTATGATTCTGATCCGAATAAAATTGCTGCCCGGCTTGCACGGCGGGACAATACCATTGAGTCTGATTATTTTGCCGTTGGTTTCGACAGTTATTATGACAAACAAACAGCATTTATATTTCAGGTGTATGCATCAGGATCAAAAATCGATGTGCTCAATTTTAACGATGGACGTGACGAAGATTATTCGTGGGATCCGGTGTGGGATTCACACGCGCAGCTGCTTCCAAACGGATGGAGCGTTGAAATGAAAATTCCGTTGTCACAAATTCGTTTTACCGAAGGAAACGATACGTGGGGAGTTAACTTTGTCAGAAAAATTTCCCGTACGCAGGAAGAATCGCATTGGATGTTGATGAAAAAAGGAGTTGCAGGAGCTGCATCCCTTTTCGGAACAATGACGGGCATGTCAGATGTAAAACTTCCTCCTCAGTTTGAAGTGCTTCCGTATGCTGTTGGATCGTCAGAACATTATCCGCAAACGCCCGCGCGTGAAAAAATTGAAAAAATCCGCCCCGATGCCGGGGTTGATATTAAATATGGAGTGACCTCGAACTTCACGCTTGATGCAACGTTCAATCCAGATTTTGCCCAGGTTGAAGCTGATCCTGAAGTTTTAAATTTGACCACATTCGAAACATTTTACCCGGAGAAGCGGCCGTTCTTTATCGAAGGGACACAGATTATTCGATTCGTAACGTTCGGCGGCGATTTTGGACCTGGATTATTTTATTCGCGAAGAATCGGGAAAGCGATTACTGTCAATCTACCGGGAGATGGAAGAATCATCACCGACGAGCCGCGTTCTGTAGCGATTCTTGGTGCCGCAAAACTTTCCGGCAAGACAGAAAATGGAACATCGATTGGCGTGTTGACTGCTCTGACAAACGAAGAAGATTTTACGTACCAAGATACGCTTGGAAATTCAAAAACTGTTCTTGCAGAACCAACCTCTTCCTATAATCTCTTCCGTGTAAAGCAAGACTTCTGGGGCAGTTCAAATATCGGCGGCATTATTACTGCTACTGCGCACAACGGAAAAAACCCTGCCTATACTGCGGGTGCAGATTGGGATATAAAATTTGATAACAACAATTATCGCTTCAATGGATTTTTTGCACATTCGAAATCCATTATGCGGTTTATCCCTTCCTTAGGCGAGGTGGGAGTAGGAAATGCCGGAAAAGCAAATTTCGCTCGTGTCAATGGGACTTGGGTTTATGGCGTAAGTTATGATTTTACATCGCGAGGATACTATATCAACGATATCGGATTTTATCGAAGTCCGAATGATCACGGCATCATCGGCAATGTTGCCTATCGAAATTATACGCCAGGCGATATTTTTCGTTCGTACAATTTTACGCTTGTTCCTCACATTCGCTGGAATTACGATCGGTTATTGCTCTTTAAACAATTGGAAGTTGATGCATTCGGTCAGTTATTGAATTATTGGTCGATGGAAGGTTCCGTGCAATATTCGCTTTCGGCAAAAGATCCGTACGAAGCACGCAAACTTGGAGCATACAATGCACCCGCAAGTTATTTTGTCCGGGGAGAAATTGAAAGCGACAATAGAGAACCCATAATCGTCAATCTTGAAGATAATTTTCGACGGAATGAAAAAGGGGGAACTATCAATAATGTTGCCGGTACGCTGATTGTCCGCCCCACGCCATCAATGGAATACCGTGTATCGCTTGGCTATGCAACTGACCGCGCGCTGGCATCATTTGCCAATATAACAGTTGACAGCAATATTACCTTCGCTCCATCGTTGCCTGTCGTTGTTTTTGGAGAACGGGATGTTGACGGAACAGATCTAACACTTCGCGGGTCAATTCTCTTTACAAACGAACTTTCACTTCAAGTGTACAATCAATTCTTTTGGGCAAAAGGACACTACAAGAATTTTTCTGTTCTTCAACCGGATGGTAATTTGCAGCCATACGCGTATACAGAAAATGTGGATTTCAATCGCACATCGTTTATTTCCAATGTTGTTCTGCGGTGGGAATACCGTGAAGGAAGCACATTCTATTTTGTCTGGTCGCATGGGCGATCATTCTTTCAACCCGGCGGATATTCGACCAGTCTTTCACAAAATATCGACAATACATTTCTTGTTGCGCCGGACAATACGTACGTAATGAAAGTGAGTTACTGGTTGAGCTTGTAAATTTTTTGACAAAAGTTACTTCACCCCGTATCGGTTGCGGATTTTTTCCGGCAGTTGTGCAAGTTGAATGCCGACGAGATAATAAGAAAAAAGCGGAGTGTTGGAAAAAGTTTCTTCTTTTCGCGCCGGATTTAAAAACGTGTCTTCCATTTTGAGAATATAGGTTGGTCCGAGCTGAAAAGAAAAATGTTTGAAATCGAGTTCGACTTCGCGTCCAATTCCGAGATCAATTCCTTGTATAATTCTTCTGAGAAACATCGGCTGGGTGCTTGAAGTATCATACACCGCATCGGGATTGTAAGCAGAGATATTTGTGAATCCGATTGAGATATATGTGTGCGGAAGTTCCGTTGCAGCATGAATATTTGCGCGAACTCCGTAATTGAAAATATTCCAGAACGTGCTGCTGTACACTTCCATTCCGATTTTATCCATAGGATAATATCGAAGCGAAAGATATCCGCCGCTGGGAAACTCAAATCCGTAGCAAATAAAAAAATCTCCTTTTAGCTGGCAAACAGATTGCTGTGATATAGTAATGCCGAAGAACAGCACAAGCAGAATGGATTTCACACGTGAACTCCCGAAAATTAAAAGATAGCCGTTGTTAAGATATCGAAATGTTGGTCGGCGTTACCTGCCATATTTTTTCTGCATATTCACGAATGGCCCTGTCCGATGAAAATTTACCCATACGCGCAACATTGAGAATCGACATTTTTGTCCATGCCGTCGGATTGCAATACGCCGCGTCGACACGATCCTGACATTCACAGTATGATTGAAAATCTGCGGCAACCAAATATTCATCGTGATGCAACAATGATTGAACAATGGGAGCAAAAAGATCTCGATTCCCGTTTGAAAAATATCCCTGAGCGATGAGTTCTAATGCTTCGCTCAATTCATTTTGCTTACGTAAATATGCTGCGGGATCGTAGCCGTATTGCTTTGTGGTTTGCACTTCGTCGGCAGTTAATCCGAACAGAAAGAAATTATCGGCGCCGACTGCTTCTCGTATTTCAACATTCGCTCCGTCGAGTGTACCAATGGTGAGAGCACCATTCATAGAAAATTTCATATTGCCTGTGCCCGATGCTTCTTTTCCCGCGGTGGAAATTTGTTCCGAAATATCTGCCGCAGGATAAATCGATTGAGCATTTTTTACGTTGAAATCAGGAAAGAATACTACTTTTAATGCGTTACCGATTGTCGAATCATTGTTGACCACATCGGCAACAGAAGTGATGAGCTTGATGATGAGCTTTGCCATAGAATATCCCGGTGCAGCTTTACCGGCAAAGATGACCGTGCGCGGTACCCAATGGCTTTCCGGATTATTTTTTATTTTGAGATAGCGGGTAATAACGTGGAGAATATTCAGATGCTGCCGTTTGTATTCATGGATACGTTTGACCTGAATATCGAACAACGAATCGGGATTGACAACAATGCCTGTCCGTTCTTTGATCATAGCGGATAATTTGATTTTGTTTTCCAATTTTATTGCCCGCCATGCTTTTTGGAATTTTGCATTCTCAGCAAATTTTTCGAGCGGTGTTAACGCCGTGTCCATCGCATGAATCCACTCTTCGCCGATCTGTTGTGTAATCAATTCACTCAATCGCGGATTGCTCAATACCATCCATCGTCGTTGCGTAACGCCATTCGTTACGTTAAGAAATTTTTCGGGAAACAGTTCATAGAACTCTCGAAGAACATTCTGCTTCAGGAGTTCGGAATGTAATTCTGCAACGCCGTTAATTGCATGAGAGCCGACGCAGGCAAGGTGAGCCATACGCACGGAACGTTCACCATGTTCATCAATGATGGAAAGCGCTGCAATGCGCGCATCATCTGCAGCATATTTTTTTCGCACGTCATCGAGGAAGCGGGAATTAATTTCGTAAATAATTTCAAGATGACGGGGAAGGATGCGTGCAAATAATGGAAGCGACCATTTTTCCAACGCTTCGGGGAGCAACGTATGATTTGTGTAGGCAAAAGTTTTTTGCGTAATCTCCCATGCTATTTCCCAGTCAAGCGCGTGCTCATCAACCAGGAGACGCATCAGTTCGGCGACAGCGATGGATGGGTGAGTATCGTTTAATTGGATTGCATAGTATTCATGAAATGTTTTAATTTCTTGCCCTCTGTTGATGTGAACACGAATCATATCACGCAGTGAACAAGAGACAAAAAAATATTGTTGTTCGAGCCGCAGCTGTTTCCCTGCGAGAGATTCATCGTTTGGATACAGCACCTTAGTGATATTTTCCGAAGAAACTTTTTCTTCGACCGCACCGTAATAATCACCGGTGTTAAAAGTCCGCACATCAAACGATTCTGCGGCTTCCGCTTTCCACAACCGCAGAAGATTTACGATATCAACTTTATATCCGGGAATGGGAATATCGCACGCGACTCCACGGACAATTTTTCCAGGAATCCATCGGACGCACAATCGTTTATTATTGTCGGTGAAATATTCTGTGTGTCCGCCGAAATTGACATCAAAACAAATTTCCGGACGCGGCACTTCCCATGGATTTCCAAGCCGCAGCCATTTATCGGTTGTTTCTACTTGCCAGCCGTTGCGAATTTCTTGATCGAAAATTCCGAATTCATATCGGATGCCGTATCCGACACCGAGAATTTTCATTGACGCGAGCGAATCGAGGTAGCAGGCTGCGAGCCGGCCAAGTCCGCCGTTTCCAAGGCCCGGTTCTTCTTCTTGTTCAAGCAGATCGTCGAGATTTAGCCCGAGTTCCTTAACGGCGAGACGCACGTTCTCATAAATTCCAAGATTGATCATATTCGCGCCAAGCTGCGGACCGATCAAAAATTCCGCCGAAAGATAGCTGACCGATTTTTTATTGTTTCCCATGTACGCATCAATCGTCTGCATCCATTTGTGAAGAATACGGTCTCGAACAGTATACGCTACAGCCATGTACCAATCATTGCGTGTTGCCGTTCGAGGAATGCGCCCCTGAATGCAGTATAAATTATCCATGATAGCGTGTTGAATGGTATCAGGCGTTAAAGCTGTTCGTGTTGATGTCGGAGAGAGAGTGTTCATAATCAACCCCAATCTTCATGCGGTTGTTTTTTAGAACATACGTGCGACTGCAAACATTTTGTCGATGAAATGATGCAGAGCCGGTGTGGAGGCTTCGATTTCCGTAAAAATCTGTACTACGGTAAAAAATAGTTATGTGAATATCAAGAGTGTATTTCGGTAATCCTCGAGGCAGTATTTAGTACAACTACCGGCGCATGGGAATATATTTCTTCATCGAATGCAACGGCATCTTCTGCTCTTGATTATGCGAAGGAAAAGAGGCCGCTATAGTGCTGACGTCTACTGTAATCTGTCGATCCGGGAGAGTTGCAATAACTTTCCCCACATGTGTATGGATGTTTGATCGGTAAGAATTTTTCCTTCAAATCGCACACCAAGACTATCCTGTTGAAAATCTGAAGAAAGATTGACCGGATCGTACTTTACACCATCATCACCAAGTATTCCGTAAAATCCTCCCTCAAGCGAAATATAGACTATTCGTCCCGTTGTCTTAACAAGATTTTCTTCCGTGCAGCTGACAGTTGTTATTGAAACGACAAGAAGAAAAAGCACTAACGGATTTTTCATCTTTCTCATAGTTATTTTCCTATCGAAACTCTTCGTACGACGCCCAATTTTCTTCCTAAAAATAATTCGCCGACCGATGTAAATTTTTCAGGGGCGTCGCTCACAAAAAATTGGATATTTGGTTTTTGGGCACTGGTATTTTTCAATTTATGATCGCCTAATATTTTTTCTACCGTCGCTGCCGTTGCCTCGCCGGAATCGATCAGCGTTACCATTCCTTTGGTCGCTTTTGAAATTGTCTTTTTTAAAAGCGGGTAGTGAGTGCATCCGAGAATCAACGTATCAATTTTCTCTGCTGCGAGCGGAAAAAGATATTCGGCAGCGATGAGTTCTGTCGCTTTGTTGTCAAGCCATCCTTCTTCAACCAACGGAACGAACAGCGGGCATGCTTTTCCAAACACGTGAACCGTTGATTGCAGCCGCTTCAATTCATTCGCATAGGCATTGCTGTTGATCGTTCCAATTGTTCCGATAACGCCCACGCGTTTGTGTACGGTTGCTTTCATCGCAGCCTCTGCTCCGGGAATAATCACGCCGGTGACGGGAAGGTTTGCTCGTTTTTGTACAACATCCAATGCAACGGCAGAAACGGTGTTGCATGCAACGACAATCATTTTCACATCTTTGGAAAGAAGAAAGTCGGTATCATCAACCGTATATTCACGGACAACCTGCGGAGATTTTGGACCATACGGAACGCGTGCCGTATCGCCGAAATAGACGATGTTCTCATTCGGAAGTTTTTCAAGCAATGCACGGACGACCGTTAAACCGCCGATACCGGAATCGAATACACCGATTGCTTTTTGATTTTGATCAGCCATAATTTTTTCCATTGAGTCAACGAACCATAAAGGACATTCGCTACACGTTTTCCATCTGCACATTAATCAATTGAGAAATGGTATTAAGAATCTTCTCTCGTAAGTGAGTCTGCTCGCGTTGTGAAATTTTTTGCCCGCCGTATTCGCTGATGTAGAACGAATCGACAATACCATCTCCGCGGGTGGCAAGTTTTGCAAAATTGATCTGCAATCCTTGTCGCGAAATCGTCTGAGTTACTTTGTAGAGAAATCCGGTCATATCCGGCGCGTAGACTTCCACGATGGTATCTTTGTTCGTTTCATGAAAGACCACATCGATCCGGATATTCGGATGGAAGAGCGGCTTTGATCTTCGTTTCCATCGGCGATGATGCCGTTCGAATAAATGATTCAACGTTTCGTGATCTTTCAATACAGCAAGGAAATCCTGCCGTAATTTTTCTTCATGGTTTTTTGTCAAGACTGACTTTGAAACCGAATCGACGACACGGAATTGATCGATCACGATCCCATTATTGCCGGTGAAAATATTTGCATCGATAATGCTCGCATCGTTAGCCGACAACACACCGCACAATGACGAAAGGAGCGATTGTGCATCGCGGGTAATGACCGTGACCACGCTGTGCGACTCATCGTGCCGGATGAATGTTGCAACCGTCTCAAGATGGGTGATGGCTTCAATATGTTCACGCACTTCTTTGGTAGAAAACACTTCTCCATACAGAGAATTGGGAAAAGATGAAATATGTTCTTGTAATTCATCCGGATGCCGGGAAGGAAGCGTGTCGTGCTGCTTCAGGATGGTTCGCTGCGTTCTTAAAAACAATTCCTGCAGCAATGTTTCTTTCCAGTTCGACCAGACCGATTTATTCACTGCCGAAAGATCGGCATACGTCAGCACGAAGAGATTCGTCAGCTGTTCGGGATCGGAAAAGACAGAAGCGAATTCTTCGACGGTTTTTGCATCGCCGGTATTGCGGCGGAAGGCAATCTGTTCCATCAATAAATGATTGCGAATAAGAAATGCCACCAAGTTTTTTTCGTCGGCGATCTTCCAGCGTTTTTGAATATTCATCCAGATGTCAACCCCTCGTATTTCATGGTCTTTTATATCAATGGGTTTTGCTATATCATGAAACAAAATGGCGAGGTAGAATAATTCTTTTTGCGGCAGAGAGCGCATCGCTTCGCCCAGAATACTTTTGCTTTGCAATAAATTTTCCGCATGCTCAAGTGCGATAAGCGTGTGTGCATCGGTGGTGTAGTAGTGATACATGCTGTGCTGGAAGAACGCGACAAGGTTTCCCCATTCGGGCAGGATTTTTCCAAGCAAGCCGCAGTCATTCATCAATTGCAGTGTGACGGCAACGTTGGACGGAAGGCGGAGAATATTGAGAAATTCCGAGGCGATTTCGCTTTCGTTTTTTTCATCAAGCGTGAAAAATTTTTGATCGCGAAGCATGAATTCTACTTTTGAAAATAATGTCGGATCCAGTTCCAGCGAATGAAACGCGGACCAATAGAATCCTTTCACCAGGTTTGCCGGGGAAGAAAATTCCTTTGCCGTGTTGCGCAAATGAAGCTGGCCGTTTCTGATGACGTAAAATTCATCGAGCACTTGTTCGCGTAATCTCGACCAGAACGATGTCGAAGTGCTGCGCCGAAACTGGCTGATCAGCCGCCGATTGAGTCGAAAGAGTGCACGGGCATGAAGAAAGTATTCGCGCATGCAGGTTTCAACAGCTTGAATTTTGTCTTCGAATCTGAACCGCAATCCGTGAGCAATCGTAAGTTGTTTTGAAAATTCCAGAATATCATTCTGCGATTCAGAAACGTAATGGGTTTCGTGGCGGATGCGCAGCAGAAAATCGTACGATGCCATGAGTTCCGAATACTCTTCCTGCGAGATAAGCGTGTCATGCGTGAATTGCTCGAGCATTAATGCGCAGGCAGATTCGTTCATCTGCATTGGGTGAAGGGCAAAATATGTTGGATTGGCAGAACGGTAAATCCATAAGAGCGAATGAAGATCGCGCAAACCGCCGGCACTGTTTTTCAAATTCGGCTCGAGCAGTTTCACGGAATGTTCGTACTTATTATGCCGTTCATCCACGCCGGCAATAACCGAACCGATGAATTTCATATCCTGTTTTTGCTGAATGTGCGTCAGCAGCGCGTCGGAAAAATTTTCTACCGCGGATCGGTTGCCGCACACGTAGCGGGTTTCAAGAATCGATGCCCATACATCGACATCCGTTTGATACAGGTTCAAGCAATCCGCGATGGTTCGCACGCTGTGGCCGACATCGAAACCAATATTCCACATTGAGTGAAGAAATTTTTGTGCCGCATCGCTGTTCTTTATTTTTGCCTCTTCATTCTGAAACAAAATCATTACGTCAACATCCGAATGCGGAGACATTTCGTAGCGTCCGTATCCGCCAAGCGCCGTAACCGCGAACGAATTTCGGCCTTCTTCCGGAAGCTCGTACCAGAGTTTGGTCAGTGTGGCATCGACTAATTCGGAAAGTTCGGCCGCAATCTCGATACCGCTTGCACCGCATCGATGAAAGCGAAAAATGCAGTCGTATTCTTTAGTGTAAAATTCTTTGATCGTCATGGTGAAAACAATATACTTAGAAAAGTAGGAATTTTGAAATGAGGAGGGAATTAGAGTTTCGTTCCAACAACGACAACATCTTTCATCGTGTGAACGACGCCGCCAAAATTATCAAGCGTCTCAAAAAGAATAATATACATGCCGATTCTTGCTTTCACGCCGTTGTCATCCAGTCCGTTCCAAATAAGTGAACCTTGAATCGGTGATAATTCATCGATTGCAAGCCGGCGGATCAATCGTCCCGCAACATCGAAAATTCTTACCCGAATGCGTGAAGAAGTATTGGGGAGTGAATAGGTAATGGAGAGAAAATCTTCGAACCCGTCGTTGTCGGGCGAAAAGGGGTTCGGAGAGAGTTTTAGTGATTTTGCCAATGTTTGTGCGGTTGTATAGATACTGTTCTTTTGCAGCGGACTTGATCCTGTCGGTGAAACCGAAGAACTCCAATTTCGGGAATCGATGCCATTTCCAGTGGGAGAAATTTTTTCAAGCGAACGGCCTGAGGTTGTAATATTCTTTAAATGCCACGACGGAGAATATCGGATGCTGTCGATTTGCGTATTCGCGACATCGCTTAAAACGATATCTTCTCCGCCGTTACTCAGATTCAACAACGGATTGACAAGAACATTATCCGAGTCTAATTGTGCTTTTAGAATTATTGAATCGGAAGCGATAATAAAAAATTTGTGAGCAGGGATGAAATGTTTCGGCAAAGAAATAATCGCCCTGCTTCCGGATGATGATGGAGAATCCATCAATGTCCATCCGTCGATAGAGAGTGAATCGGAAGCGGGATTATACAGTTCAACAAATTCCGCATCTCCTGTTTTCGGTTCGTACATGATTTCGTTGATAATGAGCGAATGCGGCGAAAAATTTTTTATGGAATGCACGAATGAGATATTATTTCTTAAGCGTTGATCTTGTGAAAATTCAACCGTCGCTATGACAGTTTGTACGCCGGGCAAAGATACATTCCAATCAAAAATAATGACAGATGAATCCAGCGGCGAAAGAGTTCCCATAGATGCCGTGCTCAGCAATTCACTTCCTTGCGGGATGCTGTCGTTATTCGTATCATGAAAAATTTTTACCCTAAGGGAATTTGCCGATTGCCTGCCTATATTGAAAATTGTGGCTCGAATCTCTGTTCCATCCGTGATTCGTACGGCAGTTATGCGCCGTATTTCAACATCAAAATCTTTTCGTGCAATGGTGTTTTCATTTCCCGGATTAGGGGGTTCACTTTTCCAATTTGATGAATCAGCCGAAATGCCAAAGTAATCGAAACGCTGCAGCGATTGCCCGTTTGTTCCGCTCCATGCCGGATGATAGTACACACTGTCAATCGATAAACCACGGTCATCGAACAGAACAACAGCATCGGCAGACGAATTATTTAATGCGGAAAACGAAGAGACGAAAATCGGTGCGGTGATGTGGAAATAGTTTTGCAGGGTTGAATCATGGGCGATCAAAAAATATGAATGAGCCGGAACAACCGCAGAAGAAGCCGAAACGATACTTTTTGACAGCGTCGCGTCGGAGATTTTCCAATTCTTTAGATCAATGGCAGATTCGGTGGTGTTATAGCATTCAATCCATTCGGGCATGTCGTCTGGCGGTGCATACATTATTTCATTTACGACGATGCCATAGGCGGCGATACTAACGGTCAATGATGTAAAAAAAATATTGTTGGTGGAATCATCATCCTGCGGTGACATAATTTTTCCGGCAAGCAGGTACGTTCCCTGGAGAAGCGAAGAAATCGGTACGGTCAAAAAAAGTGAATCACCGGTACGGATGGCAGTGATGTGCTGCTGAAATTGAATTTCTTCTGGCTCAAGAAGTGAATCATTGTTTGTGTCGATATAAAAAAGAAAATCCAGCGAAGAAAGATCCTGTTTTCCGGCGTTTTTTATTGTCGTTGTTATCGTAAGCGAATTTCCGGCAACAGGAAATTTCGGCGACACCGCTATTGCATTGATTGCCGCATCAAAATCCTTTTTCGTAACGGAATTTATTTTTCCCGGTGTTGCACCAAACGAATTGCGGGAAGTTTTCCAATTACTTTGTGCTGTCGAAGCAGTCGCCGTATCGATTCGTTCAAGAGATTTTCCCCCTGTACCGCCCCATGACGTATGGTACGTCAACGAATCGATCGTCAGTCCATTTGGATCAATAATAACAATGGCATCGGAATCATTATTCAAAGTCGGAAATGCGGAAACTCGTATGATCACGCCGTTAAAATCGGGAAAGACGTCTTTAAACATTGTATCCTTCGCAAAAACGACGAATTGCTGTGGATAGAATAAAAAACTTTGTTGAGCTATCACCGCGGGTGCAGATCGGTCGGAAATTTTCCAATTCACAAGATCGATGGTATCGGCAGAATTATTGATCACCTCGATCCATTCTTTCCCGTTGGCCGGCGCATACATGATTTCATTAATGAGAACATTTCGCTGTTGATATCCAGCAGTGAAAACAGTTGATGCAGAATTATTGGTTGTGTCTTCATCCCCAGTAAGTGAGATATGCACGGAAAGAGGATGTCTTCCTGCATTGATGTTGGAATAATTCATTTGAACGACCGTTGAATCGTTCGATGAAAGAGAAATTGATTTTGTTTGCGTTATAACCAGCGAAAGTGAATCAAAGAGTTGAAGGATAAATGAAAAATTTCCAGCAAGTGCTTTATTGGTAATCCCGATAGAAAGAGAAACGGTATTTCCTTTTTGTGGATGGTTTGAGGAAAACGTAAATGACGTTACAGCAAGATCGACGGCTTTCTTTATAGTAATCGAAATATCATCGAAGCGAATAATACCGGTTGAACCCGATGCGGAATCGGCAAGAACGCGCCAGCGAAATCGGATATTTGCTTTTCCATTCAATATTTCCGGGAGTGCACAACTCCGTTTCACATACGATGTGCTGTTCACGAATTTCAATGTGTCGCTGATCGGAATTGAAAATGTTGTATCGCCGTTGATCGATGCTTCAACAAACAGTCCCGAAAGATGTGTTGACGTGCGCCGCTCGTAAAAGAAAAGCGAATCAGCAAATTTTTCGCTTAGGTCAATAACGGGAGAGATGAATGATTGAGAAATTTTTCCATTTGTTGCACTGAGGCAGTTCGGCGAAGAACGAACCGTTGTCGTCGATGTAGTAAAATCTCCGGATGAATTTTTATTTTTTGATGTCGTCCATTCCGCGGGGAGACTTGGGACAGCGACAGAATCGAAATTTTCTTTGTACGGAAAGGAAGTGATCTGCGCATGCGACAGAACAACAGTAAACAGCAGTATGGGGAGAATCCTTTTCATTCGCCGGAAGAAATATGCCGCAAGTATGCACAGGAGTGTCAAAAAAATCAAGAAAAAAATTTGTGAATTGACGGAGAGAAGCACTGCTCTTCAACAAAAACAGGACAAAATCCACCGAGTTTGACACTGTTTCTCTTGCGTGACTTGCATTTCAGGAAGAGTATGGTAACATTCTTAGGATTTTTGTGAGGTGTTATTAACCGCGCTGCAGTATAAAAGCCAGCCAAGGTCTGCACATGAAAACCAAACATGTATCCACTATTACAATCATCATTAAAAGTATAAAACTAATTTTATTTGTTACGACCGTAATTATTTTACCTGCAACTTCTCAAACTCAAGAATCAATCAAAGTAGATACAGTATTTGATGTTTTCCCTCTCAAGCAGAGGTTACATTATTTTTATAAGTTTTATTCACAGAGCAGTGATGGAGATGAATCGATTGCTTTTTCGTTGACTGATTCTGGCAGGGTGTCATATCTCATATTGGATTCAACGCTCGTTAATGATTCAACGGTTGAATGGAGGATAACCGAATTTAGAGATTTCATTCGGAGAAAAATTTATTATTCTATGAATGGCTACGATTCAACATTTTTCCTGAACGATACAATGCACTATTTACTCAGCGAAAAATTATCTGGACACCATGAATTAACATGCTCTGCAGTTATATGGAATTTCCCATTGATTCACCTTCGAGATCAAATTAAGGTACCTTTTTACAGGTTCATGGACTCTTCAAACACCAAATTGATTTATCACTGGGAACATCCAAATGGATACTACGTCGATGGAACGGGGACTGATTCGCTTTCCCTTGCTTGCCTGTCCGGGTTTTATCGAAGAAATTTTCATGAGCAATGGAGCAGTGGATATTTACACGGCTCCGCGACAATTATGGTTGAAGCAACACAAATTCCTTCGACAGTAAAAAGGGGGAATAATTTACAACTTCGCACGACGTCTATGAATCAAAATTATCCAAATCCATTTAATCCAAGCACTACATTTATATTTTATCTTAAAAACAGTGCGTATGCCTCATTAAAAATTTACAATCTTTTGGGAAAAGAAATTGCAACCGTAGCACAAGGTAATTTTCCTCAGGGAGAAAATAGGTTTTATTGGACTCCGAAAAATATATCGAGCGGTGTCTATTTTTATCAACTACGAACGAAAGATTATCAAGGTGCAAAAAAATTTTTGTATATAAAGTAATTGCAGAATCTAACAAATCACACAAATTGCTTGTGCTCTTTTCTAAAGAGCATACAATAAAAAGAGGTCACAATGTCCAAATTAGGATTAGCCCTTGGCGGAGGCGGAGCGCGAGGATTAGCGCACATTGGCGTGCTAAAAGTTCTTGATGCGGAAAGAATTACTCCCGCCGCTATTACCGGATGCAGCATGGGGGCATTGGTCGGGGGTTTGTATGCGTATTACGGGAGAGCAAAAGAAGTTGAAGAATTTATTCTCCATGTTATTGCCGATCCTAAATTTATTTCCCTGGGCATTGAAAAATTAAATGACGATGGAAAAAGAACGGATAAAGGATACTTCGAACAGTTTGTCGATTATGTCGGCGCACGGCTTCAGGCAATTAAATCACTGCGGTATCTTTCCTATTTCAACGAGGAAGTAACAACTGCGATGTACGAGATGGTTCCTGATGTGACGATTGAAACATTGAAAATAAATTTTTCTGCCATTGCAACCGATTTAAATTCCGGCGAAGAAATTAATTTTACGAAAGGAAATTTACGCAGCGCGATCCGTGCCAGTTCTGCTATCCCGGGAATTTTTCCTCCCGTGCAGTATCAAAATTATTTTCTTGTCGATGGAAGTGCGTCTGAAAGCGTGCCTGCCGGAAGAGTAAGAGAAATCGGCGCTGATAGGGTATTGGCGGTAGATGTTACACGCTCATTGAAAGTTGTCGATCAACCGCAAAATATTTTTGATATTTTGTACAGAACAGAAGATATCACGTCGTTTCATCTTTCGGTATTACGCTTGCGCGAGGCCGATCTCATTATCCGCCCAAATGTAGGACGGCTGTCGTGGACAGATTTTGATAAAGCACAAGAGATCATTGCGGCAGGTGAAACGATTGCGAAAGAAAATCTAAGCGAGATAAAAAAACTTGTTGAACGAAATTCTTACCTGGTAGAAATTGAGCATTATATCAAAAAGTTAAAAGGGGATATGTGAAGCACCCAAGCAGCAAATTAAGGGATGATCATTTTTGTGAACAACAATCATCCCTTTTGAATATTAGAACTCGTCGGCATTCACGAATTTATAAATTACTGCCGCTGCTGCGCCGCCCGCAAAATTTGCAACGATGTAAATCCAGAAATTACCAAGTGATGCCAATCCCATCGTGGTAATGCCGGCAGCTACCGCTGGATTATACGCTCCGCCCGAAATTCCTCCGCCGGCAAATGCACCGATCACCACGGTAAACCCAATCGCCAAACCGAAATACGAATTGCCTGCAGATTTTTTCGATGTTGCCACGTTGAGGACAACATATACAAGCGCAAAGGTAAAGAGAAATTCATTCAACAATGATTTCGGAACATCTGGAGTCATAGCCGTAAGCATTGGATTTCCTTTGAAGTATGAAACGGTGAGTGCGGCAATAATTCCTGCGATAAATTGAACGATCATATAGGTAAGAGCGTCACTCGTTTCACATTTTCCGCGCATCCACACGCCAAGCGTAACGGCGGGATTATAATGTCCTCCAGAAATTGGTCCGCCCGCATAGACCATTATCATCAACGTACTGCCGATTGCCAGCGGTGCAAGAATGCCCGCGCCCGGATCAATAACCGTCAATCCGACAACGAGAACGAGAAAAAACGTGCCGATAAATTCTACAATATATTTGTTCATGATGATTCCTTTAATTGTGGTGAGGGATTTTATTGAAGCAAGTTTCCGTTTGAAATTGTAAAAATTAACTGCTACATGCAACAAGAAGATTTTTCTTCCGTGATTTGTAAAATTCAGTTATGCAACAATCAAGTTTCTATCGTATATTTATTCAAAGGACAAATAAGTATTTAATTATTAAAGGCATGAAATGAAGCGGAAATCAATTCTTACCTCAATTATCGTTTTTAGTTTTATCGCGTTCGGATTTTCGGCGTACGAAAGCATTTATTTTGAGATCAACAAGAACATCGACATCTTCGGACGCGTGTATAAAGAAATTGTCAGCAATTACGTTGACGAAGTCGATCCTGAAAAATTTATGCATGCAGGAATCGAAGGAATGCTTGAAACACTTGATCCGTATACTGTGTATCTCGCCGGAAAAGATGAAGATGAAATCGATTTGATGACGCACGGACAGTACGGCGGGGTTGGTATTTCAATCGGTGTTCGTGACGGTTTTATCACTGTGCTTTCGCCGATGGAAGGATATTCTGCATTCAAACAAGGAGTGAGAGCGGGCGATAAGATAATGGAAATCGACGGCAAGAGTGTTTTTGGAATGAATCCCGATAGTGTTCGTTTATTCGTGCGCGGTGAACCGGGAACAATTGTGAAAATGAAAATCGAACGTGAAGGGGAAAAAAAGCCGATTGAATTTTCGTTGGTGCGCGAAGAAATTCAAGTGAACAATGTTTCGTACTTTGGATTTGTAAACAATAACGTCGGTTATATTCGTCTCGATAGATTTTCACGTCGCGCCGGTGAAGAAGTGCGGCAGGCAATCAAAGAAATGAAAGTGAAAGGCGACTTGAAAGGAATTATTCTGGATTTGCGCGACAATCCAGGAGGATTATTGGATGCAGCGGTAGAAATTGTCAGCAAGTTTGCACCGCAGGGGAGCACCATTGTCAGCACACGTGGAAGAAAAGAAGAGGAAGAAAAAGTTTTCAGAGTCGAAGAAGAGCCAGTTGCGGCAGATATCCCGCTTGTCGTTCTTGTCAATAAAGGAAGTGCAAGTGCAAGCGAAATTGTTGCCGGCGCAATTCAGGACCTTGACCGCGGAGTCATACTCGGAACGCGTTCTTTCGGAAAAGGATTGGTGCAAACAGTACTTCCGCTGAATTATGACGCTTCGTTAAAAATTACAACGGCGCGGTATTATACGCCGAGCGGCCGATGTATTCAGGAAATCGATTATCTCCACAAGAATAAAGACGGAGTCTTTACGGTTAAGCCCGATAGTTTAAAAAAAGAATTTAAAACTATCCATGGACGAATTGTAAAAGAATCCGGTGGCATTGCGCCGGACACTGTTGTAGTAGGCGAAGAAGGGAGCGTGTATTATGTTGAATTGCTGCGCAAAGCAATGTTCTTCAATTTTGCCACGCAATATGTTGCAAAGAATCCGACAAATGACGGAGATTTTAAAATTACCGACGGTACTGTGGAAGAATTCCATAAGTATGTAAAGTCGCAGAAGTTTGAATTTGTGAATCCCGCAGAAAAAAAACTTGGCGAAGTGAAAGACATCATGCAGAAGGAACACTATGCGTCAACGGCATTAGCATCCATTGATGGATTGATTTCTCAGATTCAAAAAGAAAACGGGAATGGATTTTTGCGTTACAAGGATGAAATTAAAAACGAACTGCAGGAAGAGATCAACGCACGGTATAATGGTGAAAAAGGAAGAACAAAATTATCGCTTGAGCATGACACTCAGGTGCAGACGGCAGCATCGCTCTTGTTAGATAAAAAGAAATATCAAAAGATCCTTATGGCGAAGAAGTGAAAATTCTATCACTGCTCAAACAACTGCAGCTGCGGCAGTGCATTCTTCACTTCTTTTACGATAAAATCAAAATCGTTTGGACGGTGAACAAAATCAAGCGGATCGCTTTCAATAATAAGAAGCGGTCCGATTTTGTATTGGCCGATCCAATCTTCATAGTGCCCATTTAACTGCTCTAAATAACTTCGCGGAATACTCTGTTCATACTCCCGCCCCCGTTTTTTTATTTGCGAAACAAGCGTATCGACTGACGACCGAAGATAAATCAACAAATCGGGTGGCTGCAGATATTCCATCATAACATGAAACAGTGAAACGTAATTTTCATAATCGCGATTGTCCATCTTTCCGATCTCGTGCAAATTACGTGCGAAGATTTCTGCGTCTTCATAAATTGAACGGTCTTGAATCACCGATTTGTGCGATTCAACGATCTCTTTGTGGCTTTTAAAGCGGTTCGCAAGAAAATACATCTGCAGATGAAATGACCAACGATTCATATCACCGTAAAAATCTGCAAGGTATGGATTATCCTCAACCGATTCGTAATACGGTTTCCAATTGAAGCGATCTCCAAGCATTCTGGTGAGCGAAGATTTTCCTGCGCCGATGTTTCCGGCAACGGCAATGAAATATTTGTTCGGTGTATTCATAGTCAGTAGATTTTTTGAGAATTAAAGTAGCAAACTTTTGAACGAAAACAAACGTAAAGCTTCTGCCTTTTGTGCCGCAGATGTACGACATTTCAGAACGTATACATTTTTCTTGGTTTGACGAATCCTTCTCAGTATCTTTACGCTTTCAAAATTTAAAGGGGGAAGTTTTTGCTGCAAAGGGGGCTGTCTGTTTTCCTGGTTGTGCTCTGTTATGCCACAATTAGCCGTTCGCAGGAAAAGTATTTTTACAATGGGTTATCTTACGGAAGCGAATCATCATACTCTCCGCTCAATCTTATTTTAAATGGAAGTTATGATGTTCTTCAGTTTGATGGAATGCCGCGAAATATTTTGCGGTATCCGTATCGCAGTGCATCATCGGTTGTGCTGCACAATCTCGAAAATCCTATCGGACCGATTTCCAGATTCGGGTGGAAAAATTTTGTGCAGCAAGAAGTCCTGCTCTTCAATTTCTCGCCAAAGAAATCCCAAGGCTGGCCTAATTACAATCTTCATTTGATCGGCGGCGGAATGACGTACGCAATGATGAGCGAATGGTATGAGTATCACGGTGCCGCATACCCGAAAACATTGTCAGCCATAACTGTTGGTGTGCAGCACTTTCTCAATGAAGTTGTTGAAAACGGATATCTGACCGGTGATAATGTCGATCCGATTGCCGATGTCTATCTTTTCGATTTAGGAGGAATATTTTTGTTCAGCAGCGATGCTGTAAAAAATTTTTTCGGACACACTTTAAACATGCGTGATTGGTCCCTTCAGCCGATGTTTTCGGTAAAGGACGGAACACTTCGCAATAACGGGCAATATTTTTCTATGAAATGGAAATGGTTCGGCAATGAGCGCTGGCATGCATTTTATTATTTTGGATTGGAAGGACTTGTCGGCGCAAGTTATAAATTTGAAAACAATGAATCACTTTCGGGCGGATTCGGATTCAGAGGAAAAAAACGACAGCTCATCGATAAACAATTTAACCGCTATGCTGTCGATCTTTCATGGAATATTGGGTTCTTCTATGACCGCAACAACTCTCTGCTTGCTTCAGTTTTTTTCAGCAATACTTTAAGCGATGTAATGACGGTGAATGTATACCCCGGAGTTTTTTCTCTCTTTGGTTTCTCTCCCGGTGCAGCGCTTGGGCTTGACAATCGGTTTCGTCCGACGATTGGCATGACGTTCAGTTATGTACCTGGTATAGTGCTGCTTCACTAATGCTAATATATTTCCTCGTATTTCTTTTTACATCAAGAGATAATTCTTAGTACATTTAATAAGAACGCCGCGGTGTAAAAATTCCTTCACCATTCTTCCATATGTAACGGCCAGTATATGAAACGATCAATTCTTCTTTGGACTCTTGCTCTCATCATCACAATAACATCTGCTGTGTATCAACGAATGACTGGACCCACGTATCCATTTCATGCAACGGTCGTGTTGAATAATAAACAAATTCCGATTACTCTTTTCCGAACCCATGGCGGTGAAGGAAACCATCCAATTACGATTTTTACGAATGATAGTGCGATTACCGGAACCGTAGAATGGAAGCGTTTGAATACCCGTGATGCGTTTACTTTAGTGCCAATGAATTTTTCACATGGAAATTTGACGGCAGAACTGCCTCATCAACCGCCAGCGGGAAAGTTGGAATACAGAATTCGATTGACCGATGGGAAAAAAACAATTACTGATGGAACGGTCATCCGATTTAAAGGGGATGTTCCCACGGTTGTATTGATCGTTCACATTTTCTTTATGTTTAGCGGAATGCTTCTTTCAACTCGAGCAGGGTTGGAAGTTTTTGCGCTTCAGCCGAATTATAAACGCATTACCAATCTTGCGTTTATTTTTCTTACGATCGGTGGAATGATCATGGGTCCAATCGTTTTAAAATTTGCATTCGACGAGTGGTGGACAGGATTTCCCTTCGGCACGGATATTACCGATAACAAAACATTAGCGGCTTTCATTGTGTGGCTGATTGCCGCAGTCGCTGTTAGAAAATCCAATAAACCGGCGGGATGGATTGTTGCCGCTTCAATTGTCACACTTCTCGTGTTTTTAATTCCTCACAGCTTGTGGGGAACAGAACTGAATTATCAAACGATGCGGACAAACTGATTGTAAAGTAAACCGCAGGAAAGGGAAAATCAAATATTTTTACATCTGTGGATTGATTTGACGTGCGTGTGATTTTTAGTTGTGAACTAAAATGAATTAACACAAACTATAGGAGATCTACTATGAAAACTTATATTCTTCTCTTCTCGATAATTTTTGTATTTTTGGCGTCGCAAACGTTTGCCGGCAGCGTTACAGTGACCGGTGCCGATTTATCTCCCTCTTTTACACCCGGCAATTCTGTGCCGATCGTCCGTTTATCTTTTACCGACATAGTGTTACTTCCTTCAATAACCAGTATCAAAGTGGATAGAGCAGGTTCTGCAGCCAATGCCGATGTGCCGACTGCAAAATTGTATAAAGATGCGAATCAAAACAATATAATCGATGGAGGTGATTCACAGTTATCGAGTACACAAACATTTTCCGGCTCTCCGGCAAGCGTTACATTTTCCGGGCTCGGATATTCTCCATCCGCTTCAGAAAATTTACTTATCGTCTATGATATTGCAAGCGGTGCCAATACAAGTACTACAGTGGGTGTCGAAATGCAATCAGGATATATTTCGGGAATGTTAACGTCAGTGAGTTTCAGTGGCATCACGACCGGTAATCAGCCGCTTCCAATAGAACTTATTTCGTTTACTGTATGCGTAAAATCCGATGGGAGTGTTGAACTTGTATGGCGTACAGCAGCGGAAAAAAATAATTATGGTTTTGAAATCGAACGAGTTTTCAACAATACAAACACCTGGCAGAAAATTGATTTCGTGCAGGGACGAGGAACTTCAAATGTTCCTTACACCTATGTGTATAACGATAATTCGGTGAAGTCGGGAAATTATCAATACCGATTGAAGCAAATCGATCACAACGGATTATTTATCTACAGCGATCAGGTAGAAGTCTCGGTTAATTTATCGTCGACAGGGTTTTCTCTTTCACAGAATTTTCCGAACCCATTTAATCCAAAAACGGATATTATTTTTTCTTTGCCGAAAAGCGCATGGGTTCATCTTGTCGTGTATAATTCTCTTGGACAATTGATCACCACATTGATCCAGCAAGAAATGGAACCCGGGACTCATCGAGTTGAACTGGTCGCCGATAACTGGTCGAGTGGTGTGTACTATTACAGATTAGAAACACCACATGGTTCGCACATGAGGAAATTGGTGTACATCAAATAACAGCAGAAAATGTCGTCAGATTTTTTTGATAATGACGAACGAAAGATCGTCATGTGGATGAGCATTACCGACGAAAGAGGAAACTTCTATCATCAATCTGCGTCCAATTTCGCTGACAGGAAGTTGATACATCGGCAAAAGAAATTTCTTCACTCGTTCAAGTCCGAATTGTTCTTTTGCGGTATTTTGTGCTTCAATCACGCCGTCCGAAAATGCGATAAAGATATCTCCACTGTTGGCCGTCAGTTGTTGTTCATTGTATTGTGGTTCATCCATAATCCCAAGAGCGCAGTCACCCTTCGGTAATTCTGTGATACCATTGTGAGTTATAAGAAGCGGCGGAAGGTGTCCCGCGTTGATGTATCGAATGGTATTCGTCCCGGATGACAATTCAGTGAACAGCAGCGATGCAAACATGCCGGTAACTGTCTCACGCTTGAATATTTTATTGAGTTTTTGGAATGGCAGTGCGGTTTCAGTATGATCGAACATCAGTACGCGGATGATCGTCTGCAATTTTGCCATCATCATTGCAGCCTTCAATCCTTTCCCGGAAACATCGCCAAGCACAACAACTGCCGTTGAACTTGTGATCGGAATAAAATCCACAAGGTCGCCGCCGACTTCGTTTGCCGGTTCTGTATGAAGTGCAACAGACCATCCTTCAAATTTTGGGAATTGTTCCGGCATTAATGCGCGTTGTAGTGTTCGTCCTGCGGCAAGTTCACTTCGCGCTAAAATTCTGTCTTTCAATTCAAGCATCAACACAAAGACAAAAATTGCCAGTCCGAGAATATCCCAATTGGTAGAAACCGTCGTATTATCTGATGTAATTTCTACTCCGTTAATAATGATCATGATTGATGCGAGGATAATTAGCAGGCGGCGTGCAGGTGTTAATTTTAGCAGCATGCTTTTTAAGAGCCAGAAGAAAAGAATGAACCATTTTTTATACCATGGCATTGAATCGAGAAGAATTCTTTTTTCTTCTGAGACATAAAAATCTTGGATTTCGTTGAATTCAGCGCGAATTTTTTTTACGAATCCTGCTTGGTGAAGATCGTCGCGAAGCGTGTCACGAAGCCGGGGTTCGGATGACGGGTTTGTGTAATGTTGTGTCATGCAGAAATGTACGGAGAAACCGAAGAAAGGTTGCTATGATTTTTTTGGCAGCCACATTGGATTAAACGGTTGCACTTCAAAACCTAAATTACCGAAATCAAAAGAGACGGCTCCTTTTTTACCGCCGCTTGAAAAATCATCGATGATAAGGCAGAATGCAATGATCAATTCATGCAGGTAATCGTCATCGGCAGTAATCGTGTAATGATCACCTTCCATTATTGAAACCGCATTCTTATCCCACCATGCAATTTGAGAACCGTTCTTAAAAATGGAATACTTCCTTCCTTTGTGGCCGAAAAGATCGTAGCGCGATTCGCCATGATAACATTGATAATGCGGTCTCCAGAACGTGATTGTGTTGAACGAGAGGGCGTTGCCGTCACGCAATTCGATGGAATATTTTGCTTTGAAAAAGCTCCAGTGCCTGCGGATTGTAAGAACAGAATAGTCGCTTTCGGATTTAAATAGATGCATTTCCGTCAACAAGCGAAAGATTTTTGTTGCGGCGGTGTAGCGAAGCTCGCCGCCAATTTCAATAGTATATTTCTCACCGACAGCAATCTTTTTTTGATTGATATCGATCTTCATATTTTATGCGACGGAAACGAGTGAAACGGAATGAAGTTCAGCATGAATTTCTTCTAATTCGGCAAGAACATTTTCTTTCAACACTTCCAACTTTGATTCAAAATCAGAATACAAAGTTTTGTAATACGCAATTCCTTCATGAAGATTCCGCTGGAACGTATCAAAATACGCCAGCTGTTTTTCCGAGAGAGGTTTTGGCGATTCGTCGAGTTTTGTTTTTAAGTAATCGACATACAGCTTTAGTTCTTTGACGAACATATTCGGGCGTGTTTCTTCATTCACCAATTTCTTCCTGCCGTAAATATGATCAATCATTTCTTTGAGCGAGACAACTTTGTTGAAGTACGCAATATTCGGCCCTGGACAGATGGAAACGCCGGGTCCTTCAACGCGCGTATTGAGGTCATTGACAAGCAATGCTGATGTACCAAGCCCAACGCAGATGCACGATTTATCGGTGATTGCATCGAATTGTTTTTTGTACTCTTCAGGAGAAAGATGTTGGCCATCTAACTCTTTAATTTTAATGTTTTGGTATTGGCGCGATGCACGGCAAATGGCCTGCTCCGTATATTCCGTGCTGAGCGAAACATATTTCTTCGGGCACGAGCTTCCCGGTCTTCCTTTATCGATCAATTCCTGTTTTTCGATATCTTTCGTATTGCCGCGTAAACTGTTGAACGGAACGCCGAGCGGAGAAATATTGCTCAAATACAAATCATCTTCTTTTGCTTTGGCAAGAAGCTCGAGTGTATGTGTATCGACATTTGTCGCTTCCGGAACAAGCAGAAACGGCGAACCCCAGCCGATGGAATCGAGTCCGTAATGGTTGAGCAAAAATTCATGCTCCTCGGCAGTTCCAACGCCTCCTTGTGCCGTGATTTTTATCGGAAGCGGTGATGATGGAACGAATCGATTTTTAGTTTTCAATGCAGCGCTAAAAATCTCAAACGTTGTTTGGATGAGCGCATCACGATTTGTTTTAAATTCTTCAAGAATGGGTCCCATCAAATATCCATCCGTGGCAAATGCGTGACCGCCGCAGTTTAAACCGGATTCGATGCGGTACTCGAAACCCACAAACCTTTTTTTGCAAGAAATTTTCCTTGAATGATGGCCGAGCGATAATCGCTCACTTTTAAAATAATTTTCTTTTTGAGATACCTGTTCTCGTCAGGATAGAAATCGTTGAATTTTTCGATGTAGCCGTATAATCGCGGATTCATTCCCGCAGAAAATACGATGGAAGAAGAAAGATTGCTGTTCGCATATCCGCGCAGTGCCGCATGGGCATCGTTAAATTCGGTCGGAAGTTTTTCGTCGTTTCGATAATTGTCTTTATCCAGCTTCGTCATGATGTTGACGTCGATACTTCCAGGATGAAGATGTGCGTCAATCCATTTTCGAATATCTTCTTTGACGGTGTTATGCTCTACAAATTCATTAAACTGTCTCTTGATCTCCGAAAGATCAGGGAGCATGTCAATGTACTTGTGAAGCTCTTCGCCTTTTTCTTCAACAGAACGTTTCACTGCGGCAAATTTATCGCTGACAATTTTGTCTATCAAGTTCAAGTATTCGGTAATTCGGCGAGCACGGTGGTCGTCATCTTTTTCAGTGATGGCGGTGAATGGGAGGTTCAATTTCTTACTGTACATTTCGCGCATTTTTTCTACGAGCATGTCATCAACCAACGAAATGACCGAAGAAATTCCGTAATGCGCTACTTTTGCCGGCGTATCTATTGTGAATCCGATCCCCATGACGGGAATGTGGAACGTGTGCTGCGTGCCTTCAGTGCTCATAAAACCTTTTAAATATGAAAATATTGATATATATATAATATAAGACATTTCACAATGGCATGTGGGATTTTTTATACTGGGGCTGGCGATATCAATTTGTAAATGCTTTATCCATAACAACAAAGCGTTGAAGAAATGGAGTTAATTATTCACCAAAAATAAAAAAGCCCCGCCAATTTTATACTTGGCGAGGCTTATATCTAAGACATTTAAAATTAAGGTTATTTGAACGTATCCTTCGAATCAACAACCGTTACATTCTTTACGTTCAATTTATAATTCGCAACGATGTCATCTTCATCCAGCACCGCTTTCGGCAAACCGGCTTTTAGTGCGTTGGAATATGCCATCGGCGACGGAGCATTGTCCTTTATACTTTTTGCCAGTTCTTCCGCTTCGCTCTTATCGGTGACAATCGTAACATCCATGTTATTGACGCGCCAATATTTTTTGATCGCAGCGTTCACATCTTTCACGGTGAGTTTCGCCAACAGCGCATCCATCTCTTTGATGTAATCATTACGTCCATAGAATTTTGAATCCATCAAATAGCCGAGTTGATCATTTGGTGTAGCAACATATAACTTGATGTAGCTGCGGAGGAATGTACGTGTTGCTTCAAAATCATCATTCGAGATTCCGTTCTTGATCATGGTATCGACTTCACGTACTGCAAGACGAAGCGCAAAATGTGCGTGACCGATCTTGATATTGGAAAGCTCAGCGTATTGCTGTTTCAATTGCTTTGCAATTTGCACGGGACGAATCCACATTGAAAAATAATTTGAATTGCGCGGAACACCGGATGGCGGAAGCATATATCCGCCGCCGTTTTGATACCACTCGATGTATGAATAATCTCCGTAGTTCATCGATCGTGTTTCTCGGAGCTTATTATAGAGAACGCCGTATGATTTTCTATGCTCGCCCAAATATGAATTCGCCACCATCAACGCGGCAAAATCGTTACTGGAACGGGTAATGGCAAGCGGTGTCCCGGTAAAAATTGCGGAACCAAATGCATCATCTTTTGCAATAATTTCAACATTAACGCCGTTCGGCATTGCAACTTTTTCCGGTTTTGGAATCGATGGCTTTTTATCAGACAGTGTTGCCATGTCTGCCTTCAATTGTTTCAAGAATGCATCGGGATAATTTCCTGCGATACCGATCGTGAGATTATTTTTTGTAAAATAATTCACATAGTGCTGTTTAATGTCATCAAGCGTAATATTTTTTACAGAAGCAGATTTTCCCTGCGTCATGTGCTGATAGTTCGTTCCGCGGAACAGAAAATCTTCAAGAGCTTTTTTGCTGTATTCTTCGTCGGACGATGCACGAATGACCTGATCGACATAGTTCTGTTGGTTCTTCATCACGCGCTGAAAATCATTTTCCGCAAATGCCGGTTCGAGTATCAATCCTTTCACAATTGGATAGAACTGATCGAGAAAGTCTACTGGAACCTGGAATGTGAATGTTGCGATTTCTTTATCGACGAGCACGTTGTATCCAGCCGCCCAAGGATAAATTTTTTCCTGGATTTCACTGTAGGTCATTGCTTTTGTTCCGCCTTGCGTAATGAGTGAAGCAGTTGCAGCCGTCAGCCCTTCTTTTCCTTTAGGATCGCTTATTGATCCGTTGCGGAACTGCAGTTTGATCACGACCTTATTGGCATTCTTCATCGGCAGTTCGACAATATTTTGTGCCATCATCGTAGCAGCGAGTATGATTGTTAAAAATAGTGTTTTCATTATTTCACACCTCCTTGAGCATCCGGAGAGATTGTTGCAATTGTTAATCCGGTTGGAACAAAATATTTTGCGGCGGCCATTTTCAAATCGTCATTCGTGACTTTATCATAAAGCGCGTATAAACGATTCAACGATTCGGGATCACCGGTCAACGAAACGTACGATGCAAGCGAGTTGGCGATGGACGAAGGATTGTCGATTGACATTGCGAAGCTGTACTTCAATCGCGACTTTGTATTCTTCAGCATCGTTTCATCGGCACCGGTTTGTTTAAACTCTTCGATCGCTTTCACGATTTCGTCTTTCACATACTGCATGTCTTCTTTTTTTACCAGTGTTGCATCAACAGAAATTAAGTACGGATCGCGCGCATCCTGTGCGCCACCGCTCAGTTGACGAACTTTTTGTTCTTGCAGGACGAGCTTCTTATATAATTTCGATGTCGGTGAAAATAAAATCGTTGACATCACGTCAAGGGCAGGCATATCAATTGATGTATCACTGAATGCCGGTCCCTTATAATTCAAACTAACGACCGGGGGAATTGAAGCGTTCTGCAAGTGGGCCCATCGCGTGGTATCTTGTTTCGGCTCGACGGGAACGGTGGAAACGTACATTCCATGCTGCCATGCGCCGAAATATTTTTCTGCCAGCGCATCGACTTGTTCTGGTTTTGCATCGCCGACGACAATGATCGTTGCATATTCGGGACGGTAGTAACGGTCAAAAAATTCAAGGGAATATTTATATTGATTTGGCATATCAACAATGTCTTTAATAAAGCCCATTGTGGTATGTTTATATGTGTGTTTATCGAACGCGGTGTTGCTCAGCAGTTCATCCAATTGCTGGAACGGACTTGCGAAGTTTTTTGTGTACTCGCCTTTTACTGCACCGGCTTCGGTTTTAAAATCGGCTTCGGAATAATGCAGATTCATAAATCGATCTGATTCAAGTTCGAACATTTTTTCCAGCTTTGCAGCATCGCCCGTCATGTGATAGATCGTGCGGTCGAGCGATGTGTTTGCATTGGCGCTTGCACCAATTGATTTGAGTATGACGTTGTATTTCTCGGCTGGATATTTATCCGTTCCGCGAAACATCATGTGTTCAAAGAAATGGGCAAAACCTGTTACGCCGGGTTCTATTTCATTGCGTGATCCAACGCGTTCCACAATAAAAAATGCTGCAAGACCGGGACTGTCGTACGTTACGGTGACGACATTCAATCCGTTTGGCAATTTTTTTTGGTGAATTGGATAGGGAAGGACTTGTGCCGAAAGCGATCCCGCTGTAACGAGCACAGCAAGTAACGGCAGCAATAGTGATTTCATTCTCATGTCTCCTTTGAGTTAATTGATGTGCTAAAATACGAAAAAGATGGAAAGAAGTTGTGGAAAAATTCTTTGGAAAGACATTCTATTAGAAACGTCTTAACAATTGTTTACCGATAGTCCATTAATCGTAAATAATTTTTTGATCCGGCGGAACAATCTGTGCATACAGATGACCGTTCTTTTCATCCATGATTTTTGATGCGGCAGAAAGACCGCTCGCTTGATTGTAGAGAAGAAGTCGTGTAAGAAAACTTTCTTTAAAAAATTGTGACCGTGCTATCCACAGTCTGCCATTTACCGTTATTACCGTTTCTACTTCGGTGTGGCGATACTGCAAAATTAGTCCGCGTTGTTTCAATTCGGGAAGCGTTGAATCGGAGAATTGTTTGGCGACTCGCATTTCATCATCTGTCAAACGAAGTATCGAAGAATCCGCCGGAAATGTGTTTCTCTCTCTAGCGCCCAAAATTCTGTCGTCATGCTGCTTAATCAAAAGGAATGCAATGCCGAGAAGAGCAGGAGCGAAAAAATAAACGATAATATTTTTCAGAGTTGAACTCATCATGGCAGTGAAGAGAATGCGTGTAAATGTTGCTGAATATTAATGCCGATGCAAGCAAAAACAATCGCGGCAATGGAATTATTAAAAAGTGATTGTATCCATACGATTACTCTATTATGATATCATATTTATCGAGAAGACCCAAAACACTCGGAGCGGAAAACTTTGCTTTTCGCACGCGATTTATTTCGGGATCGATAGAATAGTTATACGAAGTTCGAAAATCGGCTTTTTCCATTACCGTGTTTTTAAATATCGTACCGGATAAATTACATCTGTCGAATACTACACCAGTCAAGTTCGATTCACTAAAATCGACTTCTTGAAGATCGCATTCTTTGAATTGCGTATTCTTCAAACTCAATTTATAGAAAGAGGAGAGCCGCAATTGGCAGCTCTCAAAATCTGCTGAAAATCCGAATGTATTGCATTCTTCAAAATGTACCCCCGACACTTTGCAACCATTGAAGGTAACATCTCTAAAGCTGGCGCGGGAAACTTTTGTCACGCTAAAATCGCAATGATGAAACTCGCAATCGATAAAATTTACCTCCGACATATTGGAATTCAAAAAAATGCAATTGTCAAATGTGCAATGGTCGTAATCTCCTTTGACAAGAATATCGCGCGAGAAATTGACTCGTTGAAATTTTTTCCCTTCAATAAACGTTTTATTCATTCCTTATTCCTTTTTCATAAGCGTTTTAGCGGTAACACCTTGTCGCCCTCCCATGCCGGAAAACATTCTTGCTTTAACGTATGCTTCAGCGTACGAAACATCGGCCGCGTACCCGTTCACAATTGCCATATGTTCATACATTTCCCACCAGTCGGCAGGCCCCTGCGACTTTTGCTGATAGAGTGCTTCTTGTTTTTTCTTGATCACATCGGTAATGTCAACATAATCTGTCGCAAAGAATTGAAATGTTTTCGTGTGCGGGCTGTTGCTCGTTTCATAAAAGTAAAGATCGAATGTAGAACGCTTATCCAAAAACACACGCCACGCAAGAAGTCCGGCTGCCTGATGATCGGTGTGAACATCAAGAGGCCATGGTGCAGTGACTACATCGGGATGTATGTTCGACAATATTTCTGTCAACGTGCGTGTGGAAGCAGTATCAACGGCAAGGGAACCGTCAATTGCACCAAAGAATTGCACCGATGCACCAAGAATAGCGGCGGCATTTTTTGATTCACGAGTACGAATTGAGCGCGCTTCTTCTTTGTTCTTTCCCCAAATGCCAAGCTCCCCTCCGGTCATCGTGAGAATGATAACACTGTCGCCGGCTGCCACAGAATTTGCAATCAATCCGCCGCACGAAGCTTCTGCATCATCAGGATGGGGAGTGATGACCACCAGAGTCCGTTTTTGCTCTCCACCAAAGAGAAAAGAAACAGTGAACAAAAGAATTACAAAAATATTTTTTATCGTCATACATTCATCCGAGTTTGTAAGAAAAGATTTGAGCATTACTCAATTCCCAATTTCTTTAGAACATCCAATCCGGCCGAAGTTCTCGTAATGGATGCCGGAATAAGAATAAATGCTCCGCCGGTCTTCAGATTGGCAATACGAGCCATACATGGATATCGTTCGCCGTTATCAGGGATTAATAATTTTCGCTGCGTTGTCGTAAATGCCAGCGGTTGAAAGATCCATGGTTTGCTGATGGCAAAATCAGTAAACGCTTCCTGAACAGGAACATTCAAAGGAGGAATTCCAGAAAGTAATCCGGTGAAATCAACTCCTTTGCCGTCAACTTTAAATCCGAATGCGCCTCGTGAAGTTTCCCACGAATTGAAAAAATCTCCTTTTCCCCATGAAATGGTACCAAATCGTACTGGTTTTTCACCGGTCATGTTATTAAATGGATTAATAGGCCTCCATAAAAGCTCATCGGTTTCAACACCAAGCCTCGCAGTATCGGCAAACATTCCGCCGCCTCCGCCTCCGTCAAATACTTGAACGGCGATGACATTATCTCCTCCGAAGTTTAAGGAAGCATACGCCGCGTCATCCGGTTTCACAAAGTAACGGCGATACGACTGCCAGCCTCCTTGTGTTCCTGCAAGCACTCCATTCACAAATGTCCAATCTTCGTCATCAATTCTTCCGAGATCCAGCACTAATGTTTTTCCGCGTGACTGTGCGGGAAGATTGAAGTGGGTTCGATACCAACCCCATCCGTCGTATTGTGAGCCAAGATGATCTTCCCATGGTTGCGGTACTTTTATATGTTCCCAGCTTGAATCAGAAACTTCCGATTTAAACCAACCGTTTATCATGCCCCGCTCGTTTTCGCGCTTCACTCGTGTATCATCGTTCGATGGTCGAAATTTCCAATCCATGAGTGTGGTGAATTGGAAGCCGCCGCGATATTCGTACCAGTCAATCACTCCGCCGGTTTCTCCCATTGCTCCGCGCTCTTGCATTGTTGCGCCATAAAACACAATTGCTCCGCCGCGCTCAAGAAAGCGCGCAAGTGCCGGCTGCACATCAATTCCTTGTTGAGTTTTTCTTGGCAATGAATTTCCTGCAACAATCAATGCGCCGATGTTTGTCGTATCGAGCGTAAGGAGTTCATCAATTGACACGCGGCGTTTTGGGAGGCCGGTGAGAGAATCTGCCGGAATATTTTTATCGAAGAACACCGCCGTCGTTCGTGGATGCGGTGCTGGTGCTTCAAGTTTTTTTGGTGCAGACAAATCGGTGATTGCCAAAGATTTTCGCGGAACAATTGCTGCGCGTTCCGCTCCATCAACAGTCGCTGTCTCAGGTGCTTCGATAATTTTTACACGCGGATCAGTGACGTGAATGGTCAGCCTTCCATTTTTTTGATTCAAAATAATTTCACCGTGAGGGAGTGGAACCGTTGCGTTCCAATTTTTCCAATTCTCCGGCGTGTTTGGCGAAACACGAATTCGCGTGCAGCCTGGCTCCAGAATTTCAATGCCGAGCAATCCTTCAAAAATTGCATCTTGATACGAACCTGCCGCACTTAAAAATGCATTGCCTCCTTCAGTGACTCCTTCGGGAGTTACAAGCTCTTCCATCAATCCGGGATAATGTTCGTCTTCCAATGTTGCCGAACATCGTTCAAGCAGATGAAGTCCCCCTTCGATATCTCCGTTAAGCAAACGTGCTTTTGCTTCAATCGCATTCCACCAGGGCCACACTTTATAATTATGATCGATTTCAGGACCAACATGTGTCATCGGAGGAAAAATTGTGGTTGATCCCGCCGCGCGCCAATTATTCTTTTTGACGGCATCGAGAATGCGGGGAATGCGATCTTGAGAAGCAACACCGCACAAGATTGCGAGTGCGTTTTCGCCGGAGGAAGAACGTGCGTCGCGTTTTCCCCAGAGTGAAAGATTGTCGTACTCGCCGGTTGATTCATTCCACAACACGGCGTTGATACCGCAAACAAATCGATCTCGAACACCCTCAAGCCGCTGTGATGATTCTGTGTTGCCAAGTGTTTGTTCGATTTTAGCAAAGGTATTCAAAAGATCGGCGAAAAGAACATTGGAATAAAGAATGCGCGAGCCATCGGGGAAGAGGAAGAATCGCGAGTGATCCATCCATTCAGTCACGTCAACAAGGAGTCCTTCTTCATTTGCATCGCGGTCAATCCACGCATTCACCCACGGCAATAATATTTTTTCTGCGTTGACAAGAAATTCTTTATCGCCGGTCAGGAGATAGTAACGCCATACCGCGCGCGTCAACCACGACGTTCCTTCAGCAGAACCTCCCTGCGAAGGATCTTCCGTTGCTTTATATCCGCGTGGATTATTGATTGCGTAACGATGCAAATCATATTCAATGGTTGTGCGTGCCGTAGAAAATTCTCCGCTCACCATCGAGCCGGGAGCAAGCCCGGTGCCGAGATCGCGTGACCATACATCGCGCCAGCGAAAAATTTCGCACACATGAAGATGACCATCAAATCCAAGATCGAGAAGATAACGATTGAACGGAACAGCACGATCAATGGCGGCAAAGGGAGTTTCAATAAGAAATCCTTGTTGATATGGAGCTTCGAATTTTTTTCTCAGTTCGTCCAATGTTCCGGTTGGAACTGTTGTCCCGACCGCAAAAATCGCCTGTCCAATTCCGTTTTTCAAATTTATACGGACGCGTCCACCAGGTTGAATGGAAGGAAATCCGTGAGAGCTTGCCTCTACGTCGACAAATTTCTTTTTCCCTTTTACACGAACAACATAAATGTATGGATTATCCTCTGTGGCACCGTGTAAAACATCAACGGTGAAGCCTGCAGCAGAATAGTTATATGTCACGCCTCCGGGAAAAAATGTTGAGTGCGCTTTTGATAACGTAAGATCTTGAGCTTTACCGTCAACAATGAAACGAAAATCGCCGCCGGCATTGCCTCCGGTATGGAATTCAAATCCTGCCGGACGCACTTTCACAACACTTTTTCCGTTGCCGACAAGACCGTCAGGGGTTCTGCCGTTGTATTCAATCACGGTGTTTTTTTTTCCAGCTGCATGGCTCATGCTTATGCTCAATATTCCGATAAAAAGAAACAACGGCCATTTCGTAGACATAGTGGTATTCCTTTTAAAAAAATTGAAAAATTTTTATTCTCAGAGATATTTGTGAAGTTCTATGTGGTAAAGCGGCGCTTAAGAAAACTGTTGTATTATTCGCTCGGCGTCAATCTATCGGTAACTTCTTTCATAAGCAATATGTAAATGAATGTAAATGAAACATCGATGAAAATGAAAACACTTATTTCCACAGAAAAGATTTGCGTAAAAGGAGGAGCATTTTTCTTCTTGCCTTTCAAGCAATATTCCACAAAATTTTATGCGAGTATCTAAATATCTTTTCGTGTATCATATCCGCCTCATCGAAAGGAAGACTACAATGATCCTCAAACGTTCACTTTCTATTCTCGGTTTGCTCGTTGTGATGTTCATTGCATTAATTATCTACAACGATCATTTCAGCGCACTTGATGCGAAAGCGGAAGTGCAGCAAATGTATGCGAATGTCCATATGACATCGCACAATACAATCTCTGCGGACGATCTAAAAAATTTTCCTGAACCTGTTCAACGATACTTACAGTATTCAAAAATTATTGGTACTCCGAAGCTGCACATGGTAAGACTGAAACAGCAAGGTCAATTTCAAATCAGTCCAGACCGGGGATGGAGCGATTTTGAAGCAGTGCAGTATTACACTGTCGATCCGCCGGCGTTTGTGTGGTATGCGAAGATGAAAATATTTCCGGGTGTGTGGATTACAGCGCGAGACAAATATGAAAATGGGAAAGGAAATATGCTCGTCAAGCCGCTTTCTACATTTACGCTTGTTGATGCACAGGGGGCGGAGATGGATCAGGGTTCCATGCTTCGTTTTCTCAGCGAAATTGTTTGGTTTCCCGGCGCATGGCTGAGTGATTATTTGACATGGGAAGCGATTGACTCTTCATCGGCGCGTGTAACGATGAACTATTATAACATGAGCGTTTCGGGTGTGCTTACATTTTCTCCGCGCGGAGAATTGATTGACTTTCGCACCGAGCGGTACCGGTCTGTCGGAGATCATTTCGAACTTGCGCCGTGGGTAACGCCCGTAGTAAAATATTCCGAAATGAACGGTCTAATGATTCCGAGCGATGGTGAAGCGATCTGGAAACTAAAAACCGGAGATGTTCCGTATATTCGTTTGAAGATTACTGAAATTGAATGCAATACACCGACGTTGTTTGAATAAATGAGCACCGAGCAATACCCGGTGTCTCAGGATGTGGTTCTTGCATGAAGCGTCCGCCGATAAAAAATCTTTTGATCTATTGCGTGCCAATTATTTTTACGGGCGTGGCGTATTATTTTATGTATCTCCATGATTCGCATCTTATGCAGCATCAGTTTCGGTATCAAAACACGATGGATTCTGCGGCAATGTACTATTCGGGGTATCAGCTGCAGGTAGCCAAAAAGTTTTCGGATACGACGCTTCCTCAGCTCAAAAAAATGGGATTAGTTATCGCATGTGAACGGCGTGATGTGTTCACCGCTGTTACCGTTTCGGGAACGGTCTGGAAAGAACGGTCTCAATTTTTCAAGAAAAATTTTCTCATGGAACTTCTCATTTACAGTAAAGTTTACGATCACTATTCAAGTGCAAAAGTTATCGATGATCGCACCGGTCGCGTGTATGCAGAAGTCTCTCCGCCGGATCAGGTAAGGATGTACGAATAGATCTTCTTGTCTACGTTCAGTCCCCAAAAATATTACTTTAGCTTGGAACGTTTTGCTGTGATGTTGTTGTTGAACACTGTAGATTTTATCCGGCCGATGAATTAAACAAAAATTGATGATGATCCTTGAACACAAACAATTTGAATTGTACGGCAAGAAGATTTTCGAAAAGATTATTTTAACACCGCCGTTTAGGGTAAACGAGCAAATGTCAAACGCTGCGTGCTTTCTCTATGTGGAAGAAGGGGATTACAACGTCAATTCATCGATTGAGCATATAAAAATTCATTCCAAAGAAGCAGTATTGATGCGATGCGGAACGTACTTCACGGAATTTGTCAAATCATTCTCATCGGATACCTGCGAGGGAATCGTCGTTCACCTGTATCCCGATATTCTCAAAAAGATTTTTGAAAATGAAGTCACGAGCGTTGTTTCAACCGCGCAGGAAGGTCAAAAATTTATTTCTGTGAATACGTATGCAGGAAATGAATTGATCAAAATTTACATCGACAGCCTGAAAATTTATTTCGATAATCCGGGCATGGTCAACGACAATTTGATTATTCTTAAGCTGAAAGAGCTCATCATGCTGTTGATGAAAACCGAAAATGCAAAAACCATCGAGCAATTGATTTCAAGCCTGTTTACTCGAAATGAATATTCCTTTAGAGAGATTATTGAAGCGCATGTCTACACGGAGTTTTCAATCGAGAAAATGGCGCTGCTCACCAATCTCAGTGTTTCATCGTTCAAAAGGGAGTTTACGAAAATCTACGACGACAGCCCCGCGCATTATTTTAAACAAAAGAAACTGGAACGTGCTGCCGAACTGCTTACCGTTACCAATCAACGCATCAGTGATATCGCGTTCGATTGCGGTTTCAACGATCTCGCCCATTTCTCGAAATCCTTCCAGGAAAAATACGGCGTTTCTCCTTCCCAATTCAAACTGAGCCAAAAAGACAAATCTTTGAGCTAAACAGAAAAAGATTTTTCGTTTCTCAACTGTATTTTTGTAGCGTAATTTTTTATCACTATAAAAAAGGAACGCACAATGAAAAAGCTGAGAACACTTCACACCGATGTAACCATTACTACTTCAAAAGAAAAAGCATGGGACGCATTGTTCACCCGTTTCGGAGAAGTCCATTTGTACAATCCAAGTTTGGATAGTTCACACTTTATTAAAGGAGGCAAAGGGGAGGTAGGATGTGAACGGCAGTGCGATCTTGATGCCAAAACAAGAATTGTTGAACGAATTGTCAGCGCTGAAGAATTGAAAAAGTTTACGATTGATATTTACGACGGCAACATGCCAATGCTCGATACGATGATTGTGGACATAGAATTGGTTGAGCTTTCTACGGCGTATATTTCTGTACGACTGACAGCACAATTTAGTACAACACCTGCATTCATGGGTGCAGTGATGAGAGGAATGTTGAAGTCAAAACTGACCGACCTGCTCATCGGTTTGAAATATTATCTTGAAACAGGAAAGACTGTTTCGAAACAAACGTATAAACCAATTTTTAAAGTGTATCAACAGCTTTTGCATCATGAATCATTTGCCAGCACGGCTAATGGGTAGTTGATACAAAATAATCCCACGCTAATTTCGTGATATCGGCGATAATTTTTTCGTTGGTTTCTTGGGATTCTTTGGATTGTGATACAAACACTGCGATAGCAAAATGCTCTCCATTCGGCAACGTCACAATGCCGATATCATTTTCTGCCGCAGTGATTCCTTTTTGGTTTGTTCCCGATGAACCTGTTTTGTGTCCAACAATTGTACCGACAGGTAATTGGCCTTTAATTTTCTTCGGTCCGGTGGAAGTTTCAATCATAATTTTCCATAATGAATCACGGCTGTTTTGTGAAAGAATATTCCCCCGATAAAATTTTTCAAGCAATTGCACGGCGGCATACGGCGTTGTCCAATTCGTAAATTGGATGTCCCACGCTTTATGCATTTCTTCTTCGGTCGCTTTGATGGAAATATCGCGAATACCTTTGTCTTTGATAAATGATTCTGCGGTTTCCGTCCCGCCGATAAGTCGGAATAAAATATCACACCCGTTATTATCGCTTTGTGACACTGTATAGTGAAGGAGATCGCTCAGCGGTAAAGCGACATTTCCATCAGGATACTTGTTGCGCAAAGGACTCCACGTATTTGGCAGCAGATCTTTTTTTGTGATGAAAATTTTTTGATCTATCGAAAGCTTTCCTTTATCAATTTTTTGAAACACCGCAAGAGCAAGGTGAAATTTAAAAACACTTTGCATAGGATAGTGCTTGTGACCGTTCCACGTTACCGAATCATTCTTTTCAAAATGATATATTGCCGCACCAATGTCGGCATTTTTCAACATCGCAAGCGAATCGATTTGCAATCGCAGCACATTGTTTTGTGCATAGGCAATGGTGAAGAGGAAAAGGACTGAGAAGGAAAAAACATTTCTGCAAGATTTCATAGAGGCCGGGTTATGGTAATACTTTGAATGACAAGAATTTATGGGCAGATCAATATAATATATTTGTGAATCAGCTCAAAAAAATTTGAAAAATATACCGGCAAGCCAAAAACAAAAATGACCGGCTGCAAAACACCGCCGGTCATCGATAATGCATTGAACGATTTCGGTCTATTCCATGGAAGAGAAATACCAATACTTGAATAGGCTACGGCATTTCCCACTCTTCACGCGCAACGGCAAATCGTTTCGGAAAGGAAAGCTTTCCCACTTTCGGCTTCACAAGTTCCACGAAGTCTCTATACGTCATCTTCACTAATTCTTTATGCGTTCCGGCATTGAATGCAATCATTTCATCTTCGGCGAGACTTTCCGAAACGACGACATCGATATTATAGAGATTGCCAAACGGCGGCATTGCACCAACTTCGCATTCGGGGAAAAGATTCCTGAATTGATATTCACCGGCAAGATCGATCTTCTTGGCTCCGGTAAATGTGTGAAGCGATTTAAAATCAACCATGTGAGATGCCGGCACAACGACCATCAACATCTTTTCATCCACATTGACCATGACCGTTTTGGCAATTTCCTTTCCGGGAATACTTGCCAGTGCGGCAATTTCCAGCGACGTGTATGCCTGCGAATGCGTGATCACCATATATTTAATCTGATGGCTGTCGAGAAAATCTTTTAATCGTTGAAGTATCATATATCCTCCTTTCATGCGGTAAATTTTTTTGGGCAATTACTAAAAACACAAAAACCTCTTTCATTCCGTACGGAATTCGAGAGGTTTCTTAAACAATCGTGAGAGCAGCTCCATACGCTTCTCCGATCATCATGGATACATGCTTACACTGCAAAAGTAATGCGCTTTATCTCAAATAGCAAGATGTATTCTTTCGCCCATGTCATCGGCTTGCAATGGCACTGCGGATCCGGGCAAAATGACATTTCGTATCACGCTATTATTTTAGCAACACCATTCTTCGCACGGCAGAATAGATACTGCCGTTGTTTTTTTCTTCAGCAACAATACGATAAAAATAAATCCCTGATGAAACTGTTAATCCATTTTGCGATTTCCCATCCCATTGCAATTGTTGTATGCCGGAATGTTGTTCACCGTTAAAGAGTGTCCGTACTTCCTGCCCAAGCACGTTATAAATTTTCATCGTTACGCTGCTTGCAGCAGCCAGCGAGTATCGTATTGTTGTCGCAGGATTGAACGGATTCGGATAGTTTTGATCGAGCGAATAATTCCGAACAATCTCCGAACTATTCACCAATGTACCGCCCGAAGCAGAACGCATGCGATAGATTCCATTGGCATATGTGTATGCATAGGTCGTGTCGCCGTAGGAAACTAATCCGCGTACAGAAATGCTGTCGAGCCCAAGATACGTCCAATGAGCGCCGTTGTCTTTTGTTGCATACACGCCATGCCAGAGAGCCGTGAATCCGACAAACGAACTGAATCCTGCAATGATAGCTCCGGTGGAATCGACGCTGACGACAAAGGCATTGTTTCCTCCGAGGCCGGAGGGATATGGAATCTGCGACCATGTGCCGCCAACATTTCGATAGACACCGGTGTACGTTCCTGCGATCAAATTGCCGCTCTTATCTGCAGCGAGTGCATAGATGGATGCCCCATTCAATCCGTTGGTATCAAGAATCCACGCTCCTCCCGTGACGGGTCGTTTCCAAAAGCTTGATGTATAAGTTGTTTTGTTTTGGATGGAAACATACACAAAGCCCTTCCTATCGATTACAAAGGCAAATGGATATATCGACGATCCTTGTCCGAATCCAGCCGTGTCGGGAGCCCAGCTTTGGCCGGCCTTCTTACTGTATAACGGAGCGGGTGTATCATAAGCACCAAAATATTGCACGCCTGTTTCATCAACGGAATAAATCTGATTTTGTCCACGGCCAATGGCTCCAAGCCCTGTCGTATCCGGATTCCAAGTTTGTCCGTCGTCTGTGCTTTTCCAGTTTGAAAACATACTCAGATTGTCGCTGCCGTTGATTCTTTTCCCAAGTGTGAATGCATTGCCGCTGCCATCGGTGAAGATCGGACTCCCTGATAAAAACCCATTCAACGGAAAAGTTTTTTTCCACACAGAGTCGGGCGGATTCTTTGTGTAGACTCCAAGATTCGTGCTTGTCAGAAATTTTCCCGATGCCGTTTTGATGAAACCGTACATAAACTTTGCCGGGGCCATTGCAGAATCAGGGATCCATGTCGAACCCTGGTTGCTGCTGAAAAAAACTCCAAGTGCAGTTGCCGCATACACCAGAGAATCTCCGGAAATCCTATTAAAAAGATTTTTATACAAAAATGCCGAAGGATCATACACATATGATTGAATGGGTTGATCGATGCGGACCCATGGTTGTGTTCCTCCCATAGATCGCCAGAGCAAATGCCCGTCTGTTGCATACGCGTTGCCAAATTTATCATCACAGAAACGAGAAATATTGTTGGAACCTATTCCTGCGGTGTCAAGATTCCATGTTGAGCCATTATCGGTGCTTAGATAAATATTGCCGGATGAGCGGGCGAATACCCGGTTTCGCCTATCGACAAAGACAGCCGCCACGAGGGAATTTGGTTTAGGAAATGTTGTAACTTTTCGCCAGAGATTGGAATCGGGATGCTGCTTGTACAATCCATTGAGGTGTGCCGCATACACAAATTGATTTGTATCCATGGCAATCTGGTAGTACGATCCTGATCCGATCCCGGCAGTATCGCGCTGCCAGGTGCGTGCTGAATCACGGCTGATGTAAATTGCGTGATTGGAAAGTGCATACACGGCATCGCCGACAATATCGGAAAAATTTTGGCTTCCATGGAGAGCATCGGCATCTCCGAGATGCGTTGGTCCGTCAACCACCGCCGAAACAGAATTAATGGTGATTCCATAAATGCTGCCGTCGCTCAGAAGAACAAACATATGGCGTTCATCTTTTACTTTCATCGATGCTTTCACAATATCCACCCCTGGCGGCGGTTCCCATGACATGAGTGGAGAAGGCGAAGAATAGGTATTATAATTCAAAGGATTAATACGTAAAGATTTTGCGCTGTAGGTGCACGTAATGCCCGAGTACGGATTTGCGCTATAGTAGGGAACAACATCGAACGTTTGGTTCGTCGCATCCCCCGGGGGTGCGTCTGCAAACTGTGCAAAACATACTGACGTAAAAAGTCCAATAGATGCGATAATAACCACATACGTCCGCAACAGCAAAGTCACTGACGAAATTCTGTTCATGCCATCCCCCTGTGTTTGGGTGTTAATACTGTTTTATGGATTGAAGACACATACTGTGGATGTAAATAGAGAGAGGGTAAATCTTTTTTATGTAAGAGTCAAAATATTTTTATGAAGCATGATAGGCCGCACAGATTTTCTTCGGCCGTCACGGAAGAAAAATTTTACGGCACTTTCGCTTTCGTTCTGAGAGATTTCGTCATTCATAGATTGTTTTCGATTCAGGTATTCTCTCCCTTTGTTTCATCCCGCACATCGAACGGTGTTGTAAGAAAATAAAACACAACAAAAAGCGTTATTGTTCCGGTCGTATAAAATGTCGCTGCCGCGCCGAACAATGACCAAAGTAATCCTGCCGCTGCACTGGCGAGTAACGCGCAGATACTTTGAAATCCGGCGTATGTGCCAATGGCCGTTGCCGTATCCTTTTTCTGCACAATGTTGCTGATCCACGCTTTCGAGATTCCTTCGGTGGCAGATGCGTAGATGCCGTACGCAAAAAACAGAATGAAGTAGACAACAAGATTATCATTCATCGCCATTCCAAAATAGACCGCGGCAAACAAGCATAACCCGCCGATAAATGTTCGCTTTAACCCGATCTTGTCCGCAATAATGCCGACGGGAAAAGCAAAGAGCGCAAACACAAGATTGTAGAAAATGTACACGCCGACCGTTGCCGTATCATCAAGCCCCGATTGTTTGATCTTCAGCAATAAAAAAATATCGGAGCTGTTCACCAGTGCAAAGACCAACAGGCCTGCAAGAACTTTTCTGTACGCTGCGGGACTTTCCTTCCAATATCGTAAAAATGAAAACAACGAAACTTGTCGTTGATCGGGGCGCGGCGTTCTGTGTTTATCGTTCACGAAAAAAGAAATGCCGACAGCAAGCATTCCCGGAATGAATGCGGCATAGAAAAGGAAGGTGTATTTTCCGGGAAAGAAATATAAATAGACGAGCGCGGCAAGAGGGCCGAGCACTGCACCGAACGTATCCATTCCTCTATGAAATCCGAACACTCTTCCTTTTGATTCAGGAGTCGCTTCGTCGGAGAGAAGTGCATCGCGCGCTCCGGTGCGAATTCCTTTTCCCAGCCGATCCATTGTGCGGGCGGTAAAGATCCACACCGGATAGATGAACATGGCCATCATCGGTTTGGAAAAAGCGCTCAATGCATAACCGAGCTGCACAAACGGAGCGCGTCTGCCGGAAATATCCGATCGTTTCCCAAAATATCCTTTGCTCAATCCCGCCGTTGCTTCAGCGATCCCTTCAAGAATGCCGATGAGCGCAACAGAGAATCCGATGCTCTTTAAATACATCGGCATGATCGGGTAGAGCATTTCGCTGGCAGTGTCGGTGAATAAACTGATAAGGGATAAAATGAAGACGGTGCGCGTGATGGATTTCATAAGTTTAATCGTATCGAAGAAGAATCGGATGATATCCGACGTCGTTTTCTAGACATTGAACATCTTGCTCAGGGAAATCCTCGCTAAATGTCATACCGTATCTGCCGGTTTCATTTGATAGGCCATGGCTTTCAGCCATGTAATGCGTTTGCTCATTGGCGGATGCGTGCCGAATAATTCTGCAGTGAAGCCTTCTTTGTCATTCAATTTTCTGCCGAGCGGATCGACGATGCATAAGTGAGCGGCACCGCGCTTGATCGAAGCAGTCGGGGCGGACGCACTCTCAATTTTTTGCAAAGCGTTCGCAAGTCCCATTGGATTCCGCGTTAACTCTGCCCCCGATGCATCGGCTAAATATTCGCGCTTGCGCGACACTGCCATTGCCATCATCTGACTGATGAGCGGTGCAAGAATAATGCCGGCAATCCAGAGGACGAGCAAGATCAATGCAATGGGACCGCCGGAACTTCCGCCTGAACTGCTGCCGGAACTTCTTGAGCGTCGTCGTCCGCCGCCCCACGACATTCCGCGCCGAGCCCAATCGGACAGCAATAAGATTGCTCCCATCATTGCGGCGATCACGGTCATTAACCGAATATCATAATTGCGGATGTGGCTCATCTCGTGCGCAACAACTCCTTGAAGCTCTTCGCGATTCAGCGTATCGAGAAGTCCCTGCGTTACGGCAATGGAGCTGTTCTCCGGGTCTTTTCCTGTGGCGAATGCATTTGGGTCGGAATCGGGAACAATGTACACGTGCGGCATCGGCAGCCCTGCCGCAATGCTCATTTCTTCGACAACATTCATCAGCTGCTGGTGCGGAGGATTCTTCGGATCGGCAAGAATTGCATCGGTCGAACTGAGCACGGCTTTTGCGCCGCTTTGAAGGCACCAGATCGACGAAACGGACCCGACTCCGACAGCGATGACGGTACCGATGGGAAGGAAGACATCGTCGTTTATCGTTCCAAGATAAAACGCATCGAAACCAAAACCGATGAGCGCAAGGAACAGCGTAAACCCGATCATGACATAGATCGTCTCTCGTCTATTTTGGCTCTGCTGTTCGTAAATATTTCTGGTGTGGACCACGGCGATTTCTCCGAAACGAAACGTGACCGATCATGAGAACGTGAAATTACTTTTTCAGCGACAGATTGACATTCGGAACTTCGCGTTCCGCTTCTGCGGTAATTTCGAACAGCACTGCCGGTGTGAAATTAAACATCGTCGCGATCATGCTCGCGGGAAATACCTGCTGCGCAATGTTGAACTTGGTGGCAATGTCGTTATAGAATTGCCGTGCGAACGAAATTTTATTTTCCGTGCTCGTCAATTCTTCTTGAAGCTGTTTCACGTTTTCGTTCGATTTCAATGCCGGATAATTTTCAACGAGGGCGAACAATTTATTCAGCGCACCGGTGAGCATATTTTCTTTGTCGGCGGAATCGGCAACGCCTTTTGCGGTCATTGCGGCATTGCGTGCAGTGATGACTTTCTCGAGCGTGTCCTGCTCGAACTCCATTTGCCCCTTAACGGTTTGGACTAAATTCGGAATCAAATCGTGGCGCCGTTTCAATTGCACGTCGATCTGCTTCCAGCCGTTGGTGACTTGATGACGGAGCGTGATGAGTCCGTTGTATTTTGCGATGACCCAGAAGAGAATGAGAACGATGATGGCGAGGAGAGCGAAGAAAAAGACCATAAGGAAATTCCTTTCAGAAATGTCTGCGGATAAAGTAACTGTTTAGAAGTCGTGATTCAAGGTGCGGGCATTCCTCTTCTTTTTGAAGAAGGGGAAAAGCGCGACACCTCTTCATTGGTGTACGCTTAATTAGTAGCTGTATCCAATGCCAACATTGATTTGAGCAAGAATAAATTCCTGGCGATAGTTCGATACATTCCGCCCCCGCGCATCGGTCCACAAGGAGAAGAGGATTCTTGATTTAATCCCGGCGAAGAAAAAAAGATGTTCAGGAGTATCGTCAAACGGAACTTCCATCGTGACCGATGCAGCAGCACCGGCGCAGAGTGTTGCAAGCCGGTCTTCAAATCCCATTGTTGCTGGTCCTATTTCTGAAAACCGGGGAATATCGTGAATGATGATCGATCTGTTGACCCATGACAGCGTCGGCCCGAATGAAAACGAAAATTGATCGTCGAGTTTAAATTGCTGGGTCACATCGACATTATGGAGATACAAAAGATAATCCGCACCAAAGGTGTCGATTACGTCGGGACCTTTATCGGATGTGAAAAAAAATTTCAAAGCATCATTGACCTGCGTGAACGCAACATCGTAGGTAAATCGGAGATTTGTTTCAAAAAGATCGGATGTTTCATATCCGATACTTCCTCCCCCGAACCATTCAATCGATTTTTCCCCGATGACTTTCGAAGAATTTTCCGTTGTGTACAGCGACGCGCCCGGATTGAGTGAAAAGAAAAATTTTTGCTGAGCCGGAAGCAGGCTGACGATAAAAATAAGAGAAAGAAATTTTTTCATTTTATAAGAAGCATTTGGCGTGTAGAAATATAATGACGTGAACCGGTGAGACTTTTTGCATCAAGCGTATAGAAATAAATTCCTTCAGACAAGTGGGAAGCATCAAAACTCACAGCGTATTGTCCTGCATTTTGCACGCTTTTAACCGGAGTGGCGACAATGGTATTGTAACTGTTTTCAACGGTCAGCGTCACGTATGATTGCTCTGCAAGAGCATAGGTAATTGTTGTCGTTGGATCGTCAACAATGGATGATCGGCATCCGGAAAAGGATAAAAGCAGAGCGCTCGAAGAAAGGATAATCGTCAGAAAGAAAATTGTGTAGTGCCTGCGCATAATTTTTTCCTGCATGTGGTGAAAAAGATGAGCGAACAATACGGTTGTAATGGTACGATTGGCCCTCGCTCGGAAGTCATTTGTACTGTAATCTATTATTTACCCGCCGCTGATGCAACACCTAAAACGTGGTCTTTGGCATTTAAATTTTGTAAAAAATTTTGTATCTAAATTTTCCATTGTTCGTAAGGTGTATAAACATTCACAACGAGGAGCGGCAGCGATGGCAGTACACGCACTGGCAACATGGAAAACAATGGAGAAAAAAGAACTCCGGCATTTGGCAACGGCGGTTTTTTTTCTTTTTGCCACAATCGGCCCGCTGACGCTGCTGATGGAGCCGTCGATCATCCAGGCATCGTGGATGCGGCTGGCGGTGATGACGGTGTTGAGCGGATTATTTTCTGCGTCGATCATTCTTTCGCTTGCAAAACCGTTCCGGATTATTCTTTCCGTTGCCGTCTACAGCCTCATTATGATTTTTCTGTCGAAAGCCAAACCGGATTTTTTCCATCCTGATGTTCACAATGTTATTCTCACGCCAGATACTTCCTTCCGGCTCTCATCAGAACAGCTTTCCGATGTACGCACCAAGCGCACCGTGTTTGGCTTGACCGCAATTTTTTGTTTGAGCACAGGATATATATTATTCATTCGCACGGTGACGCGGGAATACAAACGGCGGACGGAAATTGAAACCGAAGTGAAGATTGCACAATCCATTCACGCGTCGCTCCTCCCAAAATCTTCCGTGACAACGGAATGGTGCGATATTGCCGGAGTCAGTCTGCCCGCAACGGAGATCGGCGGAGATTTTTATGATATCATCAAACTTTCTGAAACGAAAATGCTTCTTGTCATCGCCGATGCATCGGGACACGGAACCGGCGCGGGGATTTTATCTGCCATGACGAAAAGCAGCATCATGCAGGAGCTTCAGCACACCCATTCGCCGGCAGAATTGCTGAACAGCGTCAACAAAACGATCTTCGCCGTTACCGAAAAACAAAAATTCATCACCTGTGCGCTTGCGCTGCTGGACAAGGACAAATCGAGCGCAGAGATCGTAACCGCAGGGCATCCGCAAATTCTCCGTCGAACCGGAAACGCCGTGGAAGAATTTCGGACACATCATCTTGCGCTGGGAATGCAGGCAGGCGCGTCATTCACAACACAAACGATTCCGCTGATGCCGGGCGATACGCTCTATTTTATTACGGATGGAATTTTGGAAGCTTCGAATCCGAAGCATGAACACTTCGGCATGGAGCGGCTGCACCGGTGGATTCTGAAAAAACAATACACCTCTGCACAGCAGTGCAGCGATGAACTGATCGGAGCAATCCGTTCGTTTACGGTGACAAAAGAATTATATGACGATGCAACGATTGTGGTGGCTGCGTTCCGATAAAGTAAAACTGCGTTCGCGCTTCTTCATACAGTAATGATGTTCGATCACGGAACGAGTGAACTCTTTGCTTGGAATCTGAGCACCCGCTCGTTCGTATAACATGACACAAACAATTTTCCCGATGAACTGTGTACGGCAACTCCGAATGCCTGGCTGATATTATCGGCTGTGGCGCCCGTATTCACCGATGTAATAAAATCTTTTTTCCCAAGAACGGCATCGGCTTTCGCACCGTTCTTTTTTGCCGGAGCGGAATAGAAGACAAGCACGCGATTGTATCCGCCGTCAGCAACGTAGAGATTATCATTCTTATCCACGGCTAAAGCGTAGGGAAGAGAGAGTGTTGAATCCGATGCAAGAAAAGAAGGAGCCGACCCGTCGGTAAAATTTTGTTTTCCCAGCACGATATCGGCGGCGGCACCGTTCGCTTTCGCGGCGGCGTTCAGGTAAATAAGCACGCGGGAATTTCCACGCTCACCCACATAGAGATTTCCATGTTTATCAACGGCGACAGAGATCGGATCTGCAAGCTTCTCCGCCTTTGCATCTTTAGTGTTCGTCGTAAAGTCCGTTTGTCCGAGCACACCGTCGGCATTGGCTCCGCTCGGCTTTGCCGCGGCATTATCGAATCGAAGGACGCGGTTGTTCGACCCGTCGGCAACGAAAAGATTTCCCTGAGGATCGACCGCAACGGACTGCGGTGTGAACATCGTATTTTGCGTTGTTCCGAATCCTTTCGTGGTGAAATCCTGTTTGCCAAACACGGCATCGGCTGATCCGCCGTTGGCTGTACTCGCGGCATTGTTGAAGCGCAGAACGCGCCCGTTTCCTCGATCAACGACATACAAATTTCCCAGTGCGTCTAACGCTACAGAGATCGGTTCGTTGAAACCTTTCGCCGATGGAGTGTTGCTTCCTGCGCCGTAATCCCACACGTTTCCTGCAAAGTTCGGTTGACCAAGTTCGCCGTCGGCATTGGCGCCGTTCGCTTTGGTCGTGGCATTATCAAAACGGAGGACGCGATGGGCTGCCGCATCGACGACGAAGAGCGTGCCGTTCTCAGCAATGGCAAGTCCCCACGGATTCGCGATCGTATTCTGCCCAGTGGTTCTCCCTCCTGATGTTGTAAGATCCGATTGGCCTAAGACGGCTTCGGCACTTTGGCCGTTGTTCCACGGCGGAACGGCTTGTGATTGTGTCGGTGCTGTGTCGTCTTTTTTGCATCCTGCCAGCATTATGATGATGGCACATACAACCGCGGCGTTTTTCATACACTCCTCCTGATTAAAGATGGAGAAATGTATTTCAATTCTTGAACGGTTGCAAGTAATTTCCGTGCGGCATGATTAACAGCACAACAGAAGGGAGCTTCGCATTGTTGTTTTCGCACACTGCGTATTACGTATTCCCCTTCTCGTTGAGGAGGGGATGATGCGAAGCATCAGGGGCGGTCGTTCGTACTCTTTCCTCAATCGTGTGCAGCACGCTGTCGACGTCGTTAAAAATTTCTTCGTTCTGGAATCGCAGCGCTGCCATTCCGTTGCTGTGCAAAAACAGATTACGGTGGTGATCGTATTCCAGCGCCTCGCGGGTAAAGTGCACTCCGCCGTCGAGTTCTATCACGAGCCGCGCATCGGGGCAGTAAAAGTCTGCACTGTAAGGACCGATGCCCTGCTGCCGGCGGAATTTATACCCGAGGAATTGACGATGGCGAAGATGCTCCCATAGTTTTTTCTCTGCCGGCGTTGCATTGTTGCGCAATGCCTGTCTCTTTTCTTTTTGCGGCGCGATGTTAAAAAGTTTTTTTGAGTGCTGTGTCCATACCGTGCGCGGGCATGTGTGTTTCCCCTCCTCGTTGAGGAGGGGACAAAAGGGGTGGTGGCTCTTGCGACCACCCCCTAACCCCCTCCTTAAAAAAGGAGGGGGAATGCGCAAAAAACATTCCCGCGCTCTGCAGTGTGTCATCGTTCTTTCGGCAAAACACATCGGCACAGAGAGGTGGGAAGGATGTGAAATATAACTTCTTATTTCAGCGTGAACACTGAGATAAGAATATTATTAAACCCTAATAATTCCATTCGGAGTCCATATAAGACAAACGGTTGGTTCATAGTTTCTAACAAATAAAAGTTTTTTAAATGTTCCTTTATCAGTTTGAGATGCCTGACCGCCGTGTGGATGACTATGCCAAGTCCCGAGGTATGTGACCTTACCATGCGTACGCTTTTCAATGCATTTAATTTTTGTTTCTAAACCATCAATTCCTAAGACAAATAACGAAGGCGTTTCTATGCTGTCTGTCGGTGGAGGCAATATATCTGAAACAACGATTATATTGGTATTTGGAAAAATTGTTCCCAATAGAACTCCTCCAGTTTCATTAGGGGCTTTTAATTTGGATTGTTCGGAGATCTTCTTAACAACTAAATCCAACACCCTTACTTCCAATTCATCTCTGTTTGATAAGCATACATTTGTTTGTCCATCTACATTATAAATATTTGAGGAAATAGAATAATTATCATTATGTTCTAATTGGAGTATCTGGCCAGAATTAGGAACACCTCTTTCAAGGACATCTTGTATTTTTTCACTAAACAGCGATGCGTATTGAGATATTCTTGCATCACTTACAACAAGAGTACTTGAACGGCATGATTGACCAATTTGAATTGAACTTGTCTGTTGAGAAAAAAGAAGTTCGCGAATAAATTCATTTTCAATTGAAAGATTATAAAAATAAGCCCACAAGTCACAAAGCATGACGCGACCATTGTTTGCTTCAATAAATGCAATACCCGAATTCCCTTTGTGGTACAAACCAGTTGAAATAACAGAAGGACGATTTTTATTTTTTATGAAAAAAGAGCGAACAGCTAGCGATGCGGTTGAATCAATAATTATTCTGGACGTACCGAAATCTGTTTCGAATGCGGAATAACTAGAGTCTACCATCCCTTTTGTTATATTATTTATTGCGGTAGCTAGTAAGTCTGCTTTATTATGTGACATTGCCAAAAACAAACCATGTCTTGCAGCGTTATGCGGGAGAAATATATCACCATCAACACATAAGAACGGACTATTGCCATTACGCGCCAAATGTAAACCTATTTTTGATCCTAAACTTCCACAACCAACGAGAGCGATATATTTATTTTCATCAATGGGTGATTTTGTTCCTGATAATTTTCTCAACAAAATAGTTGAGTTTTGCGAAATATGATTTAAAAGTTTTACACTAATTTCAGGTAGTACTCGTTTTTTACCTTTTCGTGGCTTTGATTTCTTAATTATATAATTTAAAAATTCAATATTTGTATCTTGGCCAATAAGTTTGCAGGGGCGCTTCACTGCGAGAGTTAACAGAATCCAATTTTCATTTGAATATTTTTCATCTATGCTTTCAATGTTTACTTTCAAATTTGGCAGACCAATGGAACTACCATACGAGTAAAGGTCTGCTAAATTTCTAACAGGATTAGGAATGTAACTTCCGATGATATCAGGGGTTAAAAAACATAGGAAAGTACAATTTTCTGTCTTTTCAGAATTATTTAATTGATTTGCCACTATCTTACCATCTTTACCTTCTACAATCTTAAATTTTATATTGGCGGTCAATATTGGGCCATTCTTTTCAAAAGCTTTAAGGGTAAGGTTTGTATCGTAAATTATAAACCCTGCAGAGTCGTCATTGCGCATGGGCTCCCATCCTTGTTTATAATTTAGCAAATCATTTGATGCAGCTTTTTCAAGCCAGTCCACGAGTTGGTTTAAAAGACCATTCAACCATTCAGACTGTTGGAGTAATTCTGCAACACTGCCCTCGTAAACACAAGGTGAAACTTCCTTTTCTGAAGAATTAATATGAGGGAAACCTCTAGGAAAATCATCCCGAAGATAGATTTTTGGTGCTTGAAGTGGAAAGGTTTTGGGAAATAAAAATTTGACAGACTCTATAGCCTTTACTCCGGTAGAAGTAATTCCAGCTTTAAGATATTTCGATGGTAAACCAATTTTTACGGAAGCTGTAATTGTTGATACACCATTTGCATCTGGACCAGAAAAGTTGACATCAGAAAATGCATTGTGCTGTTCAATATATTTCTTGGCTTTTTCTATTCCAAAATTATCCATGAGGGTATGCTTCTTTTGTAGAGGCTAATGCAGCAATGGCAATTTTAGATTTTTCTTTAATTCCTTTTTTCTGTGGCCCTCCACTTGTTAGATTGAATTCCAGCGGCTCTGGTTTTTTTTCACTTGGATATTCATTTGTGCAAATAAATTGCTCATTACATACAATTTTTAAATACTCATCTTTTGCCGCTTTACTTGGTGGATCTGCATCATTTTCCTTAATGGCTTTACTTTGAGAAACAATGTATGCACCCTCTTTGCATTGACTAAGTGCACTAAAAGCATCTTTGTTTATCTGTGGATTTTTATCCTTAGATTGACTGTCATACGAAAGAGAATGCCATGAACAATGATGAGGTGCAGACAGTAGATCATATTCAAGTTTATCTTTATCGTTTTTATATAATCGCCAAAAACTTTCCCAGACAAAACATTCAGCATCAGCAGGCAATAGGAGTTTATTGTCATAATCTGATTCTTTGATTGTCATTTGAAAAACAATCGATTGGCGATTCATATCATTAAATGCATCATCTTCTTCGTTCTTTTGCCGTTCCAAAGGCCCAAGTATCAAAGTCGACATTTTTGATGAGAGTTCAACTTCGTTAATTTTAGAAAAAATAGAATTTATATCGTATGTAATATCTTTTGTTTCATCTTCTTGTTTACCAATTATGATAGCACGATCACCTTCTGATTGCATTTGTTTTTTATCTATGTACAAATTTACTCTGCGTTTCATTTCTTTATTGAATGCCTTTGCATCATCACAAAGGATATAATTCTTAGATTCCGGTTTCCAAAAAATATCAGTACTCCATAATTCGCGAATTACAATTTTAGGTTTTTCATCCTCCTTGGGTTTAACATATTCTGAAAGAGCATCTAAATGAAAGTATTTCTGAATTCCAAGTAAATGATCCTGGTGTCTGTGCGTAAGTATAAAAGCATCAACATAAGGTCTCTCCGATCCATCCTTAGGAAGACGATCATATAACTCCTGGGCGACGTCGCAATGGTCAGCAATCAAATCTTCCCCAATACTAGAATCAATTAATATTGTTGTTTGATTAGCATCGTTCAAACGCAAAAGGATCATTCCACCATTCTTCTCACCAACAGGAAAGAATGTAATTGTTGAAGTAGCCATTAATTACCTCTCTTAAATACGGATTTAATAAAATATCAATCTGAATAATAAATTTGATCTTGTTACTTTATATTTTAATCCCCATTTACATTTATTCGTTTTATAATGTAGTTTGATTGTTTTATGTATGAGAATAAAAAAATAATCAGCAAGAGAATAATGATAATTATTGTTCGGTAAATAGAAAAAAATATAATTTTTTCTTCCAACTCTTGATACAGATTGCATATAATAAGGACAATAAACATAGTCGAAATTGTTCGATACATATTATTTGCTTCTGAAAGAATAACAAGAGTGTCGTCTTCCTTTGAAGCTCTGACGAATTTTTTATATTCAGCAAATTTTAACAGTGAAAAATATTTTAAGATAGGTTCGACAAATAAGGAGCCAATTCTGCTAATGATTAAACCGACAAAGTAATAGAAAAACACACCATGAAGTAAATCAACCTGGACGAGATTGTATTTTGTGAAATTGTTTAAGGCAATTACGAAAATTATTCCCGGAAAAAGATAATTGAATAAGTTATAAGATGAGATTTTGTCCAAAAGATCTTTCATGCTGATTTATCCTATTAGTAATTTGAATGAGAATAATTCTTTTAAAGCTTTCTGTCTGAAATTTTTTTCCTCCAGATTAGTTCAATAAAACTCAAAAGCCTCTATCATCCGCTCGGCTGATGAATCCTTCTGCACAATAATAGAGCATTGTTATTCCGACGAAAGCCGGTCCAACGGACTCCTTTGGAGAATCCAGTAGCATTCATTTCTGGATGCCAGTCTCAAAGAGATTCCTTCGGAACATGCGCTGGCATGACACAAAATGCAAAAACCTCTATCATTCGCTCGTCTGCGAAATCCAGAGGTTTCAAAATTCTCACCGTCACAAGTATCGCCGTAACATGCTCTGGTTTTACAATAAATTTTGCAACAATGTATCGGTATTACTTTGTTATGTCAATACCTAATTGGCAGTATTTTTATTCTTCCGCTCTCAGACATTGTCTCCCCGATACTCTTTTTGAGTGAGCACAATCCTCAAATAGTATTATCTCTTACTTCATCCGCCATGTATTTGGCAATTCGGTACTGACAATGCGCCGGCGTTTCGTATCATCCTGCGGTATTTCTGCAATGGTTTGAACGATGTCGCGGTTAATATCGGCAAGCAAATAATAGCTATGTTCTACAGCAAGCAAACCGCCCGGCACAACCGGTGTGCAATCGATTTGAAAGATTTTTGTGTGTACATGATAAGACCGAGCGCATCCGTTCGAGCCTAATCTTTCGGGATGTCCTTTCGTTGTGTCGGCGATCAGCAGGGCTTTGTCTTCGCGGTTGTAGTAAATTGAAACGCCCCGCGCCAACTCGTGAAGCCGCCCCAACGGTTTGTCGGATTCGAAGACGTCGTCGTCCACATCGGCGGCGCAGAGAAAAATATTGTCGAACAGGCGGGGGAGCGCCGGAGTTTTGATGAATTCCTGTATGCGGGCAAGCGCATTCTGCAAAACATAATTTCCCATCGAGTGACACAGCAAGTGTATCGATTGTTCGCACAATTCTTCGTTTTTCTTCTTCACTTCAACCTGCAGGCGCACAAAAAAATCGCGCAGCTTGAGCATGGCGCGCCCAACCGCAAAACCTGAATCGCGGGCATCGGCGCGGTCAACCAAATATGAATAGTAAGGGATGGCAGTTCCTTCGCTCGGCCATGTGAAGAGCACAACCATCACCTGCTGCTGAAGGTCATTGTACTTGTTCGTCATTTCCTGCAGTGCAAGGGCGCCGCCGACCGCATCGTTCCATGACACATTGAATCCGTGAATGTACACGACAACGTCGGTGCTGTTCATCATTTCGGATTTCAGGTCTTTGAAAAATCCGGTCGAGCCGAACCGATCCAGCGATTGTTCTTTGTCCGGTGCCGTTGCGTCGAGCGTTTCTTTGTATGCCTCAATTTTTGCTTCCGGCACGCATGATGAAAAATAGTCGGCAAGCTTCACGCCGTCTCCTTTGTTCAATCCTTCAACGTCGGCATCCAATTGCTGCTGAACTTTCGTTTCATCTGCTTGCAGCGTCAAATATCCGAAGCGAAGATTTTCGTGTCCGTCATTACTGAATTTTGTTCCGTAGCTTTCCGGATTCCATTGGTCGCTGCCGATGTGGTTGCGGTTGGTGGCGAAGTAGAGGGTGTAGGATTTCATTGAAGAATTCTTTCGAAAGATTTTGTACACGAGTCGTCGTAATTATTACGGAAAAAGTTAACACGGTTCGTCAGTTTCATTTTCCGATTCAAGGATCCAATTGGAGAGCGGAGGAGAATACCTGACCCACACCTGAATAACGATCTTATGATTTCTGCAGACTCTTTCAGTTCGTCTGTTTGCAACATGCTGTCCCGGAGGAGGCTGCACTTGATTTGTCGGTGTATTTTTATCCATGACTATTTACTCCTAATGGTGAAAAAATTATTCTAACAACTTTTCAATTGGAAGATCATACATCAGGCTGATGACAAAGCCAATGTCGGCGGCATCTTTATCAACAGGAACAGTTGCAGAAACGGCAAACGTAACAGCTTTCATTGTCACTCCGGCGCCAGCATATCCGAAACGGTTATTCGTTTTATTCGAAAGTTCTTTAATGAACATGTCGGAAAATCCGCCAAGATACACAAACCATTCGCCCGACCGGCAATCGCATACCGTGTATTGGAAGCGATCGTTGATGCGAAATGAAAGGACTGGATACGAGGTTCCCGGCGGATCCCACGATGTTCCGCTGAAAAACATTCCTGACCATAAACCGATTTTATATTTGAATCTCGATTTGTTCTGTTCATACATTTCTTCCAGTTTTTGTGCAAGGGCGATGAGAAGCTGCCGGCTGTAATCGATCGGTTGTTGATTAATTTTCTGAAAGATCATGGAGTTGACATATGGCGCGATGATCATGAACATGTCGGAATAGTGTTTCCCATAGGATTGCCCAACTTCGTTCGTAAGTGCAAGAAGTAATTGCTTTACGGTATCTTGCACTGCCGCAAGGAATTCATCGTTCGAGGGAAAATTTTTGGTTGTGATAAGCTCATAGTGACTTTTTAATTTCTTGAGGATTGAATCATCCATGCTTAACGAGACAATGACATTCTTCAATGCAGCGTTAAATTGAATTGTCTGGAGAATGTATTCTTTGTTCGCACTCATGAAATCGGCGATTGAGCCATCGAACTCTACGGCAGTAAGGGAATGCGGCAGAGTATCGTACGCAAGAAGATCCTTATTATAATGAAGGATCGTTTTTGTGATGCCGTCCGATGTTACCATCAATGTGCTGTCAGCGAGAAATTTATACATCAGCAAACCTGACACGCTCATCAGTTTGTCATATTCGCCGTCAGTAATCATCTCCTTGCTCTTTTTTGTGATCAATTTTTTTGGAAATGATCGCTTGAGATAGTTGCGCAAATGCAAAAATTCCAGGTAGTCGAATATCGAGACAATAACCTGCTTTTTGATTTCGGGAAGTGAATCGTTAGATACGATGCGGTCGATCAGGTCATACGTACTGGCGGCCAAAATTGGATCGTTATCCTTCAACTCATTGAACACGACATCCTTGAAATGTTCCCGGATAAGGCGTTGAGCGACCGCCTGAAAACGTTCCGATATTTCTACGGTTTGTCCGTTCGCATGTCCGAAGACGAATGCCGTTGCCATGATGATAACGCTGAAGAGTGTATGCTTTCGTAAATACATATCGATTTTTCTCTTATGTTGAAATTTTTTTCGCAACAAGTTTTATTAAGAAACGTCACTTCTTTTTTTCAAGTTTGTATTGTGGTACCGACTTGCCGCCAAATGTCTGCCAGAAATCTTTTGTCTGCTGGTCGTTTGAAATTTTTAATTGGTGAACTTTTGTTTTGGAAAATTGTGAGACGGGATATACCACACCATTTCCTTCGGTCGGCAGATTGATCATGATTTCTTTTGCCTCTGAAGGATACGTAACAATGAGCGTATCTCCTTTTTGCTTGTATTCGTCGAGGGTCGTTGAGTCCGCGCGGATCCAGAGCGTATTAAGTTTCACCGAACTTTCATCCTGGGTGACGACAAACTTTACCGTATCTATTTTCGGCTGCTCTTGAGCGTACGCAGTCGAAACGATTGAAATATTGAATGGTAGAAAATACCCCGAGGCATTTTGTGTGGGGGCTGCTTGCGAGATCAATGCCGAAATAAGTGCCGGGGCGCCTGCGCCAAGGATTAACGCCTTCTGAAGATTTTCTTCGTGGTACACGATGATAATGATCGCTCCGAACAGTGCCAAAAGTAAAAACCCGTAAATCATTCCCATTGAGGGGAACTGATTTGCGAAAAGCTTCGGAACAAGATCGACAAGTTTTGGTGCCATTCCGCCGAACGCTCCGATGATGGTGGCCTGCACGATAGGTCGTTTAAAAAAATTTACCAGTGCGTTCATAGACACACTCCTTTCATAAATTTTTTTGATGATGAGGCTGGTTTTTGGACGAGAGAATCCCCTATGTATATTTATACTGTCAAAAACGTGAAATCGGACTCGTGAGAGAAAAAATATTTAAAATATTTTCGGAGCGCTAAAGAAAGCAATATTTACGGAAGCTTTTTGATGTGTAGAAATTACAATGGAAGAGCGAATAACAAATTTTCTATATGAAGGAAAAAGTGGGAGGTTATATCGTTACAATGAGCATGCACTCTATTGTTACGGAAAAAAGACAGCGGTAGAATTTAAAAGACAACAACAATCCCTTTTCGGCGCAGGAAATTGATTTGCTGTACCGGAGCCGGATTGCCGAGAAGATTTACATATTCCAGCCGCTGCAAATCGAGCAGAGGAGAAATGTCGTCGATCCTGTTTTCGGAAAGATCGACAATGCGGAGGTCTTTGGCGAAGCTGAGCGAATCGATATAGCCGATGAGATTATCGGAGAGAAAAACTTCCTGCAGGAAGGGAAGCTGAGAAAGCTCGCCGATATCGATGATCTCGTTATGAGACAGATCGAGCACAGAGACATGAATGCAATGCTGTACGCCGTCCAAGTTTTCAATACCGTAGCCGGAAAGATCGAGCGAGTCGAGCTCTTCCAAATAATAAAAGGGAAGATCGACATTCTTATGTCCGTAGATGCTTTGCTTTAGCACGGAATAAAAATCGGTGCCGTACTGCGCAGGTTCCACATCGTCGATGAAATCGTCGTACTCGTTTTCGTCATCATAAAATCTATTGCTTGGATCCTGCCATCGGTATTCGTCCTCGCTTTCGATTTCTGGCGATGGTTTTTTGAGAACGATCAGCGTCTGGGCAAGATCGAGCGCCGAAAAAATATGCACGTATCGATTCAGTGCTTCGGCATTCTTTGTGTGATAATGCTTTTCGATTTCTCCGACGTAATAATTGATCCGATCCGGATGGTAGATCATCATCAATTTATAAAATGCTTTGCTGGGTTGAGACTCTTGCGCATCCGATTCGCCGGAGGCAATGCTCATAATTTTCTGCAGTGCGTTGTATTGTTTGTTCTTGTACAGATCAATAATCTTTGCCGTGATCGTGTGCAGATTTTCGTGAGTGTATGCCGCAAGTAATTTTTTATATGTGTGCAAAAGATTCATGAATGTACAACGATTTTTTTATGCAGAGAATGTAATGAATGCGGTCTAAAAGAATTCCGTCATCCCGTCAAACGCGTGAGAAACTGGAATGGAGTATTCGATCGAATCGAGTATCTGGTGTGTCAACTGCAGTTTATGACTCAGAAAATCGTCGGTGTGCATCGGATCGTGATGCGTAACGATCCATCGTTTTACGTTTCCAAGTTTGCAGAGCAGGCATCCGTTGGAAAGCATTGTGTGCCCCCAGCCGATTTTGTTCGGGTATTCGTCGTTGGTGTATTGCGATTCCGAAATGAGCACGTCGGCATCTTTAATGAATTGGATGAGGCTGTCGTACCGCGAAAGCATTTCTTGACTGATCTCGCCGACATTCGGCTTGCCGAGATAGCCTTTTAAAAATTCATTATCGGTGATATAAACGATTTTCTTTTTTCCTAATTCAAATTTAAATCCAACAGCCGCGCCGGGATGATGAACGTATTCCCAAGAAATTTTTGTCTTTCCGATGACGATCGGATTTTCCGTCAGCTGCTTAAAACTGATGGTGCTCGGAAAATCTTCGAGCTGCACGGGAAAATAATCGGCGTCGAGCTGTCCGCTGAAGATCGATTTCAGATCTTTCCCGAATCCGGATGCGCCGTAGACGGTCAGCGATGTTCCGGGGCGATAGGCGGGCGTGAAAAATGGAAATCCCTGAATATGATCCCAATGTGTGTGTCCGATAAAGAGATGCAGCGGCTGCGGCGGCTCTTTCATCAATTTTATTCCAAGCTCGCGAATCCCTGTTCCTGCATCGATGATAATGGTCGACTGTCCGTCGTTGATTTCAAGGGAAGGTGTGTTGCCGCCGTGGCGAACGAACGACGATCCGCTCACGGGAATCGATCCGCGCGTTCCCCAGAAATGCAGAAACGGCTTTGTGCTGTTTACCGACACATTGTAGCGCTCTTCGGTGCGTTTCGCGGGCTGCGCTGCTTGCGTCGCCGCTGATGGGGATTGATCAACACATTCATTGATAACAGCGATGAGTTCTTCTTTGCTGAACGGTTTTGCAATATAGCCGTACGCCCCCTGCTGGAAAGCGAGATCCTTTTCCGGTTTGTAATCTTTTGCCGAACACATAATTACATTGATGGCGGAGGTTGCTGCATCAGTTTTCAAATGCTTCAAAACGTCAAAGCCGTGAATGCCCGGCATCATAATATCGAGCAGAATGACATCCGGCCGTATTGTCCGAACTTTTTCCAAACATTCTTCACCGCTCGCAACCGCTTCGACAGAATATCCTTCTTCCGCAATATAACTTTTCATGATGAAACGCAATTCATCAGAATCATCGACGATAAGAATTTTTGTGCTGTTTTTCCTGCTCATGAAAAGTAGGCGCTATTTTTTTTGAACGGTTATTAAGCGAATCAAAGGTAGAAAAATTATGTGAATGGTTCAACAGGTGCCGATTCGTATTTGCACGATTGTCAAGAAATGTGATGTGGGTCTGCCGGGAATACCTTGATAGTAATCACTTTTTGATGCCGTGTTACGGGTGTTTCCGGGCTTTATTCCGTTTAAACCGAAAAACATCGAATGGATTGAGTTTCATAAAATTCAATTTCCCGAGCATGTAGGCGGTAAACCATCCGATCGCAACCATGGCGATCATGAACAGCGCATAAGAAACGCGCCAATCGACTCCCTGCGTCATCATGCTGAATTCCGACATCCCGCCGATTCCGGCGATGAGATTCAACGGAAGAAACACAATGTTGATGATGGTAAGATTCTTCAACAGCATGCTCATATTGTTGTTCACGAGCGATCCGCGTGCATCCATCATGCCGGAAAATACCATCGAATAAATTTCCGCCTGCTTGTAACATTGATTATTCTCAATGACGATGTCGTCGATCATTTCATTGATATGTTCGCCGGCGTGGATCTTGATGATGTGAGAATAGAGCCGTCCGAGGGCGATGCCGTTTGCACTGATGGCATTGACATAGTACACCAAACTTTCGCTGAGATTGAACATCTGAATCAGATGATCATTTTCCATCGACATGTTGATGCGTTTTTGAAGATCGTGGGCAATCATCTTAATGACTTTTAAGTGATCGAGGTAATGCTGGATTGTTTCCAGAAGCATGACCAGAAGTAATTCCAGCGGAGTGGAAAATTTCATCGGGCGAACGGTTGTTCCGACCAGCTGCATATCATCCATCATCACAACAATAAGCTGGTGTTGTGTCAGGAAGAGTCCCATCGAGCCGACATTGAAATAAAAATTATCTTTACTGGAACAATTCAGCGGATGCTTCCAGATGAGTGAAGCGACATCGTCCGAAAATTCAAAACGCGAAACTTCGTCCGGATCAAGCGCCGATGAAAGTGTATGTTCATCGATATGATAGGCAGCGCACAATGATGAGCGCTCACCCTGGCTTGGATTGATTGAAATAATGACGACACCATCGTCTGCTTCGACGAGCGTGTTATTCGAGATGGAAAATTGCTTGATCATGATGTTTATCCTTTGACGTAGGATAGTTTTTCAGAAATTTTTCCGCCGCGGACGCGAAACACATCAATGCCGCGTAGATGCCATGGGTGCCCATCCTTGAGCTTATGGTAGATCCAGCGGACGATGCATCGATCGCCGCACGCAATTATTTCTTCGGTTTCGAATCGAGCTGTCGGGGAATTACGAAAAAATTGCTCCCAGTACGTCCGCACAGACAGCGTGCCTTCATATGTTGTTCCGTCGGGAGAAGGAGAGGTATTTTCAAAGAGACAATCATCGGTCATCAACCGCATAATGGCATCGATGTTGTGGCTGTTAAACGCTTCGTTGAATTTGCCAACAGCGGCAAGAGTATCGTTCGAATCCATAGGCGAAATCTCCGTTCATGGAATGAAACATTTAATCGTGAAAACTTTTTTCTCCTGCTTCGATGGCGACGTCGATAAAATCTTCTTTCGATGGAACGGCGCAAGAATATGACGAACTGTATGAACAGTAGGGGCTGTATGCGTCATTGAAATCGATGGTGTAGAGATGATTTTTATCCGGATTTAATTCAAAATCAATATACCGTCCGACATGATACGTTGTTTTTCCGGTTGTTCGATCCGTAAACCAAATGCTGTAATATTCCTGCCCGGAGCGAGTGAACCCTTTATAGACGTTAATACGATATTCTTTTCCTCGAAATTTCCACAGCAAATATCCGAACTTCACTGTTTTTCGTTCTTCGCCCTTTGTTCCGAGAATAATGACCGTATCCTTTTGATCAAATTCATGCAGCACGCTGGTGAATTTGAAATCAGGATCGACGTCGAAATATTTCAACGGAGAAAAATGAGAGAGTGAATCCCTCTTAAACGGAGAAGAAGGATCATTCTTCATGAAATCGTCTTTTGTCTGACGCGACTTTTGTACAGATGCGATGTAGATTTTTTCTTCGGGCGAATACATCTTTCCGCAGGAAAGAAATAGACAACTCACGATAATGATAGACAAGAATTTCATATTGTTACAGGATGTCATTCCCGCATGTTTTTAGCGGGAATCTATCGTTCATTTTTAGTTTTAAAACGGCTTTATTTATATCCTTTTAATTTTTTCTCATCCTCTTTTGTCGCCGGTGTAATGCTGACGGCAGCGCCGCCGCCGGGAGCGAGTTTCAATTTCAATAGTGTTTTTGCGGTGACGATGGAAGACGAAATTTGGTATGCCATCGGATTTTTTTGCCAATCGGCATTTGCTGCATCGGCATAAATGGTGGCAACATATTTCTGTTTTGCATCGAGGAAACTTAATGCCGCCGTTGCTGTTCGTCCGTTTTCATCGGTGATTGCACCGAGATACCATTCATTTTTTCCTTTTGCTTTGCGTGCGACAGTGACATAATCACCCGGTTCCGCTTCGAGATATTGTGAGTCATCCCAATCTACCGGCACGTCCTTGATAAATTGAAATGCGTCGAGATGTCTCTCGTAACTTTCCGGAAGATCTGCCGCCATTTGCAGCGGGCTGTACATCGTGACATAGAGCGCCATTTGTTTTACCAATGTCGTATGGACCTGTTCTTTCTTTGCAGGATCGTAATAACTCATTTTGATTTCAAAAATTCCCGGCGTGTAGTCCATCGGTCCGCCGAGCAGGCGTGTGAAAGGAAGAATTGTTTCATGATCGGGCTGATTTCCCTGGCTCCACGCGTTGAATTCATTTCCGCGCGCCGCTTCGCAAGCAAGCCAGTTCGGATACGTGCGCTGCAATCCGGTGGGGCGAACAGGCTCGTGCATATCGACCATGATATGATATTTCGCAGTTTTTTCTGCGACGCGAATATAATGATTTACCATCCATTGTCCGTCGTGAAATTCTCCGCGCGGAATAATTCTTCCAACGTAACCGGTCTTCACCGCATCGTAGCCATGTTGTTTCATAAACGTGTATGCTTCGTCCATTCGCCGTTCGTAATTAGTAACGGATGCGGATGTTTCGTGATGCATGATGAGCTTCACATCTTTTTCGGCGGCATATTTTTGGAGCGCATCAACATCAAAGTCGGGATACGGTGTGACGAAGTCGAAGACATTCTCTTTCCATTTTCCAAACCAATCTTCCCAGCCGACATCCCATCCTTCAACAAGCACTCCGTCGAATCCGTGTTTCGCGGCAAAGTCGATATAGAATTTCGTTCGCTCGGTTGTTGCACCATGCTTGCCGTTTGGCTTCAAGCTTTTCCAATCAGTGATTCCGATTTTCACATTATTTGTGTCGGAATAATTCCACGACGATTTTCCCACATGTAATTCCCACCATACACCGATAAATTTTGTCGGCTTGATCCAGCTGACATCATCGAGCTTGCTTGGTTCATTAAGATTTAAAATCATTTTTGATGCAAGGATGTCCGTTGCCTTATCGCTTACCATAATAGTGCGCCACGGTGTGGTGAAGGGAGTCTGCAAGTACGCTTTGTTGCCGATAGCATCCGGCGCAAGGTCGGCAGTAAGAACAAAATTTTTCTGATTGATCTCAACGCACATTGCGGGATAGTTGATGAGTGCGGCTTCAAATATATTGATATAAAGCCCATCAGCAGATTTCATCATCAATGGAGTTTGCGTAACATTGGCACCGACCGGATTGCGTGTAAAAATTTCTGTGACGTTTCTTCCTTTGCTTGCATCGACTTCGCTCAGCTTTGTGTGGCTGTAAGGATATTCGTTCGTATCGAAATCACCCGGAATCCAAAATGCCGAATGCTCGCCGGTGAGCGCAAATTGCGTTGCTTCATCCGCAACGGTAAAATAATTCAACTGATCCTGCAGTGGGAATTCGTATCGAAACGCCAAACCTACATCGAATAAACGGAACGTTAGAAGCATTGTCCGATTTTTCAGCGAGGGTTGCTGCAGTGTAATTTTCAATTCACGGTAATTGTTTTTGATCGTTTTCACTTCGCCCCAGACTGGGTTCCATGAATTATCCACTACTGACGATTCAATCTTTGCGACAACAAATCCGCCGAGAAATGACGGTTCATCTTTAAGTTGAAGCCCGAGTCTGCTCGGCAGAATTACCGACTTTGCTCCAAACGATAATTGGTACGTCGGCACACTGTCTTTCGAGACAGAAAATGTCATCGTCAGTTTTTTGTTGGGGGATAGGATCGTTTGAGCCGGAAGCACAAATGAAACAGCAAGCAGCATGCACAGAATGTATCTCATGGAAGAATTCCTTTGAAGGTTTTTGAGGAAAAATTCTTTTGAAATGTAGAAAGGAGTTGCTCCAGAAACAATATAAAATTCTAAGTATGGTCTCTTAAGGATGAAGGTTATTGCGATCCCGACGTTAGTCGGGAGAAGCAATCTTTAAAAATTTGATAAAGAGATTGCTTCACTCATGGAAAATACTGTTGTTCAGCATCCCGTGAAGCGGGACATTCGCTCGCAATGACTTTACAATGAGGGCAAATTACTGCAATTCCAGCGTCTGATCGTTGTGCTCAACACTGAAAAGAAATTTTGCTTTCGGATTTTTGTCGGTTGCGCTTCGCAAGGAGTATTCGGATTCAGCGAGGAACACAAGATGATTGTTTTTGTCGCGATATAAATAGTGCGAGCGGATATTGAACAATTCTTCAACATCTTTCGGATCATTGTACTGCACCCAGCACGCTTTGTGTGCGTTGATGCCGACAAAATCGCAGCTCGCGCCGAATTCGTGAAGAAGCCTGTATTTCAATACATCAAATTGAAGTTCGCCGACAACGCCGATCACTTTTTTGCTTCCAACATTATGCGTGAACAATTGCGCCAACCCTTCGTCGGTTAACTGCGAAATTCCTTTTTCCAATTGTTTTGTTTTGAACGGATCATTGTTGCGAAGCTCGCGGAACACTTCGGGAGAAAATCGCGGAATCCCTTTATACATAAATGCTTCGCCGTCGGTCAACGTATCCCCGATAGTGAAAACACCTGAATCGTACAGACCAATCACATCGCCGGGGAATGCTTCTTCCAGCAAACTTTTATTCTGTGCCATAAAGCTTGCCGGGTTCGGAAATTTGATATCACGATTCAATCGTACATGATGATAAAATTTATTTCGTTCGAATGTTCCGGAGCAGACGCGCAGAAAAGCAATTCTGTCACGGTGACGCGGATCGAGGTTTGCATGAATTTTAAAAACGAATCCGCTGAATCGATCGGCTTTTGGCTCTACCATTCCTTTTGTCGTTTCACGTTCGCGCGGAGAAGGAGCAATTTCGACGAATGTTTCGAGCAATTCTTTTACGCCGAAATTATTCAGCGCACTGCCGAAGAAGACCGGCGCGAGTTCACCTGCAGAATATTTTTCCACATCAAACTTTTCGTACACGCCATCGATCAAATGAATATCATCACGCAGCTTATTAGCGTTGCTTCCGAATGTTTCGTCAAGCTTTGGGTCTTTCAATCCGTCAAAGATTACCACATCTTCTTCAATCGTTTGTTTGGACGGAGTGAAGAATGCAAATTTATTTGTGTAGATATTATACACGCCTTTGAAGAGTGATCCGATTCCAAGAGGCCAGCTCAGCGGACGCACTTTAATAGAAAGTTTTTCTTCAAGTTCATCCAGCAGTTCAATCGGATTTCTTCCTTCACGATCCATCTTATTAATGAAAATAATGACCGGCGTATTTCTCATTCTACAGACGCTCATCAATTTCTCCGTCTGCTCTTCAACGCCTTTCACGCAGTCGATCACAAGAATAACGGAATCGACGGCCGTCAATGTTCGATACGTATCTTCCGCAAAGTCTTTATGTCCCGGTGTATCCAGCAGATTAATTTTTCTTCCGTTGTATTCGAATGACAGCACCGATGTTGTAACCGAAATTCCGCGCTGTTTTTCAATTTCCAAAAAATCCGATGCCGCGGTTTTTTTAATCTTGTTCGATTTTACCGCACCGGCAATGTGAATGGCGCCGCTGTACAGCAGTAATTTTTCCGTTAACGTCGTTTTACCGGCGTCGGGGTGACTGATGATGGCAAAAGTTTTTCTCTTTTGAATTTCTTTCAAAATGCTCATGAAATTTCTAATGATGTAAATAAAAAAAGATGGAAAATAGAACGACGCTTCAGAGAGAGAAGTTACAGAGGGCTTAAAATGTAGTCGGTTGCTATAATCATAACGATATAAGATACAAAAATTATGATTCAGGAAAAAATTATTTCTTCTGGATCTTTTTCAATTCCGCCGCCATGCTTTTCAGCATTGCTGGAACGATAAGCTTGTGGAACGGCCTTACCGGCAAAAAATAAAATCTTCCAAGGAAATTGTGAAATGTTACGGTGGTGGAAATCGTCAAATTTTTCTTGCTGGAATCGTTGTCCACCGAATGGAGAAATAACGAAACCCGAAAATTCAAATGCTTGTCATCTTCACCGAGGATGACTTCAGAATCTGTTCTACTAAATATCTGAAACAAACCCACTTTTTCTCCCGGCTGGCACGTAAAATTGCGAAGCATTTCTTCTCGTTTATTCTTTTTTGGCGTTTTAAGTCCGAAAAACGAAGCAACAGTGTTGCGGAATGCAAAAAGTTTGTCAATCCATTTTGGACCTGTTGAAAAAAATGCTTTTGCAGCATCGGCAGGATGGATAGCATGTGTCGTTTCAAGCGGCGCCGAATAACTGTCGACATAGTGAAAGGAATTTTTATTCTGATAGAGCAGAGAATTTTTTGGGAGAGATGTTTTCGTTATTGCTGTCATCTTATTGCTGTGTATTATACGCAACGCCGACCGGTGACCAGGCAGCCGTAATGCCGATAATCAACGACCCGTTGCGATTCATCGCAATCCATGAACCGGGAGAAAAATCTCCAATCTTGATAATGCCGGGATAAATATTGAGATTGAGAGCGTAATCGGTTTTCTTTGAAATGGAAAGGCTTGTCAGCAGCGAATTCTTCATATCATAAAAGAATCCGACATTCCAGACAAGATCGAGCGTTTGTTTATTGGTTCGGTTGTTCAGCATGATAAGTTTTGCCGCAGCTAAACCAACGCCGACGGAAAATGCCGAACCGTCATCCCACTTGTACGAAAGACCACCGACGCCGTTTGTCCCGAAGAAATAGAATAAATGCCAGCGATCCGAAAAAGGAAATTTCCATTTGAGAGAAAAAAACTGCCCGTTGTTTTCCATATGCAAATTTCGCAATGAGATTGAGGGCTGAAGCGACCAGTCCGCAAGATTCATCGTTTCACTGAAAAATCTTTTCACATTATCGCTGCTGAATAAAATCACGCCGCCGATATCAAACAAATAAATATCCGCAATCGGATCGACATTGTCGCCGCGGTATTCGCCGTTTTCCACCGTTTCGTTGATGACGTGGTAAAGAATTTTTGTCCCAGCCGCCATCGTTTTCGGATATTCGTAATTGTAAAATTGATACCATTCCGTCAATGCCACGTACGTCATTCCCCCGCCGATGAGATGCAATGTGTAATTTGGCCACCATTGCCCGTCTTTTTTGCTGAGGCCAAGTGGAATGACCTGATCTTTCATGAAATTTCCTACGCCGTACCGGTGAATGGGGCCGAACGGATCGGCGATGTTGCGCGCAACATTTTCAGCGCCGTGGTTCAGCGGAAGTCTGCGAAGATCGCGCGGGTGATCGACCTGAAGCATATCAAATCCGCTGTTAAGAATGACAGAGATGGGGTTGTACGCTGCTTCACTTCCGAACGATCTTCCATGATAAAAATACGAAGAGTCTTGTGCTTCAAGGGATATCGAAATACAAAATAGTGACAGTATCGGTAATAAAAATTGATTCATAGGCGTTAAGAAATTATCAACAAATATAAACAAAGATGTGATGATTTCGTAATACTTCTTGCCTCTTGAAAAATTCTCCATTACTTTGATTCGGTTTCACGGTAATAAAATTATTTATTATGAAAATTCTTATTGTTCAAACGGGTCGAATCGGAGATATGATCCTGACAACGCCAATGTTCCGTGTTGTTAAAGAGCAATTCCCTGCCGCCGAACTCCATGTCCTTACATCGGCAAAGGGGATGCCGATCATTGCCAACAATTCCTGCGTTGATAAAATTTTGCTCCGGGAAAAAGGATTGGCAGGATTGTTGGCGGCACTGTTGAAAGTGCGAATGGAACATTACGACCTATGGATCGATCCGAAAGATCATTCATCAAGCGAAAGCAGGCTGTTGGCACGGTATTCGGGAGCCAAAAAGAAAATTGGATTCAATAAAAACGAGAAGCCTGTTTTCGATATTTCCATTCCGTCGGACAACGAAAACTTTTCGCTTCATGCGGTTGAACGGAATCTTCGCACCTTTGCATCACTTGGTTATGAAGACAAGAAAATCGTTCGTCCCGAACTTTTTATTGATTCTCAGATAGAAAGTGAAGTGAGCAAAGCACTCCTTCAGTCAGAGAAGAAATTAGTCGTTGTGAATATTTCTGCCGGGCAGCCGACCAGAGCATGGAATGATGAAGGGTGGAGCAGTGTTATCGAGTGGTGTTTTCAAAAAGGATTTTCCGTTGCGCTTTCGTTTCAGCCAAGCGATGCGGAGCGGGCAAAAAATTTTCAACAAAAATTTCCGCCACTTATCGTCATTTCGTCACCAACCATACATCATGCGATTGCATTAGTGAAACATGCATTGCTCGTCGTTACTGTTGATACGTCAATTGTGCATATTGCATCGGCATACAACACACCAATTGTTGCGCTGTATCCGAACGTCGATTGGAATTACAACAAGTTCCACCCCTTGAGTGACAAACAAGCCGTGATCATTTCATCAGATTCGAATTCGTTGAAAAATATTTCTGCGGAAGCCGTCTTGGTGAAAATCGATGAGATAGTGCCAAACGAAAATTAAATTTAAAATACCGGTCATTGCGAGGGAGCCAAGCGACCAAAGCAATCTCATGAGACATAAGTATGAAGTAAGATTGCTTTGTCCCGACGACTAACGTCGGAACTCGCATTGACGAAGATTGAGCATTTTGTTTTACTTCACGTACGAATCAATTACTTTTTCAATTGCCGCACTGCACACTGGATCGAATCCGATAAGACTCAAAGAAAGCATTCTGCAGTCGATCGCCGGACGATACATTCCTTTTGAAACATATCCTGCGCCTTCAAATGCACCGACCTTATTTTTAAATTCAGCATTGTCTAAAATTGCTTGTGCCGCATTATAGAGCGGAGCCCGTTTTTCGTAGTAACCCGGAGCAAGGCGGTCAAGCTTACTGCGCAGAGTTTCAAGACTGTCGAACTCGGATTTCTTCCACGGTGTTGGCAGCGGAGTGGATGCATCAACAAACGATTTCCATTTCAAATGTTCGGGGTCAGTCAGCGTGGTAAGATTTGGTTCCCACGGTTCAACGCCGGCTTGATAAAAATCGGTATACGAAACTGACGATGTATAATATTCATCGCCAAGGCCTGCAAAGGAATGTCCGAGTTCGTGCACGAAAACGTAATCCATCTGCCATTCCATTCCTTTCGTATCTGTTTTTGTGTAGCACGTCGTGTAGAGATTGTAAATGCCGCCGCCGCCGTAACGATCATCATTCACAAGAATAGCGATCGCATCGTACGGAACTTCTCCGGCAATATCGCGCAGAGTTCTGTTTTCTTCGGTTAAAATGTACCGCGCAGAACCGAACGTGTCGTACATCGTGCCGAGTGCATTTTCTTTCCAGATATTTTTTCCCGGCTTATCAATGCCGCTTTCTTTCGATTCAACTTCGATCAGCCACACATTGAAATCTTTCTTTCGTTCTTTATACGGCGATGTTCCAAAGAGCACGTCAGAATAATGCTTCGCATCGTCGCGAAGTTTTTGCATTTCTGTTTTTGCATAGCCGTCGCCGAGAATGACAAGATCAACTTTCTTGTCGGACGGACCGTTGTCGATCAATTTTGAGAATTTAAATTGTGGCGTTCGTTTTTGCGTGTTGATCGTCGAAGAATTATTCGGATCGATGATAGTCGAGAACAATTCGTGGAAATTCATTTGTTTATCTCTTCGCGAAATTGTCAATTGAATTTTATTTTTGGGAAATGGAATATGCACCGTTTCATGGAATGTTTTCATAATGCCGGCGTTTGATTCATCGGTGGAATGCCATTCGTTGAACATGCTCGAATATCCACGCGAGTAGATCATCTGTGCTGTTACGGCATCGTACACGCGAAGCATATATTCCCCGTAGTTCAATTGATCGAGCAACTGCGATTTATTTCCGGACCAAATTCCTTCTTCATAAATTTTATCCAAGGCAATAATTTCTGTTCCTTTAGTGCCTGTATGGTAATAGTCGACACGCATGGTCTTATCGACAAAAAATTGATTGAACGATTGCGAAAACAACAGCATTGGCAGAAGGAAGAAGCCCGAGTAGAAAAGACGTTTCATAAATAAACTCCGAAATAGATGTTTGAATTGCCCTAATATAGAGAAGGAACTGTGGGGGATCGAATTAAATGAGGAACGATAAATTCAGGATTGTTTTATTTTTCAATAGGTTATAGAATTTATGATGATCACTTTAAATGAGAATTGACGGGAAAAAGTGAGAAGTTTGGAATACTAAAGTCACTTTAAATGAGGAATGAAGCATTATCAAATTTTCCCGCTCTGCTTTAAAGTCAGGAGTTTTTATCAATCCAATTTTGAACTTCGGATGAGATTGTCTTCGATTTCATCCACTCGTCAAATGACTTTTGAGTATTAAACCTAACCGCTTCTTTATCTCCAATCCATTTTACCGGCTTTAATCCTTCAACCTGAGTATGGTGTAAATAGATTGCTGTGCATCGGCAGTTGTAATCAACCGGTGGAACAGGACCTTCTCCGACCAGGTAGATTCCTTCGAGATTAATATGCCGTGATCGGTCGTCGTGAATAGCAACGAATTGCCACATTGGGAATTGCTCTGACATTTCAGAGACCTGCTCGAGCTGAGCCACAGCAAAACCGCTTTGAATATTTGTATGGAAGACTGTTTCGGCGTGATGTTGAGATATTTGCGTTACACCATAAGTATCAAAGATCGAATCAATTTCTTTTTTCCAATCGTCGAATTTGACTCCTTTTTTTGTGGCATTCTGCAACTGTCCTTTTACTGCAGTAAGCAATTCATCATGTTCAACACCGGCGATGACAAGACTTTTATATTCGAGATATTTTAAAGCTTCTTTAGGAATAATATCGAATGTGAGTTTTACAATCTTATCATCACAAACATACCAATTACCGAATGATAAATTTGCAGCAACTGTATTTGCTTGTTCGCTCAATACTCGATCTTTTTCAACGATCAAACCTCTTCCGAGTGCGTCGGCTGTCTGAAGTGTTTCGAACAAATGTTCGGAATATGTTTTAAGAAACTTTCTGTCTATTTGAAGTTTATCCAATTCTTTTTGTGCAGAATCAAACGAATTAACACCTTCAAAACAGTTTTTAATCTGTTGAATTCGGGAATGATAAATTGTCAAAGAACTTTGGATTGAATTTTCGCTTACAATATCAACGCGATCTTGATACGAACTTTCTAATTTTTGGTCAGAAGTTTTTTTTTACTGTCACCGAAAACTATTTCGTTTCTTGCTGTGACCAGTTGTGTATTTTGCTTTAACGGCTCCAACGCTTTATCGTCAGGATCATTTGGATCTGGAGAGGGAATTCCGAATTTTTGATCAACATATTTCTGACTGATTGCTTTTCCTGCCATTTGTAACTTTAAAATAAGATCGGCATGTTCAAGTAAGTTGGTTCCTTTCTCAATCTGCGTTTTATACGATGGATAGTTTTCTTGTTCACCGTAATTTGTTTCGACCCAAGCGCGGAGTTCATCATCGGTGACAACTTCGTCGATGATTGATGCATAGAATTCATACAGATTCTGCAGCGAATCTTCAGCTCCCTTTTCGTTGCCAAGTTTTCCGGCAGTCGACTCAACAGCGGCCGTGTGCAACAAAACCGCTTTTGTCATTTCGGAGTTACAAAAATCTTTAAGATCTTTGTATGTTTCGAAGCTTGCTGCTTTTTGTAGTAACTCCTTAAATTCAATGTCACTCTCCTTCGAAATTACTGCTGCAGAATCATTGCCTAAATTCGCAATCGCTTTTTTCAATAGTGCCAATTGCTCTGGCTGCGACGGATCATATTTACCGAGTCTAATACCGAGTTGAATTTCAGCAAATCGCACCCACCATTTGATGTCGTAATTTTTAAAGAGAAATAAAAATGCACACGTGCGAAGAAGCGCAGCTCTAGCCGGTGATCCACTGCGCAACTTTGCGATTGCAACGGTGAATCTTTTTCTGAATGTAGGATTCACATCAAGTGTAATCCCGTCTGTAGCTGCAGTAGAGAGATCGCTTTCAGGAAGAATAGCTCGGAATGAATCAACATTGCGGGGGTCAACAACTAAGCGTATCTCATTAAGATCACTTTGCATGTCGGAAATTTTTCCAAAACGAAATTTCTTTTGATCGATATGTTTGAATTCTACAATGTCTAAACGGCCATCTTTTTCCAGCCAAATATTTTCACAAACCGAGTAACCTTTTGAAGCGCAATCAAGAAGATCGCCGATGTGATTTTTCCAACCTTTAATTCTTGAAATCATCTTCGTTGCTTCACCGGCGATGTCGACATCATTTTTATCTGCAGATCCCGGAATGATCTCATAATTCGCACCGGCAATACGAATGCGGATGTTGCCAAACAACGACATGAGATGTCCGTCTTTCTCAAGCATTTCGGTAAAGAGTTCCGCTTGACGGAAGACGTCACCTTGATCGGCATCTCGCAGGATAGCGGCGAGTTTTTCAGGTGTTAGCCCGTACGAAGGATATGTCGAAAACTGATCATTAATATTTACGACTGCAACGCGGTCGGTAAGTTCCTGAATATCCTTCTTTGTCGTTTTTTTGGATTTGTCTTTTGCCATGATGAACCTATAAAGTGTAATGAGCAAATAATTTTAAACTATTCTGTGCAGTTTCGAATCGTTTGTTGATTGAAATTCCGAACACAAAATCTTTGTAACACCAGCCGGCGCCAACTCCGACGCTCGCCGGATCGAGCGAAAGGACCGGAAATTGAATTTTGTCGTAAATCTTCAATGGTGAGACTGCAACAGACGGAGAAAATGTTCCGGAATAATTCACGCCGGCCGACAAAAATAAATTCCATTGCAAAATTGGAGGAAGGAATTCAGTAACAGCAACTTCCGTTTCAATCCCTTCCTGTTTTTCAACAAACGTATCTCCTGACTTCGATTGAACAATTCTTGTTGTATCCGTGACGAATTTTCCGCTTGAATCTATCGGAATGCGCTTCACAATAGCGATTGTTCGCGCCACGTTCGCTTCAGGCGCGTCTTTCGGCAGCCGTTGGGATTGTGTTACCTTCTTCTCAAACGGCGTTGAACGTGGGCGATATTCGCTTTTTGTGACCGGAACAAAAGACCTGTCGTGCGGAACGATAACCGTTGTCAAAGGGATATTGGAATCTCCGCACGATTTCAATTGCATGACAAAAGATAGAATCGTTGCGCATCCTGCGATGATGGAAATATATTTTAAAACATCTTTCAAACAATCTCCCTAGTTATGGAACGATGTTTTTTGTATTTCATTGCCGGTTTGTCGCTTGCCATCGGTACCGATGAGTGGTTCCTTGTCGAATAATTGCTGACGAGAATCTCATTTCGCATCGGCATGTTCTTTGTTTTAGAAAGTGTCTGTCGAACTTTGAATCGTTCGATGTGAAACTTTTTAAATAGTCCGACAATGAATGGATGTTCATTGCATGACAAAAGAAATTTTCCTTTGATATTACACAGCTGCAGGTGTAACGCTTTCCACTCATCTTCCGTCATCAAATTATAGTTTGTGCTGCCGCCTTTTGTATCCGGATATGGAGGATCCAAATAAAAAAATGTCTCCGGAGAATCGTACACCTTTATGATTTTTGAAAAATCAAGATTCTCAATATGCACATCAGATAAACGGTCAGAAACTTCATCGAGATATTTCCGTGCATGTGTCACCGAGCGAACCGATTCACGCGCAGTGCCAAAATGTGCGCCGCGAGCTCCGAATGAATCCTGCAGCACAGCCCAGAATCTCATTGCTTGTTGAATCTCATCATAAGGAGTTTCGGAATTTTTCATTCCTTCCCACATTGAGCGACTGTGAATCCAATGACGAGATTCTTCAGCAAGTTCTGCAACGCGGTGTTTCACAACACGGAAGAAGTTTGCGATCTCTTTATTTTTGTCATTGAACACTTCGCCGTCGCTCTTTTCTTTCGTCAACAAAATTGCAGCGCTGCCGCCGAACACATCTACATACGTTTGATGCTGCGGAAAACGAGAGACAACAAGATCACGAATAGGCCACTTTCCACCCGGATAACTAAAAAGCTTGTGCAAACGGATTTTCTCTTTTTCTTCTTTCACTCTCGGAGCAATGATTTCGTCAACATATTGCTTGTTGATTTCAATACCGATAAAACCACGCTCAAGTTTTATCGCTTCGAGGAGTGTCGTGCCGCTTCCGGCAAACGGGTCGAGCACAACATCACCTTTTTTCGTTCCTGCCTGAATGCAAATATTCGGAATGTCACTTGGAAACGTTGCGTAATGTTTCACGCGATTATTTTTAATCGAAATCGTCCAGACCGTTCTTTTATTTCTGCCAAGCGGATTCAACGGACGCACAAGACCGGCTTGCGGCTTCCCGATGAGTTCATAATAACGCGGTGAATTCATTTTATGCTTTGAACGCTCGAAGCTTTCTTCTTTGTGCGGCTCACGAATTGCATCGGCGTTATAGTAATAGTGACGCGATTTTGTAAGCAGAAAAATATATTCGTGCGATTTTGTTGGGCGGTCATCGACGCTTTCCGGCATCGGGTTTGTTTTGTGCCAGATAATATCAGAACGCAAGTACCATCCATCATTCCGCAATGCGAGTGCGACCGACCAGGGAATGCCGATTAAATCTTTCGGCTTTAACCCTGGCACTTTATGATTTGATGGTCGCTTTTTAACAGCATGTAAAGAACCTTTGTTGCTCGTTTGAAGCGAGTTTAACTGATCAACATTTTGTCCATAACTTTGATTGCTTCCGACGTACGTATCGCCAATGTTCAGCCACAATGTGCCGTCGGGTTTTAAAACTCTTCGGACTTCACGAAAGACTTCAACAAGATTCTGGACAAATTCCTGCGGTGTCTTTTCCTGTCCGAGTTGACCAGCGACATTATAATCTCTCAGCGCCCAATATGGCGGCGAGGTAATAACGCACTGCACACTGTTATCAGGAATATTTTTCAACACTTTCAAAGCATCGCCTTTTAAAATTTTTGCGGTTAGTCCGCTCGATAAGTCGAGTTCACGACTTTCAACGTTCATCATTTTTTTTGCTCCTGTAATTTGTGGATGAGTTTTTTGTTTCTTTTTACTGCATCCTTTTTACGAAGCTCAATCCACATCGAACCGTTAGCCCTTGAGCGAACATCACAGCCGACGAATGAAAAGAAACCTTTTACAAATGGATGTTTGAACGTTGTGATAAATCTTTTTCTTCTGCCGAACCAGACCTTACCGAAAAACGAAGAGATCGCAATAGCAGCAGCAATAAATCTTTTATAGAGCGCGAAAAACATTACCAGGTCCCTTCTTCAAAAATGGCTTCATGCTGCTCGATACTTTCGTATGTCACTTCGCCGGCATGCGGATATTTTTCAATCAGTTCCACACACATTGCCAGCGCATCAGCTCCATCATCACCAATGCCACCGCCGCTGACCGTGCCTGCATTCGGAAATAATTTTAATTGCTGAATAAGTAATTCCTGGTCCGGATCGTCTTGATCGAACGTTATTAGCGCCTCTTTCACAAAGGGAACCATGCGCTCAATACGCATCTTCTTGTTGCCGGAATGCTGCAAGCGCAAAAACGGGAGCGGCTGATGTTTCTTCGCCATCAATCGTTTGTACTCGCGCTCGACAAAATCTTTGTATGCGTTATCTTCGACACCGAGAATTTTCATTCCGAATAATTTGTGATGACGCCAGCTTGTTTCGAGCATCCAGTCAATCGACTCTTGCTGAATGTCCGCCTTCATTACCGGCATATGGAGTTGACCTTTTTCATTTAAGCCAAGTCCGAGCGTGATGACTGCTTTGTAATCATTCCCTTCCGTTGCCGACGGGTCAACGGCGGTATAATACGTATAATTGCGTCCGACGAGATCTTCTTTTGTGTGATACCGGAAATATTGTTCTTTAAACTTTGCATCTTTGCGCGGACGGGGTATCATCATCATCTGCGAGTTGAATGTATCCGGATCATCTTTTTGATCTTGCAGCAGCTTCAATGTCGGATGCCTGAATTCCCACGCTGACATTTTTTTATCGGGGAAACCGGCATCACGGCACTTTCGCGCAATTTCTTTTTGTTCTTTTGTCTCCTGCGGATTTTCAATCAACGCACGGATCGGGACCTTGTTGAAGTGCGAAGTATTTTTTCCAGTGATGAGCTCGTCAACAATATCACCCTTCACTGTATAGTTGCAGAGATAAATTGCAGACCATCGCGTTGAGTTGACAGCATAAATGATACTATTACGAATGCGCTCAACAACATTTTTTATCACTTCAATTGAATCGGGAATAAACGGATCGTGAATGTCGTTTAATTGTATGTAATCCGGACGATGGGAATCGTGCTCTTCACCGACGAGCGATTGATCGCGGCCGTATCCTTTCATTTTGATTCCGGTCGAAGTAACGAACGAACCGAATTCCCACTCACGCGTTCCACGAAGATCTCCGAAGTCGTGTTTCAATCGGATATTCTCTTCGAGTTCGATCTTTACCGGGACGACTTTCGTTTCTGCTTTACCCTCAGTCTTCGCGATCAGCGGAATAAACCAACGGTCGCCGGTAACAATTTTAAAAACTGTATCAATGCGTGTCAGCGTATCCTTGGCACACTCACGAAATCCATACACTATTGAAAATTTCTGCATAATATCAGAAATGCTGAGCAACTCTGGATGGAACGACGCGAAGCCTCCCTTCAACCAATCATATTTAGCATCAGGATTTTTCCAGCAATTGCGCAGTTCATCGGTGACAACGAGATAGTGAGGAAAGTAGGTGCACGCGAAAAAGAATTTGTCAACCTTCACACGAGCGATGCGAGCTCGCTTCTTTTCCGAAGTGTCGTTCGGAAACGCCGTTGCATTTTTTTGAATGCGCTTGATCAACTCGCCGAATTGTTGATCAAATTCTTTTTGAGTCATGTTGGACATTAGCGTTTGCGTCCATATTTATTCGACATTGCCTGACGAAACTGATCGAGCAAAGGCAACATCTGTTTTAGCAACTCCGCATCGTGTTCCTGAAGAAATGTAACCCACTCTTCGATGGCGAGATAAATATTTCCGAGTGCGTCGACATCTTTATAGAGCGACTTTGCGGCTTTGACGATCTTCATGATCGCGTCGGCTTCCTTCACGTTTACTTCACCGCCGGCAGCAAACGAATTCAACTTGTCAATTGCAATCTTCAAAGCTTGCTTATACGCGCTCGCAGAAGTCATGCGGATTGATTCGCGCTCTTTGTCCCAATCCGAACCTTTGTCGAGATCTTCCTGCTTCCAACGATAGACAGTTTTCTCCGGGACGTTCAACTGCGTTGCGATCTCTGGAATATTTTTCAGCTCTTCGGTATAGAGCCGCTTTGCATCGATCCGTTCTAATTTTCTCGCCATGATTTTTTTAAAATAAAAAAACCCCAACCTCGCTCGTCACGAGATTGGGGCTCCGTGTTATTAGATAACCCAAAAAACTTAAATTAATATACGACTGTAAATTTCAAATATCAATTACGAATTCAGGCGGATAAAATCTGACGCCTTCAAATCTTTTACCGGAGTCTTCCAGTGAAACTCGCGCCCATCGTAATCAATTTCGATGTGCAGCTTTTTTGTTGAATGACCAATCAATTTTATCAGCTCAATCAATTCACGATGATTATCATTCATGCCCTCAGGCGTTTGTTTGGCAATCTGGAGGACGAGAGCGATGAGTTCATTTTCAGATGCCATCGCACTCTCCCAAAAAAACGCCGAGCAACCCACGTTCACGCCACAGTAGCGACGCCCCGCCGCTCACGCAAGCGGGAGAGTTGCCCGGCAAAATTATGCCAAGCACTCCACTTATCGTTAGCGGAGCGACGCTACTGTGTTTGAACAATTTGAACATTCTAAAGTAATTAAATTTCAAGAATTGTGCCATAAACTTTTCGTGAAGCGATGCTTTAATTGAAGCATCGGAACTCTTTCATCTCAAAAACGGACTCGACAATTGTTATTATAATCGACGGAAAAAATTTCATAAAGATTTTTATCATTCCCACTTATCAGAATCACTATTGTAAAATTTGCTGATTCGTGAAAACCGTATTATCTAAATATTCGTTACCAACATCGGTCAACGAAATATGATCGATTCGATCTTGTACCAACATTATCACTTCAATTTTTCCTTCGAGCTCAAGCCGTTTGATGTATTCAAAAATCTGTGCGACGAACTGGCGACGGTTCGTGTACGGATTAATCGGAATAACAAAATTTTTTCCTGCCGCTTCGCACGCACGCCAGATCTCGTTGAACGTCAGCTCCGGCCACGCGCCAACATTTAATTTTTGCTGCAGCTCAAAAAGAATCACATCGTCGAAGTTGTGTATCGTCACCGGTTTCACGCTGCCTCCTTTTTTAAGAGCAAGAGAACTGTTTCAACTTTCGCAATGAGATCGCGCTGACAATTATTATTTGGATAATGCTCCGATACCCAATGCAATCCTTCCTCGCGCGATTCATAAATCACGAATGCTCTTTTATATTTTCCCCACAGCATGTACGCATTGATTTGGCAGAAGACTTTGAAAGGAAGTTTCCCTTTGGAACGCGTTTGAGCGAGAGCATATTCATCCGGAACAGATTTTATTTCGACGAGCGCATCGTCGATGCTGCCGTCCGTGTGTCCGGTGAGACGGCCATCGTATGCCGTAAGAACTTTGGGCTGAGTGCAAAGCAATGAAGTTGAATTTAAGAGCGACGATAATCGCTCACGAATGCCGCGCTCTGCATATGTGCCTTGATACAACTTTAATTTCGACCGGTCATCCATTGCGCAGCCGTTCAAGACTTTATCGATAATTTCTTCTTCCGGCAAATGTAACCAGGACATCGAAAGCTGTCCTTTGCGTTCTTCGTGGCCGCACTGTCGGTACGTTTCTTCATCTAGAAGTTTATGCAGTTCATTTGCAGAGAGATCCATTTATATTCCTTCCTTTTTTATTGGGAACTGTTGATCTAAAATTTTTTTAATTTCGGCCGGGTCTTGTGTTGTAGTCTCCGAGACTTCGCCGCGAATTTCTTTTTTCATTTTGCTGACAAGCTCATGCACCAATTCGTTTGATGCAGGAGGCGGATCGTTATGAGCGATCGTATATCGCGGCGCAGCTTTCTCAACCCGTTTTGTTGGAGTCATACATTTATCAAGGTGAAGGATCATTCCCCAAAACGGATGATACAACGGAGGATTGCCCGTTGGCTTGTACCAGAACCGGCTTCGCAAATAATTATGGAGCCACTCTGCGAATTTCTTCTGTAGTATTTCATCTTCAAAAAATCGGGATAGAGCGAAAGAAAATCTCTTGCGGCTTTTAAGTCTCTTCCTCCCCGGGCGTACACTTCGCCGCAATATGTCGGAGACCATCCTTGTTCAAATAGGTTGAGCAATTCCCACACAGGATTTTCTTTTTTCTTCTTCCCCAATTTTCGGTTCGTTTGTAGTAATGTTAATTGCGCCGGTTGATTCATTTCTTTTCCCGATCCTCTTCCGACGACAAAAACACCACGTCTTTAAAATCAACGCGATATTTTTTTATTCCGCTGCCGACCTGCGCAGCACATTGATTGCCGATCTTTTCCCATACGGTGTGGCTTGAATTATTTGCAAAATAAAATCGATCTTTCATCGCGAGCTCATCAAATGTTGTCACTTCAAACTTTTTCACTGCTGACCTCGCTTCATAATCGTTACGACATAGCCTTTATGTGCCGCAAGCTTCAGCAGAGCTTCATTCATCTGTTTGCCGACACCCCAATTCGGATGTTCGGAATAAAAAACTTTTAAATTTTCATCGAGATAAATCTTTTTTGATTCGCTCATCTTTTTCTCCTAATCCCAAATTCTTCCTTTGCCATCAAATCCGGGTGTATGAAGCTCTGAATTATTTTCGAAAGGGAAGAGTTGCATCGTCGTGATTTGTCTCATCCTGCCACATCCGCGGCACAACGAACAAGGACGTTCCTCTCTTTCTTCATTGTGTCCGGAAATTCTTATCGTGTGCCAATCCTTCCCGCTTCCCTTGCACGCCGGGCAGAGGATAATTTCTTTTTTGTTATTTATCGTATCGAGTTCAATCATAATCACTCCATTATTTTAATATCACTCATGCCGCATTTCCTGCTTCAATAATTTTCCAGATCGTGACGACGTTTCCTGTTATTTTGCACGGACGCTTATCCGGAGATCCATCCTTTTTAGTTTTGATCGTCATCTTGCCCCATTCTCGAAGGTCGTTATTCCGTGCACTCACCATACCGGCTTCCCATTTATCCTTTTGTTCGGGATAGAGATTTTTCAAATATGCTGAGACCTCCCTATTTGATGACGGACCGAGCGCAGCGAATGCGTCAAAGACAATCTGGCAATCTTCATTTAATTGCACTTCGTTGATTTTCTGACTCACCCGATGCAGCCGCTTCGTTTCATTGCCGGTCGGGATTGATTTCGGCGCTGCATCAAACCGGCTTTGAGTGCGGTTTGAAAGCTGTTTATTCGCAGCTTCAAAGAGCGGCAAACCGGCTTCTTGTCCGTGCAACTGAATTACTTCCCGCCGAAAATTATTTTTTTGATAATCGTTCATTACACTCTGCGAACAGACTCGCGTTCGTTTGATTCTTTATTGAGAGCGTCAACCATGCATGCAACCATACCGCGATCTTCATCGGTAATATCCCCATCGTGCCATGAAACAATTTCAAATATCGGTTTGCCGTCGACATAAATGACGAATACAACCCCAGTTTCTTCAAACGTAAACATTGCTCCTCCTGATAGTTAATAATTATTTCCAGCGTCCATTGTGGAAGATAAAATCTCTAAATGATCCTTCGGAATATTTTGTTCCGATCCGATTCTCGTTGAGCCAAAAGAGACAATAATAGTATGATATTCCTTCGACCGTGCCGGCGAAAAAACAGATTACCGTCTGATCTTCATTTTTCAAGTGCCCGGCATATCGTAATCGTCTTTCAAAATATCCGTCGAGCGAAGAGTAATCGTCGGGATCAAGAACTTCGCCATGCAGCACGATACTTTTCTTTTCTATAAAGTCTGATTCGTTTTCATTCTCAAGCGTAATGCCGGAACCTTGTCGATGTTCATAGATTACCTTTTTCATTAGAACCTCGGGTCCTTTCTTCTGTAATTTCCGTGATGAACATCTGCCGGTAGCTGCAGCGTCTCTAATCCAAGAATTTCTTTTTCGGTTACTATAATATTGGACAGCGCCATCATTTCACGAATTTCTTTTTTGCAATGCCGGCACTTCAAGCCGACGGTTTGGTTTCCTTCGACAATTGGATCGAAGTCGTGTTCGCAGTTAAGTTCTATTGCCATCTTTCTTCCCCTTAAATTGTTTCAAAAATTCTTTTCCTGCCGGCGTAAGCTTCCACCACACCGTGCGATCGTACCGGCCGTTCTCGAGATATTGCTGCCTGACGGTGAAATTCAGAACGCCGCGTATCTCATCGATGTTGAGAGTGAACCCTTTTTGTTTCATTGAAAAATAAATCTCCTGCGTCGTCGGCGCGTCAACTCCGGAAGGCATCAACTGATCGATGCATCGCATAATTTCCACGCGAACACTGTTGCCAAGAAATTTCTCGGCTGCAAAATTCACACCCGCGCAATGTTTTGTGATCAACGAATTTTCTGCCGGAGTAAAATCTTTCGACATCGGCAGGCGGTTGATCTCGGCATATTTATTTTTTATGATCTCGCCGATCTCATCCTGCGTCCAATCATGATGCATTCCTTTTTTCCGAGAGCCGCCTGGATCACTTTGTCCCATGTGCCGTAACGTTTCATCAGGTGCTTGCTGGTCGACTGTCCGTGTTCGCATTCGTTGATTCTCGGCACGCGTCCGTGCTGCGCATAAAAATCGGTAACGCGCTTTAAATAGTGATCAATCGGATACGGCTTCTTGGTTTTACCCATTCTTTTTTCCTTCGGTGACAAATTTTTGGATCGTGATCGAAGCGTTATTCGCAGCTTCGGTGATAATATTTTTCGGAATGACGTGATATTTTTTTACGATGAAATCGAGCGCGTCGATAATGTATGCCGTCATCTCGATGTCCTTCGGATACTCACGGCGATGCTTGGTGATCTTCGCTTGCACCTTCGGCGACGTGAAATCTTTTTTTGCCAGCGCAAGCGTTGAGTGTGTCAGCATATCGGTGAAAAGAACTATTTGTTCACCCTCGGTCGTTCCGTTTTGAGTGCCATCATACCGGACGCCGGCCTGGTCGCAGATCTCAATTATTTTTTCGTTCGTCATAAATATTTTGGAATTTTTAAATGCGATCGCAGCATGTGAAGATACCTTTTTTGATCAGGGCTGAAATTAAATTTTTCTTCCGGCGGCGGAGGCATCTCGCCATGATGATTATTCTTGTACATCCGAATGATATTTGTGCACGCCAGACAATGCTTCCGATCTGCTCGTGCCGATTCAAACTTCGCTCCACATCGTTCACATTTTCGCATTTTGTTTTTCTGTTTCATCTTGCTCAATTCTTTTTGCGGGACGCCGGGAGTCGAACCCGGCTTCACCTTTGGACTATGGTTCCGTTCGGCGAATACCTCACCGTCCCTGGTGCATCGGTCGCCTCACTAAGCGGCGGGTGCACTCAATTTATTTTCAGAAATACTTTCCCACTTGATGTCGCAGATGAATGTTTCACCTTGATCGGTTTTGAGACCAACGGCAGCGAGCTTTTCATCCGTCAGTTTCGTTTTCTTTTTCAACGCTTCAATCAGGATCGCCTCCTTGTCGACTTCTTCCTTTGTGCGAATGAATTTTTTCATCGTCCGGAATTTCCTCATCAACTCAAGAACGGTTTTCCAATTGTATTTCTTGCTGAGTAATCCGACCGCCGGAGGATTTGTCTGGAATCCGATTGTACCGTGCGTCAGTTCTTTTTTGCGCGGCGACTCGAATAGCGTTTTGTTCTCGTTACAGAAGAGTTCGATATTCTCTAAATAAATATCCCGCTGGTCGATTTTTTCTTGATACTTCGTATTGAACTCTTCTCGAAGTTTCTGGATTGCATCATTCATTGTCGCTTCGGCAGTGCTCAATTCCGTTGCCAGCTTTCCCAACTCGAGCAGCGCAAGATCGACTGCTTCGATTGAAGTGAGCACTGATTTTTTTACAGTCTTGTTTTTTGCCATGTTTGATTTCCTCTTCTATTATTGATTAGTATTGTGCAGCGGTAGTTATATTAAACCCGCTATTGTATTCCACTTCGAGATATGCCATGTGCGCGCGTTCTTGCTGGAGCCGTCGCTTGTCGGCAACAAGTTGTTTTATCGGTTCGAGCGTGTCGGCATTTTCGGATTGTTGCTTTAGATGAATAATTTCGTTTTCCATATCGGTGATGTAACGAGTGATCGCGTCAATCTTTGAAAGACCGGGATATTTTTGCATTGCAAAATTGATGAGCTCTTCGGTCTGTTTCTTCTCTTCGAGATCGTCACTCATTTCCCGTTCCATCTGCTTAAAATATTTTGCACCGAGCATGAAGAGTGCTGCTATGACGATGACAGCGATTCCGATAACCCCTAAGACTTCTTTCATGATTAACTCCTTTCGTGTGATTGATTGGTTCTGTGAAAATGTGTTTTGTATTTATACTCTTTTAACTCAGCGTCGCTCATCACGATCTTACCGGTCGCAATATCCTGGTCGATAATGTCGATCATTCCGCGAATTACTTTCGACAGCTCCGATGAATTGCACTTTGATGTGTGCGTCTTGCCGGTTATTTTTTTTATGAATGATGCTGTGTTACTCCATTTCCAATTCAAATGATCCATCAAGCGAGCGATGAAGCGTTCCTGCGCATCATTTCTCTTCTGCTCTTTTGATGATGGATTATTCTTTTTGTCAGCAAGGTTGCGAAGATGAAGAAGCACAAGGTTCGCGGTCTCATCATCTTTAATATTGCGAACAAACCCGCCGCTCTCCGGAGCGATGCTGTGTACGATTGTGCGGTAATCTTCTTTGTGAAGCTTCAACTTGCCGTGCGCAAGAAATCCAATCTCTTTATTTATTTCGGTGCGGGTCATTATCTGTGCGCTTTAAATTGTTTCAATAACTTGTATAGTGACTCTGGGTCATCACCGCTCGTCTCAACGAGATTGCGTAATATCCCATAGCACTTACTGCATAATCCCACATGATTGACATAATCAACCATCGTCCACGAGCACGCTCTTCCAATTGTCACACATGGTTTATCGTGTGTGCAATTACACGCCGCGCAAACCGTTAGTTTTTGGTTTTTGATGTCCCGTTTTTGACGATCATTCATTCTCTTCTCAATAGCCGCATCCGCAGAAGATTCGCTCGGCAGTTTTATAGATTGAAACGGTTTGATAATGCCGGATATTTGCGACATTACTTTTGAATACTGTCTTTTTGGAATTATAACATTCAAACCATTAACCCATTCTATCTCTACACACTTCTTGCCGTTGAAACCGAACTCACAATTCCGAACGACGAACGAAATAAATTTTTTCATTTTTTCCTCGTGCTCTGATATGTCAATGCTTCTTCAATACAGTCGTCATCAATTTTTTTCTTGCCATTCATCAACATGAAGTCGTGCGCGGTCATCATAAGATGCACCAGCGAACGTCCAGCAAAATTATCGATCATCCACAGATACAACCGGTTGATTGTTTCGGTGTTCAACTTGTGATCCCACTTGTCGATTATTTTTTTCACTTCATCTTTGGAAAAGTCTGCGATCTCTTTTGTGATTGCGATGCGGCTCTGCAGATAGCCGAGGTCGGGATGTGTGATGAGTGAATCGAACCGCGATGTGGTGATCAATATGATGCTGCAATATTCTTCGTTCTCGTCCCACAAATAACGGAGCGTTGCAAGCGTGTTCTTTTTCAATTCGTCGGCTTCGTCAATCACAAGCATCTTCGGATTTCGTTTTAATGCGCGCACGATTGTTTTTAATTTATCTTGAACCGATCCGGTGAGATTGCTGATACCGATTGCTTCACCGATGCGATGCAAGATCGAAACCGGCGACTCGCTGTTTGAAAGAGGAACGAAAACCGCATAATCATTTTTTACGCAAAAGAGTTGCGCCGCTTTTGTTTTACCGCCGCCGAATCTTCCGTTGATTCGCACGATGCATTTACGTCTCCATGCTAAGGTCATTAGCGCGTGGATCTCATCGACGATTGTCGTTGAGACGATTGTGTTCTTGGCAATCCAGCTTCGGTAAAAAGAGATCAAGCGAAGATGAATTTTTTCGGTATCGCCTTCGTATTTATCGTTCAATACTTGCGAGATTGTCGCGGCGCTGAAGCCGGTAAATTTTTCCAATTCTTTTTGCCGGATAATTCCGGTTTCAAGAAGCTCTCGAAGCGACTTTAAAACCTCTTCCGGGCGGTCGTTAATGAATTCAGATTTCTGCATCATTCGAAGCGGTGTGGCTGACATAGAATAATCCCCTATAGTTTGTCAATCATTGAAGCGGTGAGACGTTTGTTTTTGAATTTCTTTTTTGCTTCCAGCTCTATTCCGACAACTTGTTTTTTATTCTCAAGCGCGTCGTGACGTTCCTTCGCAGTTTCTTCGATGCCGGTATAGACCGTCATCGTTGGAATTTCTTTTTGTAATAATTCTTCGCTGACCGGCGAGACGTTCGTCATGCGGCCGATGAGAATCATTTCCTTCACATCATCCTTCGCATACGGCTCGCGGAATTTTTTCAACTCCTGCAGCATTTGTTTTTCCGAATGCGATTGTGCAACAAGCTGCTTGCGCCAGCCGTCATCGGTCTGCGCTGCAGTTTTATTCACGGCGATTGCTGCAAACTCCCCACGCACGTAGACAGAAACGTAGCCCGGATCGTTGGGATCGTAATAGACATCGGCAAACTCGCCGTTGAATTGCACAAGCTGTTCGCTGCAATATTCTTTTCCGTTTGCAATCACCTGGCCGCGTTCGATCTTCGGCGGCTTGCCGTTGTTGCGCTGAACGCGCTGCAGCAGGAAATCGAGCACACGAACATCAATCGTGCGGTTGAGATCGGCGTTCGACAAATAATATTGCATCGGTGATTGTTCTTTAAGCGAGGAATGAATGCGGTTGTTATAGACGTTGATCATGTAACCGACCATGCGGTCGAATTCTTCAACGTGAAGAATGTTGCCGGTCTTTAAATCTTCTTTCAGCGAGTCCGGTTTGTTTTGGTATACGTTACCTTTGTAACCGTGCAGGTGCTTCATCATTCCTTGTATCACACCGAACCATCGTTCCATCGGTGCTTTGCTTTGACCGTGATATGTTTTTACATAATGAAGCCGAGAGATGCGTTGAACAGATTTTCTCGCGTCGTCGGTAAAATCAACTTTGCCAAATGCTGCCTTCGTGTATTTGCTTCGATAATCTTTTCCATTATCCATCATGACACATTCAGGAACGGTAATAATGTGAACGTCGCGGTATGTAATCTCGCTGCCGGAATTCGCTGCAGCTTTTAATTGAGTGCTCAAAACTCCGTTGCGATACGCCAGCGCAATTGTCGTTGAGCTCGGCTGCCATGAAAGATGATAGCCAACGATGAGCCGTGTGCGCATATCGATGAAAGCTGTAATCCATCGCCGGTCTGGTTTTCCGTTTTCATTCATCACCATAAAATCAAGCTCGGTGTGGTCGGTGATCCATACTTCACCGGGACGATATTGCTCTGCATTGCGCGTGATATAGGTTTGTTCTTTCTTCACCCAATCATTCTCGCGCGTCTTTCCTCTCCGGACCGAAACAAAATGCTTTTTCCATTTGCGAAGGAAACGACAGACAGAAACCTCGCTTGGAAGATCTTCGTACGAGATGCGCTCGCCATGTTCATTCATAATGCGCTGCATCTTATGCAATCCGATCAGAGTCTGGTACACATCTTTTTGCGATGTTGTTTCGTACGGATAACATGCTTTTAAATGTTCTTCAAGCGAAATTACTTCGCCGGTCTTTTCAACAATGACGCACAAGTTTTTTGCAGAGCGAAGAGACAGCTTATCGCTTCGTTCATCATGAGTAAGAATAACTTCAATTGCCTGGCGAAGCTGCCAGTGATTTGCAATTGCCGAGATCGGAGCTCGTGCAGGAAGTTCATACATCCGTCTGAGTTCTGTTTTGTAGCGCTGTTGAGTCTTTGGAGTGATTCCGAATTTTTCAAAAATATTTTTTTCTGCGGTGCGCTGCGACTCCGATGCAAACGATTCAGCAAGGGCGTTGACAAGCGCAAGCAGCTCTTCGGTAATTTTTTTGTGCGAGACAAACGGAAGTTCTAATGTTTGTTTCATAATTCAGTCTGCGGTTGTGAGAATAAGTTCAACTGTTTTTTTTCTTGACGCTGTTCAATTATCGTCTGCTTCATAAATTCGAGCAGACGATAATCGTTCGTGACAATCATTATTTTAATTGCATCTTCGTATCCTAACTTTGCGGCGTTGCTTCCATTGCTACGCGCTTCACACATTTTACGAAGTATGGATGAATGCTTATAGCCAAGCTGCTCACTCAGATAATCAAAAACATCAAAAGAGAAATCATCTCGACGCATCCTCTCCGACAATTCAAAATTTTTTAATGTTGCATATAATATTTTTTGTAATGTTAGTTTCATTCTGAAATCAATTGCGATTTAAAATATTTAAGCAGGCGATGATCCCCGGTCTCTTTGCAAATAATTATTGCATCATTAAAACCGAGTTTTGCATTTGATTTAGAAGATTCCGGACCACACATCTTGCAAAGAGTCGATTTGCTCTTGTGTCCGAATCTCTCAGAGATATATTTAAATGCATCAAATGAGAAATCGTCCCTACGAATTCTTTCCGCTGTTTGGAAATCAACGATAATTGAATGCAGCAGATGTTCAAGATCTTTGTAATACATTGGACGTTGTTCAATAATCTGCAGTCTGCGTGCGATAGAAATTAAAATGTTTTTGGAGCGTGTTCTCATTTTGTTGCTTCTTTTTTTTTAGAATCGTTTTACAATTGCTGAACGTTATGAATCTTTTTATTTTGCTGTAGTTCCTTTTTTAGGATCGGCATCCTGCGCGGAGAGGGATCTGTTGCTCACGCCCTCTCCGCTGCTTGGGTGCTACCGTGGCGTGAACGATTTACTTTTTTAATATGAACCCTTCCGCACTTATCGCAGGCGCACTTCTGGCGCGGTGCGGGAGTTGGAAGCCAGCCTTGCTGACGGAAAAAGTCTCGGATTAATTTTCGTTTTGCTTTGCCGATTTTATGGTAACGCTTGGCAATAAAATGTGTGAGGTTTGCGATGTTAATGTTTAAATATTTTGCCAATTTTTTTTCGCTCTTAAATTCGCTTTTACGGATGAGTTTTAATAAATCCATGGTCTGGTATGAGTTTTGTTTTTTTGGGGGGGGTTGGGAAGTTTCCAACCCCTGTTTTAGTTCATTGTTGCCGTCTCAAAAAGGTTTTCCTGATTTGCTTGAACACGTTTTCTGATTTTGTAGAGCTTAGCACCGTTTTCAATCTTTTTTACTATTTCTTTTTTTCCGTTCACTGTGATGAGAATTGATACCATCACAGACTCTTTTGCGACGATAAAATCTCGGTTTTGAAATGCGACGATGTCAGAAATGTCTTGTATACATTTAGAGCAGACTTTAATCTTTCCCTGTGGCGTATCTATGGCGATAAGCTCGCGCGTATGTTCATGTTTCAAATCTGCAGGCCGTGATTTCCATATGCGACAAATATCACCGGCTTCGTTTTCGATGTCTCGGAGGGTTCTCATATTACTGTTTTTCAATGACTGGAAATTTTTCGATGTATTTAATAAGCCGAATGAATTGTTTTTTTCGCGCACCAGATTTTGCATGTGTAAAAAGAGATGGTTTGATACGAAGTTTTTTCCGGATAACCGTAAGGTCTAATCCACGTATTGCAGCCGCCAATTCAACTTGTAGTTTAACCGGGATATTCGATTGTGTATCTATCATTTTCTTTATACCTTGTGTCTAAATTTTACACTTTGAATATGTCTAATATTTAGACTTTTGTCAAGAAAAAAATGTCTAAAAAATATACTTTCGGCATAGGCACCAGATTAGTTGAAATTCGCGGGAATTTAACACAATCAGAGTTTGCGGAATTACACGGTGCAACACGAGCACAGGTTGTGAACTATGAGAATGAAATTTCAGAACCAGGCTTGGAATATTTAACATCTATTTCCGTGCTATCAGGATATGCGCTCGAATGGATTGTATCCGGTGAGGGAGAAAAGCTCGTTCAAAACCGTTTTAAAAATTTTTTGAAGAATGCTTCCAAAGAACATTTGTCTGTGCGTGATTCGGAATTTATTTATGGCAAAACTCAGCTGCGCATTGTCGGAACGGTTCCGGCAGGACTCGGAGAAATTACAGATCGAAGCGACTGGCACGAATGGCTGCCGGTAGATTTCAATCCGGAAAAAGATGTTGTGCTTGAGGTGAGCAAAGAGAACGGCGAGAGCATGATTCCATTTATCAACGTTGGCGATTACGCAATCATCACCGATTCGATAAAAGTAAAAGCAGGAGATCTTGTCGCTGCGCTCTGGACGAAACATGCGGGAGCGATCAAAGTCTATGACGAACAGAACGGCAACACAATTCTTCTTTCATACAATCCAATACACACACCAATCATTCTTCCAAAATCAAAAGTGAAATTATATTTCGTCAAATCAATTATTAAACGGAGACGATAGTGGGAGCAACACATAAAGAGACAGTGACTGAATTAGTAAAAGGAATGATTCAAGCCAACCATATCAAAGCTGATTCCGGCAGTAAACATCCGGCGCGAGATGTGCTCAAGAAAGCAATTATGCTTGTTGAATACGGAGTGCGTGTGTACCGGGACCCGGAAACAATAAAATTTGTTGAAGATGGATTCAATAAAGAAAAAGAACAGCTCAAAAGAACTACCTCCACAAAAATTACAAATGATTTGAATACACTCAAGAAGAAAAAATGAAAAAACTATTGCTGTTTATCGCGGCAATATTAATTGCCGGCTGTTCGCCTTCAAAAAGAGAAGTGCACGGAGATGTTTTTATTGTGACCAACGGTGGTGCAAGCGTTAAGCTCGGATTGGTTCAGGTAATAGTACTAACAGAAGACGTGGCGCAAAAACACATATCGGGCGTCAAGGAAAAAATAAAAGATGAAATTGCTGTAGCTAAAACTAAGATTGCAGACGCAGAAAAAAAATATAAGAATGCAAAAACAGCGTATGAAAATTCCAGCAAACGACATGATAGAGAATGGGAAAAAGGAAACTATACGTTTAGCGACAACAGCTATGATTTAGCCGTTGCCACCGATGAAGCCAACGCGCAATACAAATTGGAACTTGAACTATTTAATAAACGATGGGGAAGTGGAAGTTTCTTTTTTGAAAATCTTCCGACTGCATTGTTAGCCACGCAAACCGATGCCGATGGTAAATTTATTCTAAAACTTGAAGAAGGAAAAAAATATTCCATTATTGCCAAATCGAGAAGACAATTGTTGAACTCAACCGAAGAATATTATTGGTTCATCAATTACATCGCCAAGGGAAACAAGGAGAAAATAATATTAAGCAACAATAATATGGTGGATACTTATTCGATCGACAACGCTATTTCTCCGACCGATTTACCGAAGTTGGATTAAAATATACGCCTCATAGAAACTTCTTGACACAAAGAAATAGAAACAGTATCTTTCTGCAGTCGTAAAAAATAAATACATTTTGCCCCTATAAGGGTTCGAGTCAGGAAATAAAAATCCGCTCACAGTTAGACGAAATAATCGTCTGGTTGTGAGCGGATTTTTTTTTGCAGAAACCAAACATGAAAGAGATACCGCTCACACAAAATAAGATTGCAATTGTTGCCGACGAAGATTTTCCGTTCCTCTCTCAATACAAATGGCGCACTCAAAAAGGACCCGACGGACATTTATATGCCCGCACGAGAATCAATGCCAACGGTATTATCACCCATCCTTACATGCACACATTGTTGATGAATCCCAGCTGTCAACAAATGGTTGATTTCAAAGATGGAAACGGACTCAACCTTTTGCGCGGTAATATGCGTCTCTGTTCAAACAAAGAAGACGCACAAAATCGGCGACAGCAATCAAACAATAGGAGTGGATACAAGGGCATTAGCTGGGGAACAAAAGAAAATAAGTGGGTCGCTTTTATTACCGTCGATGGAGTGCACAAAAGAATCGGAACATTCACAAACGCTATCGATGCCGCACAGGCATACGACGATGAAGCAAAAAAATATTTTGGTTCATTTGCACAATTGAATTTTGCTGACAAACAAAGAGAAGGTGATCAATGCGAAAGTATATCCTCTATTCTTTCATCGCAGGCTGCATCGTTACCGCCACAATTCTTTTCTCGCTCTATTACATATCTGAAAACAATCCCCGAGAAGATATGGCGGTTAATGCACTTGATTTTTTGATCGGTGAATGGACAAAAGAAAATGATGATTCACTACAATCAACGACAGCACAGATCGGAACAAACGGAAAAACAGCACAGCGCACAATCCCCGATACTATTCGCGCGCTTGCACGAATGGTTGAAGAGCAGTATGGCGTTCCGAGTGGCGTCACCATTTCACAATTTATTTTGGAAAGCCAATGGGGCAAAAAAGATCTCGGCGTAAACAATGTCTTCGGACACACTCTGGCAGCAGTGAAACAATACATGACAACGCCACGCTCTGTGGTGCGGAGGGAATTGATACACAGGAACGGGATGAACGTTTCCGGCAAACCAACGTCTTTTGCCGCATACAACAATTTACGAGATGCATTCGAAACGCACGGGCGTTACCTGAGCGGCTCTCGGTTGTACAAAGCAGCATTCGCTTACAAATCACAACCTGAAATGTTTGCGAAAATTATTGCAATACATTATGCCACAGACACCGACTATGCATTAAAACTCATTACCATTATTCGACGGTATAAACTATAACCTGCGTTCACAGGACAGACAATGTTTAATAGAAACGAAAAATTAGGACAACTGAGCGAGCTGCAGAAACGGCGAAAGCAGTTGAAGTATCACATCCACTCGGCTGCGACATCGATCTGTATTTGCTTCGAGCCGATGGATGCGCAATGCGACTACACGGAAAAAATCAATCTCGAAGAATTGAATGCGTATCACGTTGCGCTGAAAGAAAAGAAACTTCAACTCGACAAAGTGAACGCAGAAATCGAACGATTAAAAAATGAACTCGGTGAAGGAAATGATGAATGACGCTACAGGGTTACATTTCATTTTTGACGTCGATCTTTGCGACGCTGATTTTTTTGCCGGGGTTGGAAGACCTGATTAAAGTTCTTGTGATCGTTGTTGTCGTTGTTGTGACAATCGTGATCAATCTGCTCTTCCAATGGCAGCGCATGAAAGAGATGATCGTCAATCAGGTCGTAGCTGAAGTGATGATGAAAGTGAACAATAGATTCTTTTTAAAAGAGCTTTCAAAAATTTTACGTGATGCAAACAATTACAGAGAAGAGCGTGATGCGAAAAAATAAAATAGTGCTTCTTGTCGACGACACAACGAGTCCAGCCCTTGCTCTTGTCCTTGCGCGGGAAGTTCCGCAGTGCGAAGATCTTATTGTCGGCAGCAGCACAGAGATTGGTGATTCGGTTCCGAGTGAAATCGATTTAATGATCGAATCGGAATACAAAGGTTACATCTCGCCGTTCGATGAAAAGAAAACTCCTCGCACTATTAAAGTTACCGGAAATCATATTGACGCTGCGCTGAATTTCTTCAAGCGGATGAAATCAGAAACTCCGCAGCGCGATCTTGTCATTGACTACGAGCACGCAACATGGAAAAAAGATAAAGCACCGGCTGCCGGTTGGATTAAAGATATGCTTGTCGTTGCTCGTGACAATAAAAAAGTTTTACGCGGCATTGTAGAATGGACTGAGGAAGCTGCCGAATACATCCGCAAAAAACAATACAGATATTTTTCCCCTGTCTTTGCAACGAACGCACTCGACAAGCGAGCGAACAAAACTGAACCGTGCATTTTCTTTGACGGTGCATTGACGAACGAACCGTTTTATGATGATCTACAACCAATTATTTCTTCACTATCAATAGGAGATACACACATGGACGAACTATTATCCTGGCTTCGAAGCTTTATGAATCTTCCGTTAACCGCAACAGCGGAGGAAATTCTTGCCGAACTGAATAAACTTTCAGCGCAGCTTCAAACGGCAATTAACAACGGAACGGTGACAGCAAAAACCGTTCTTGCTTATCTGAGCGAGAATCAGCCGGTTCTTGTTACAGCAAAACAAACACTCGGCTTCCAACAGCAAGTTATCGCAAAACTCGGCTTAGCTGCAGATGCAACACCGGAACAAGCACTCGCATTAATCGTTACCGCGAAGGCGAGTGAACAGCAGCTTGCATTGTTAAACACACAAGTGCAGCAATTAACGAATGAGCGTTTCGATGAACGCTTCGGTCTGGTAATTGCAACCGGCAGAAAAGACGGACGCATTCTTCCGACACAAGAGAAGGATCAGAACTGGCTTGAACAGCAAAAAGCATGGGCACAGAAAAATTTTGGATCGTTCGAAACATACTATTGCAAAACAGGTCCGGTCATCGGTCCGGTTGGGCCGTTGCCGAACAATGATACTGCTGCACAGGCAAACGGTTTGACGGATACCGACAAAGAGGTTGCAATGTTACTTGGTGTTCCCGAGGCAGTATTAGCGAAACACAATCCCGTTCAGAAGTAGAATTTATTTTTGCAAATATATTTCATCACTATTTAAAAGGAGTTAAACAAATGAAAAAGATATTCACAATGCAAACGTTGATCGTTTTTGCACTGGTCGGCGTTGCAATGGCTCTCGATCACTTCCTTTTCGGCGCAGTTGGCGGCGGAGTGTATGTTGCGATGGCCGCACTTGCTGGTGACCGTAACACGCCGGATCGTGAAGGAGAATTTTTCTCTTACCCGGTTAAACAGGCAAAGAAAATTTACAACGGCGCGATGGTTTGTTTGAATGCCGGTTACGCACAACCGGGAGCGACGGCGGTGGGTTTGATTCCTGTCGGAGTTTCACAAGAATTAGCGGATAACTCAGCCGGTAATGACGGTGATATGAATGTTAAAGTGAGAGAAGGAATTTTCCGCTTCAATAATTCTGCTGCCGGCGACGCTATTACACTCGCTGAAGTTGGCTCAACATGCTTTATCGTTGATGATCAAACCGTAGCGAAGACGAACGGCGGCGGAACGCGCAGCATTGCCGGATCGATTGTCTTTGTCGACAGCGAAGGCGTGTGGGTTGACATAAAAAATAATGCTCATGCGACAACAGGAATTGTTGCGGCAAATAATTTGAGCGATGTCGCCAGTGCGTCTACTGCTCGTGCGAACATTGGCGCTAACAAAGTAGTGCTTGAAGTAAATGTCGCCGACCTGGTTGCTGCCGATGCGAAAGTTTATCGTGTCGTATCGCCGGTCGCTGGTAAAGTGAAAAAAATATTTTCCGTTCTTGAAGCTCACGCACTTGCCGCAGGCGATGCGACGCTGACCGGTAAGATCGGCGCAGCGGCAATTACCGACGGCGTTGTAACTATTACTCAGGCCGGATCGGCAATTGGTGACGTTGATTCAGCAACGCCGAGTGCTGCAAACGATGTTGTCGAGGGAGACGTTATTTCGTTCACGGTCGGAGGAGCAAACACTGACGCAACTGCAACAGCGAAGGTTTCTATTTTGATTGAGACATAATTTCAACCCTGCCCGAGCTTTCAACTCCGGCAGGGATATTTTGAATTTTCTTTTAAAACTATTTTAAGGAGAAGTAAATAATGAAACACATAATCTCATTTTTGGTGTTGATGCTGCTCGGCACTGTCTCTGCGCTGGCAGGACAAGGCGTAGCGGTAGCAATTCATCCGCTCTACTATCTGTTCGGCTTCGGTGCCGTTGGTCTTGTTGCTAATGAAGCGACGATCATTTCATTGCAGAAAAATTACAGAGCAATTTTTCAGGAAGCATTCGATGCAATTGAAACGACATGGCAACGGACAACAACTCAGGTTCCTTCAAAGTCGAAAGCGAACACTTATAACATGGTGCTCGATGTTCCGCGCATGAAAGAATGGTTTGGTGATAAGGTCATTGAAAAATTGAAAGGCGCAGAATTCACCATCGTTAACCGGCCGTGGGAAGCAAGCTTCGGCGTTGATGAAGATGATGTTGAAGATGACAACCTGGGAATGACCGATACAAACGTCAAACAATTGGCGGATGAAGGTAAGCGTCACCCGGATGAATTGGTTTCCGAAATCCGTAAAGCCGGTGAAGCAACAAAATGCTGGGACGACAAAAACTTTTACGCTGCGAATCACCAGATTGAAAAGTCGGGAGTTCAAAGCAATCTTCTCAACGGGACCGGAGTTACACTTGACAAGATCTCTGCCGACATCAAAACGGTGCGTTCGAAATTTCGCAGCTATAAAACGAGCCAAGGGAAACCCCTTATTCGGAAACAAGGTAAGTTGGACATTCTCTTTACCATTCCGGTCGCGCTCGAATCCATTTTCGACGATCTGAAAAATATGAAACAGATTGCCGGAACCGACAATACACTTGCCGGGACATTCGATTATGTCGTCGATCCATACCTGACTTCCGAAACAGAATGGTATGCGGACTATGTCGGCTCACCGGTAAGAGCGTTTCTCTATCAAGTGCGCAAAGCTGTTGAATTAAAAACCCGTCAACGGACGTTTGAAAATAAAACGGTGAAGTTCGGAATTGAAGCGCGTTACAATGTCGGTTACTTAATGTGGCCGTTCTCGATCAAAGTGAAAAATGCTTAATGATTGCCTTCCCCTGTAATCATTAACAAGAGTGTGTGCGGCGTGAGCTGTACACACTCACTAAGGTAAAAAAAATGTATTCAACAAAAGACGACATACTGACAATTATTACAACGCAAGAGTTGGCACAACTGACTGACGATGTGAATGGCACTGTTGTCAATGATGCTATTGTGAATTCAACCATTGCAGCAGAAGACAGGATTATTGATTCGAATGTTTCAAGATACTATGAAGTTCCCTTTTCTGTTGTCCCGGATTTGATAAAAGATTTTTCAAAAAAAATGGCACGAGTTGCATTGGCTCGACGACGCATTCTTGTTACCGGCGGAAGATATTCCCGACGGATTGCAAAAATTTACGATGAATGTATTGCTCAATTAAAACTTGTCAATGCGGGAAAGGCTGATATTCCCGGCGCAACAAAAAAAAACATTTCTTCACAAACACAGGTGTCGAGCGGTTATGTGAAAGAGCAGAAAAATGTATTTGGGGGTGATTGGTGAGCGTATCGGGAGAAAAGTTTGGTTGGTTGATGCGCAACGTAACAAAGCTGAAGCCGCTGCTGAATGAAATTGGTTTTGCAGCTGCGAATGAGTTGAAACAAAATTTTGTCGTTGGTGGCCGTCCTCAAAAATGGGAGCCATCGGGAAGAGTGAAAGCATTTGGCGGAGAGACACTGCGCGACAAAGGAATGTTGATGAATTCTATGACACACCGTATTGATTCAGCAACAAGTGTTCTCGCGGGACCCGGTAGCTCTGTGTCATATAAAGCAGCGATGCTTTATTACGGCGGAACGATACGACCGAAACACGGCAAGTATTTAACATTCAGAGTTCCGGCACGATTAGTAACACACAGCAAATCAGGAAAAGAATTAAAGAATGCACGAAAAGAATACACGTTCGTTCGCGTTCGGCAGGTAACAATTCCGCCGAGAGATTATTTATTCTTACCGCCGTTATTCTTTGATAAGGTTGACAGAATGATCCAAGAATTTATCGACAATGCAAATGGTGCACAATGATTTCAGTTTCTAAAATATACGAAGCGTGGCTTGCCGATGTTATTGCGGAATTAAAATTGCCGTTAGGATTGCTAACGATAGATTCATATGAAGGAAGCTTTGATGCGAAAACGCTGCAACAAATGATCGCGCTTTCTCCATTCGCGCTTTTACAGTGTGTGAATAATCGTTCAAAAAAAAGAACGAGCAACAAAACCGCAGAATACGAGCAATCATTTAACTGGGTTGTTGGTTCACAAAATCTTTTGAGTAAAAAAACAGCGAAGACCGGTGTGCAAAATATTCTTGATGCGATGCATGAGCGGTATGACGGGTTTGAATTGACGATTGACGGAAAAGTCGCCCGCCTGTTGTGGGACAATGAAGTTCCGGTGTGGAGCGACGACGGTTTAATTGTGTATCAGCAAAATTATTTCATCACAAATATTTAAAGGAGATTTACAATGTTAATCTATTGCAAAAAAATTGAGATCATCGATACCGCTGCCATCACCGATGCCAACCTTTCGAAAACGGCAACGTGGGCAACTCCGGATGCAACGCTGACCGAATTTAAAGAAACGGAAGTTGTGGCAAAAGTTACCGCAACGCAGCGGACCGCCGAAACAAGCAAGCGAACCCGCGCGAAAGGCGTTGACGGTGCGTTTGAAACAACGCCTGTCGGAATTATCGAAGCATCGGCGGTTGATACCGCCGTTCAAGCACTTGTTGGCAAAGAAGTGAGCTTGTTGATCACTCCGGAGGGAACGGTTGACGCCAGCAATCCGATGATCTTGATTAAGCGTTTCGAATTGTTGCGCGATGACGAAGGAAATGTTGGCGATATTTCATTCGTAAAATTGTATGGCAAGAAAAAAGCGTATAGCAAAAGCGATGTCTATGAGCCACTGACCGCACTCGGTGTATAATGGTTTTCAAATCCACAAGAGAGTAATACTCTTGTGGATTTCTACACAGGAGAAATAAATGGAACAAAAAAAATATACGATCAATAATAAAGTTTACATTGATGGAAAGTTGTTGTGGATACAACGTCACTTGATCTCGAATTTTGAACGCAAGCTGCGAGAGAAAATTGTTTCGCTCTATAATCTTCAACCCAAAGACACAGATAAAGAACCGGACATTGCAAAAGTTTTTGAAATTAGTATTGACCTTGACCAATTATTCTTTTCTGATGAAAATGAGTTGCTGACTTTTCTCGGAACCATTTTAGTGCGAGAGGGCGAAAAATTTGACGAAGCAAAGATTCCCGATTATGCCGCAGATATGAAATACATTGCTGAAGACGATCTTGGCGAGGTGATCCAAAATTTTTTCGCACGGACTCGGAAACCTTTGGGCGTTACATCAAGCGTTCCGAGCAAACCCGGAAGCGTCGAGCAGCAGTAGAAAAATTGCTGAAGAGCAAAGGGTACGGCTCTGACGCATCATTGATGAAATCCGATACCAAGTTTACAACGCTTGTCGTTTTTCAGTTGAGTGATGGAAAAATTTTTGAACAAGAAAAAATTTGGCGAATGCTGGAAGATAAAATTTTAGAGTGGCTGTATATGAAAGAAGTTGAATCGCTTAATGAGCGGATTTATTTTTTGGAGAGCCTTCGGTAAGGACGCTGTATGCCATGAATGCGAACGCGCCGATGCAACTAAGCACACTAAAAATATACGGCGTATGAAGCCCGGCATCCAAAAAAAGTCCGAGCAACACAATTACAAGCATCACAGCAGGTTTTAAAGTCCCGAATTCCATAATGGCAAACAATAGAGAAATACAATTAAAAATTTCGATTGACAGTTCCGGTGCGGTAACTGCCGTTGAACATCTTGGCAGTAGTGTAGCAAAATCTGAAGATAAAGTCAATCTACTCAATGATGCATACGCACGCCTTGGTCTGCGCTTGGATGGAATCAGGAATATCTTCTCGCTGATTAATGGAACCGTTGGGGATTGGATCGATGAAAGCAATTCTGCAAAGGAATCATCGGCAAAATTAGAACAGTCTTTAAAGACTCAAGGAATCTATTCCGAATCTCTTGTAAATGAAATTAAAGCATACGCCGCAGCGCGACAGGAAGCAACCGGCATTGACGATGATGCGACCATTGCCGTTGCAGGACAATTAGCAGCAATGGGATTGCGCGGGAAAGAATTGAAGAGTGCGATTGATACAACGCAGGATCTTGCAACCTTTATGAAAGTGGATTTAAATACTGCGGTTCGACTCGTTGGGAAATCCATGCAAGACGGGGGCGAGGAACTGAGCCGCTACGGAATAAAACTTTCCGATGTTCGCGGTCAGGCAATTGCAATGGCGACCGAAACAAAAAAAGATGATGCTGTGATTGCCGACATGAAACAATCGTTCGGCGATCTTATTCAAGAAGTCATCAATCCGTTTCACGGATTGATGCGCAGTGTCTTAGTAACGCTGACCGAAGCCCCACCTATTATTCGTGCGGTAGAAATTTCCGCAATTGCAACCGGTGTAGCGTGGGCAACATTGAATTCACATTTCGGAGTAACCGGCTTTCTTGTTTCCGGAACGTTGAGTAGCTTGTTCGTTCTTTTTACCGCAATTAAAAATGGACATTATGTTGTTGCTGGCGTCACTGTTGGTGTTATTGCATTCGGTGCGGCGTTATTGTTCTTGGACGGTGGATTTGCTCGCGCGGCTTTTGCTGCAGGAGATTATCGACTTGCGTTGCAAGCCTTATGGGCTACAATGGCGGCAAATCCTATTTTATGGATTGTTGCCGGTGTTGCCGCTGTTGGCGCTGGAATGTATGCCTTGTTTCAACACAATCAAAAAGTGAATGAGGAACTGAGTAAAACCATTCACAATGCTGAAGCTGCAGCGATCGGCCTGGACAAGATCGCCAAAACAATTCAGGATATGACGACGAGTGATGTTGAAAGTTATTTAAAAACTTTACAACAAGAACTTGCAAATCTCGAAGCGCAGCTTGTTACCATGCGGACCAATAAAGCTATCGCCACTGCGCAGAGCGGCATTATCGGAGAGATGTTGCTTTCTTTCTTTACAAATACAGATGAAGAAATTTCAAAATTAGAAGGACGTGCAAAAGCACATGCTGAGATGATCGGGAAATTATTAGATGCATTGAAACAACGCACCGACAAATCTGTGAAGACAGAAAGTGAATTGACCGACTATGAATTGGAACTCCGCAAAGTTCGTTTGCAATTAATGAGTGAAGGTTATGATAAGCAGAAGGAAAAAATTAAACTCGCCTTTGATTATGAAAAACAAAAAATAAAAGAGCGCAAAGATTTGCTCGATGATCAAAAGAAAAAATTGATTAACGCTTACGAAGAAATTTATGAGAAACAGAAAAAAGCACTCGACGCTCTTTATACACCGCTTCCTAAATTAGCTCCGTCCGGATTGATACAATCGCCGACGAAGACTCCGAATATTCCTGCAGCGTCAAAGGTCAAGAACATTCCTTCGTTCGGTGAAATTGATGTCACCAGTATCAAGTCGCAGGCCGAAACGGTGCAGAATTTGGACAATATGATTTATGAAGAACGCGACGAACATCGCCGTGAAGAATTGATGGCAACGCGCGACACCGAGCAAAAGAAATTGGATTACATGCGAGCCTCTTCGGAACAGCGACGACAAATTTATGCTGAGGAACATCAGGTGGCTATGAGCGTGTATCAGGGCATTGCCGCGGGTGCCGGACAAATGTGGCAAAGTTTTGTTGTTAAGAACCGGCAGGCAAAAGATGAGTGGGATGCAGTATGGTTGGCAATGCGTAATACGACTTTAAATGTGCTTGGGAGAATTTTAGAAACACAATTAGAGAATTATCTTATTGATAGTGCCGCACATACTGCGAACGAAGAGACAAAAACAGGCGTGACTGTTGTAAACTCAATCATCCGGATTGGTCAAAAAATTGCAGAGGCGGCAGCTTCATTTGTTTCTGCAATAGCGCAATCAGTTGCTGCGTTGGGTCCGTTGGCAATTTTTGGCGGCGCAGCAGTCATAGCCGCCGGTATTGCAATGTTCGGCGGATTGAAAAAGGCATTCGGATTTAATAAAGGCGGACAATTTGAACCTGACCAGCGTGGATTTATTGAAGGCGGCCAAACTGAAATTATCGCGCCACGCAAGAACTTTGAAGAGATTATGCGCAACGAAATTATGCCGATGATTGCACGGACACAGACAATCTATTTGCAGCGGCAAGGTTCGTCTTCAGGAGAAAGCGGATTGAGTGACGTGTTGCGCAAGGAAATTTCTTCGCTGAAAAAAGTTATTAAAAAACAAAAAACGAATGTCAATATTCAGAGCAACTATGATATTCAAAAGTACACGAAAGCAAACACTATTATGGAGCGCACAAAGTTGGCGTTTGTATTATGAGCGCAGAAGTCCACATTTTTGCTTCCTGGGGTGAGTTCTATCTCAAGCCGAAGAGTTTAAAACGGACGCGACGATATGAGGATAAAGAATATTCTTTCGTTGCATCTGATATTTCTCTTGAATGCGAAGTTGATGCCGACCACCAGGCAGACGCTGTTTATGGTTATCTGCAGCAAGGGGAAAATATTAGCTTTGTGTTCCAGCGGGACGGTGTTGACAAGTTTCGCGGGACGTTCATCAGCGAAGGTGCAAAATATGATCCGGAAAAGGTTACCTATACTTTCCCAATTGTTCATGTCATCAAAAATATATTTGGCGCAATGGCATCGACTTTACCAGCCCGGTTTCGCGGTCTTGGTTATTTCAATTTTGGTTTCAGCATGTTGAATGATTTTTTTACGCAGAGTGATGATTTCAATGTCATTCTTGATCACGACGCATTTGAATTTGTACAGCAAGATTCTAAAAATGATTGGAACGACCGCTTTTCTAAGACAAATGTATTTGAAAATTTCCTGAACGAAAATGTTCAATATACCACAGCCGATTGGTGGAAGGATATTGCAAAACATTACCGTGCTATTTTTTATGCCGACGATAGCTTGGGAGCCGGTTACAAGCCGAATTTGCATCTTGTGCCGCGCGATTCGATTAAAAAAGTTCACCTCAATACGGATTGGAAAAAGTTCTTTGCCGGTTATTCTGAAGAATTAAAAAACCCGGATTATGATGCAGTATACTTCCCATGTTATTTGGTTACGAACCTGGATGAATCGACCGGACAAAGCGGAAACGGTTATTATAGTGCAAATGCAACTTTTACACGCAACGGCGTCTTGTTTGAAGCGCGATTTGAAGGCGATAGAGGTTATGTTCAGAGCTATTTTTCAACGATGAATTTTAAAATTCATTTAAGAGATAGTGAACACAACACTGAAATTAAATTGCCTGAGAATACATTAGATTTGCGTGCACCGAGCGGTGTTTATCCGAAAACATTGCCGGATATGATCTGGTTCAATCATCCGTTTATCACGCTCCCGGTCTTCACATTTGATGTTGCAACAAATGATTGGGTTGGCGAATCGCCACTGGAATATTGCAATCGGCTCTTTAAATATTCGATTTATCCTTATCAAGAAGTTCAAGTGTTGTATAGCGAGCAGCTTCCCGTCAATCCTTACGAAAATATTATTCTGCCGAATGGCAATGAAGCGAAAATTTTTGAAATCGAAGATGACGATGTTGTTGAAACGACAAAAATAACCGGACGAATTTTACAAAATCCATGACGCCGAAAGTTACTTATAATATTGGTTTTGCCCGAAAGTCATTTTTATTCGGAGCGCCGAACGCCGGAGATAAAATTATTTTATCCGGTTTACCGCAAGCTGGTTCAGGTCCGAATTATGAGTTCACGTATGTTGCCGCCGCCCCGGGAGCGAATGAGTTTTCGTCCATTTCAGAATTAGCTGCACTCATTGATGCGTTAAATGATGTCAAGGCTGAGGTCATTTCTATGAGTATTAAAGTGACGTCGCTTGTTTCCGGCAAAGCAATGAACAACGCAACAATAACAGGCACCGGAGTGTATGCAGCGCTTAATTTAAGTTTATCGAGCATAGTGGAATATATCTTTGATAACTATTCGGCACAGTTTAACCAGGGTTGGGAACCGGAAGAATACCCTTTTAAAAATCCTTTTACGAAAGATCGGAGCTGGAAAAAATTCGGCGTGTATTACAAATCAACAATCGGATATGAAAGCATTCCATATTTAGAATTGAATCTAAATATCAGAAGGTTTCTTGGAAAGAATATTACCGATTTATATTTCTATCCAAACATTGACGGTCCGGAACGTTACGCTGTTGATGTTGATAGCAACATTGAAGAGAATGACGATGACACGGCAATGGAATATACTGATGTTGAAATTAATTTTAGAGGACTCGTCTGCGTCCCTACTCCGCTAAACCAACCGATTGGTTATGCCGGAGATAGAAGTCATACGATTGCACAATTAGCAAGCAACACCATTGCAGAATTAAGCGGAGCATAAAATGCCAACAACCGTACAAATAATTGATCCTAACGACACTCTTGAAGAGTGGCGACAAAAAGATAATGCCAACAGCGATGGATTGAAAACATCGGCGAATTCAAATGAAACTGCTCTTGCAACACACAAGGGAAGTAGTGATCACGACACTCGCTATTACACAAAGGCTCAGATCGATGCGGCACAAACAACGCAGGATACTGCGTTGACGACGCATAAAACGAGCGGCGATCATGATGCACGGTATTTATCATCATCGCTTCTTGCCAATTTGATGCGATTAACAATCGATCAAATTATCGACGGGATAAAAACATTCGTGCAAAATATAAAGGTGAAAAAAGCGCAGCCGGCAATTGAACTGCAGTACTCCGATGGAACACCGATTGGTAACTTCTCCGGAGACGTTGTTGCTGGAAAGACTGTTGTGCGTACGCAAATTGTTGAAGCTGGTAATAATGTAAAGACGATATGCGAAGTGAATGAAGGTGGAACAATAGTAGATTTCCCAAACCATGATGTGGGTGCAAAAGGATTAAAGCTCGCAACCGAGGAATATGTTTCAAGCAAATTTATCAACGGACAAGTTAGTGGTTCGTTCTCCGTGCAAGAACAGTTACATGCTGCGAATTATTCAATCGCCGATCCAATTTATTCGAAGATTG
>JBBINR010000005.1:0-129968 GCA_037443785.1 Ignavibacteriales bacterium | reverse complement strand
AATCCTGAATTCATCAACGATCATATTCAATCAATTCTTTCCCTGCCGTATCTCGACATCAAAAAAATTCAACAACGAAAATTAAAAATTGTCGTGGACTGCGTAAATGCCGCCGGCGGTCGAATTGTCCCCGCCATGCTTCATACGCTTGGATGTAACATCATTGAAATGAATTGTGAAGTCAGCGGAATTTTTTCACATACACCCGAACCTATCCCCGAAAATCTTACCGATCTTTGCAATCGTGTTCGGTCTGAAAAAGCCGACATTGGAATTGCCGTCGATCCGGATGTCGACAGATTAGTTTTGATTACGGAAAAAGGTGAACCGTTTGTGGAAGAATACACAATCGCGTCCGTTGAAAAATTTATATTGCAAGCAGAAGAAAAACGCGGGAAGAAAAATCATACCGTCGTTGTCAATCTCTCTACTACGCGCGCTGTTGAAGATATTGCGGCAATGCACGGGGCAAAAGTCGTTCGCACTCCGGTCGGTGAAATTAATGTGGCTTCAAAAATGAAACAACTTTCTTCTGTTATCGGCGGCGAAGGAAGCGGCGGCGTCATCTTGCCCGAAGTTCATCTTGGAAGGGATGCTCTTGTCGGTATTGGGTTATTTTTGCAACTGCTTGCCGACTTTCCAGGCAAAGCATCCGAACTGAAAGCAAGCTTGCCGCAATATGAAATTGTAAAAAATAAAATCGAACTCGGCTCATTACAGCCGGATAAGATTCTCTCTGTCCTTCATGACCAGTACAGCAAAACGGAGAAAACAAATTTTGATGATGGTTTGAAAATCGATTTTCGATCATCATGGGTTCATCTTCGAAAATCAAATACTGAACCGATCATCCGTATCATTGCAGAAGCCGGAACTCGCAGTGAGGCGGGTGAATTAGTTGATCGATTTAAGAAAGAAATACTTTCAGTCAAGTAGGCGGTTGTGTTTTGAACATTATTATTTCATATTGGTAAAAATTTTGACCCCCTAATTTGGATTCTTCACATGGTTCTCTGCAAAGTCACGGGTTCAGTTGTCTCAACTCAAAAAAATGTAACACTGAAAGAACACAAGCTCCTTCTTGTTCAACCAATCGATGCCGACGGCTCGCCCATCGGCAAGGATGTTGTCGCAATAGATACCGTCGATGCCGGCATCGGTGATATGGTCTTGATTATCCAAGAAGGCGCCGGCGCACAGCAAATATTGAAACGGAAAGATATTCCCGTTCACACTGTTATTGTTGCCGTAGTTGACGGTGTGGACATTCAATTCAAATCGTAATGCCCACGAAGATCAATATCCACGACTTGCTGCATCTCGCATCAATTCCAGGAATCGGAACGAATCGACTCCGAAATTTAGTTTCTCATTTCACGACTCCGGCAAACGTTCTGCACGCCAATGCCAAAGAGCTTATTCGCGTCGAGGGAATCGATAAAAAACTTGCATCACTTATTGCCCATTATCAACCGGACAATGGATTTGTCGACGACCAGTTATCGCGATTGAATAAAATCAATGGGAAGATTGTCACGGTGTGGGATGAACAATACCCCGACCTTCTCAAAAAAATTTATGACCCGCCGGCATTGCTATTTGTACGCGGTTCGATTCAAAAAGAAGACCGTTATGCCGTTGCAATTGTGGGAACTCGTCATCCTACTCCCTACGGAAAAATCAGTGCAGAACGTTTTGCTCAGGAACTTACTGCCAAAGGAATTTGCATCATCAGCGGATTAGCAAGGGGGATTGATACCGCCGCACATACGTCGGCGTTGAAATCCGGCGGCAGAACAATTGCGGTGATCGGAAGCAGTATCGATCACATCTATCCTGCAGAGAATAAAAAGCTTGTAGAACAGATCGAAGAAAATGGAAACGGCGCTATTGTGTCGGAATTTTATATGGGAACAAAACCCGATCCGGGAAATTTCCCGCGACGGAACAGAATTATCAGCGGAATGTCGCTCGGTACGCTGATTGTCGAATCAGAACTTGGCGGCGGGGCAATGATTACTGCAACAACAACACTCGACCAAAACAGGGAATTGTTCTGCATCCCGGGAAATATTGGAGAGAAAAAAAGTACCGGAACAAATTCGTTGATCAAAAACGGACAGGCAAAACTTGTGCAATCTATCGAAGATATTTTTGACGAGCTTGAAATATCTCTTCGCCCAATTCTAAAAAATCCAATGGGTAAACCTGAACTTCCTAATCTTACCATCTTTGAACAAAAAATATTCGACCTTTTAACGGAAACACCGATGCATATCGATGTGATTTCCGAACAATCGATGTACACTCCTTCAGACACATTGGTAACTCTTCTTAGCCTCGAATTTAAATCGCTTGCGAAACAATTGCCAGGAAAGTATTTTATCCGACAGCAATAAGCGACCTTATTACGCACAGAAGATGTTTTCTGCGAATTGTCCTTTCTCCTTCCGCAAAAAAATTGTATTTTGAATATGAAATGATTTCAATTAATGACATGTACATTCACGAATCGGTCGCAACCACGAAATTTGCGTGCGATATCCTTGCCTGCAAAGGGGCATGTTGCACATTTCCAGGCGGACGAGGAGCACCATTGCGTGACGAGGAAGTCCAAGAAATAAAAAACGTTTTCCCGGTTATTAAAGAGATGCTTCCGGAAGAACATCGTCAGACAATTGAACAACATGGGCTTATCGACGGATTTGCGGGAAATTTTGCAACGCAATGTATTGATGGAAAAGCTTGTGTCTTTGTTTATTACGATTCAGGTATTGCAAAATGCGCAATTGAAAGAGCTTTTTTTGACGGAAAAGTCTCATTCCGGAAACCGATTTCCTGTCATCTTTTCCCGATTCGAATCAGCAAAGAAGTTCCGGAAATTCATTACGAATATTTCAGCGAATGCGAACCGGCTCTTGAAAAAGGCGGGAGGGAAAATATCCCTGTTCACGAATTTGCGAAAGAAGCACTCATTCGCGCTTTCGGCGCCGAATGGAATGAAAAACTAAAGCACGAGATCGATAAAGAATTATTGCTATAACTATGCTTCATCTATCCCAACAATTACGACTGCTTCAAAAATTAACACCACAGCAGATTCAGTACCTAAAACTGCTTCAGCTTCCAACCCTTGCTCTTGAACAAATGATTAAAACGGAACTTGAAGCGAATCCGCTTCTTGAAGAAGGCGTTGAAGACGAAATTGATGTTCAAGAGCCGAATGAAGAGCTGCCCGCTACTGCCGAGGAAACTGATGCCGCAAAAGATAAAAAGGATGAGGAATTTTCGTTCGAAGATTTTTTGAACGACGATGAGACGTTTTCCCGGAAAAGTGAATCCTCAAACAATAACAATAGTGATGAAGAACAAGACGAACTTCCCATTGCGGCAACAACGCCTCTTGCAGAAAAATTAGTGGATCAACTCCGGCTTGCTGAAGTCACAGATATGGGCTTGGTCGTTGCCGAAGAATTGATTGGCAACATCGATGAGGATGGTTATCTTCACCGCGATCTTGAATCTATTGTAAACGATATTAATCTCTCGAACAAACTGCATTTGAGTCTTCAACAGGTCGAAGAGATTTTAAAGATCATCCAACGGCTCGAACCTCCTGGAATCGGATCGCGGACGCTTCAGGAATGCTTACTCGTACAGTTGGAATTTGTCAAAGGACAAGACGACCTTGTTGATTTTGCACGAAAACTTCTCAGAGATCATTTTGATCTTTTCACGAAAAAGCATTATGAAATGATCGTGAAACTGATGAACATTCCGTTAGATACTGTGAAAAATGTGCTTGAACTGATCTTCCACCTGAATCCAAAACCGGGTGAAGGGACGATCAGCATGGAAGAGAATTATCTGACGCCTGATTTCATCGTAACAAAAGATGAAGATAATTTTATCATTCAACTCAACGATAAGAATATCCCGCCGCTGAGGATCAACAGGAATTATAAGGAATTGATGTCGCGTCGGAACAAAAATGTCGGCACCGATACAAAACAATTTTTAAAACAAAAGTTTGATGCGGCAAAATGGTTTATCGCATCAATCTATCAGCGACGTGAAACCATGCTGAAAGTCATGCACGCAATCGTGGATAAACAGAGAGATTTTTTTGACGTCGGTGAAGGATTGAAACCGCTTATTTATAAAGATATCGCCGAAATTATCCGTATGGATATATCGACCATCAGCCGTGTCGTCAACGGAAAATATGTGCAGACTGATTTTGGCGTTTTTGAGCTTCGCCATTTCTTTAGCGAAGGAATCAGCACACAAAGCGGCGAGGATGTTTCAAATAAAGAAGTAAAAGAACGAATTAAGGAAATTCTCTTATCAGAAGACAAATCAAAACCACTCAGCGATGAAGAGATTGCCACGATTCTTAAAGATAAAGGGTACAACATTGCACGGCGCACTGTTGCAAAATACCGCGAGTCGATGATGATTCCTGTCGCCCGCCTCCGACGTACTATTTAGCAGAAAATTATGGACAAACCAACAATTCACTCAACCACTATTATCGGCCTTACACGCAACGGAAAATCAGCAATTGGCAGCGACGGCCAGGTAACGCTCGGTAATATCGTGATGAAACATCACACAAAAAAAGTCCATTCGCTTTACAATGGCACAGTGCTCGTCGGATTTGCCGGTGCTTCTGCCGATGCCTTTACATTGATGGAACGATTTGAAGAAAAACTGCAGATGTATCAAGGAAATGTGGAACGATCTGCCGTTGCGCTTGCAAAAGACTGGCGGATGGATAAATATCTTCGCCGTCTCGAAGCAATGATCGGCGTCTTGGCGAAAGACAGTACGTTTGTTATCTCGGGAACCGGAGATGTTGTCGTTCCCGATGATGGAATTATTGCGATCGGGTCAGGAGGAAGTTATGCTCTTGCCGCAGCGCGAATGCTTGTCAAACACACCAATTTTTCTGCAAAAGAAATTGTGGAAGAAAGTCTTAAAACGGCTTCCGAAATTTGCATCTACACCAACGCCAATATTTCAATATTAGAACTGTAGGGTCATTCGGCGCCGACGATTGGTTTTATTTTCCAAGATAACTATGACAAAAAAAATTTCAAGTAACGATAGTACAATTCACGAACTCACGCCGACGCAAATTGTTCAAGAGCTCGATAAGTATATTATTGGCCAAAATGATGCAAAAAAATCGGTTGCAATTGCTTTACGAAATCGATGGAGACGGCTTCAAGTGAGCGATCAGCTGCGGGAAGATATCATGCCGAATAATATTATTCTGATCGGCCCTACCGGAGTCGGCAAAACAGAAATCGCGCGTCGCTTGGCAAAACTTGCCAATGCTCCATTCATCAAAGTTGAAGCATCAAAATTTACCGAAGTAGGATACGTTGGAAGAGATGTTGAGTCAATCGTCCGCGATTTGACCGAACTTGGCGTGGCAATGGTACGTTCTGAAAAAACTTCTGCGGTTGAAGAAAAAGCTGCTCATCAAGCCGATGAGCGAATTTTAGATATTCTTATTCCGTCTGTAAAACCAACACCGGGGTTCAATGCGGACTCATCTTCACCTGACCCAGATCTCAATGAAAAAACAAGAGAACGGTTCCGAGAAAAAATTAAAAAGGGTGAAATGGATGAACGGATGATCGAGATTGATACACTTTCTGATAATTTCCCTTCAATGCAGGTGCTTGGTCCAATTAACCTTGAAGAGATGGGCGTCAATATTCAGGAGATGCTGGGCGGAATGCTTCCGAAAAAACCGAAAAAAAGAAAAGTAAGTGTTGGAGAGGCAAAAAAAATTCTTATCCAGGAAGAAGCGCAAAAATTAATCGATCATGATGCCGTCATTAAAGAGGCAACAAATCGTGTCCAAAATTCTGGAATTGTTTTTATTGATGAAGTGGACAAGATTGCAGGCAATCGTGGAAGCAATTCTGCCGGACCTGATGTATCCCGTGAAGGAGTTCAGCGTGATCTTCTTCCTATTGTTGAAGGTTCGACAGTCACAACAAAATACGGGCCGATAAAAACAGATCATATTTTATTTATTGCGTCCGGGGCATTTCATGTCGCAAAACCATCCGACCTTATTCCTGAATTGCAGGGACGATTTCCAATCCGTGTCGAGTTAAAAAGCTTAACTGAGGACGATTTTATAAAAATACTGACGCTGCCGCAAAATGCGCTGCTAAAACAATACACAGAACTTTTAAAAACCGAAGATATTGAGATTTCTTTTTCAGAAGATGCGATTAAAGCAGTTGCCCGAATCGCGTCGCAGGTAAATGAAGAAGTGGAAAATATCGGTGCACGTCGGTTGCACACAATTTTAACTTCCCTCCTCGATGATATCCTGTTCAACGCTCCGGATAAAATCACAAAAAAGAAAATCGTTATCTCGAAAGAAAAAGTTGAAGAAAAACTTTCCACCATCGTCACGAATAAGGATTTAAGCCGCTACATTCTTTAAAATAAAAAACCCTTCAACTGCTCTGGCAGGCAGTTGAAGGGTTGAGTAGTTTCTCCTTCTTAAAACCTGAATCTCATTCCCAACGTAATTGACCCCGTACGGAAACTATCCGGATTGGTCAGAATGGCAATACTTTGCGTTGCAAAATCGATATCGAATGTATTCGCAAGGTGAATTCCAAATCCTGCAGACCATGCGAATCTGTCACGGCCCCCGATTAAAATTCCCGTTCGAAGCGGCAGCCATCCTGCTAATGGGTCAAGTTCTGTTCCAAAGGCAAATTGCGGAATCTTCGTATTACCGGGAACATTGTTTAATCCAAGGTGAATATCGGCCGCAACAATCCAACGAAACGGTAACGCCTCAATGATATCATCGACTTTTATTTCTGCACCAATGTGAATTGCCGTCGGAAGACTGTATTCAATTGCCGTCGTATCAACAGTTTTTCCCTTAAAAGCATTGGAAAGAGAATCTTGACCCGCTTGATCACCAGCTCCTTTCATCGTAATATTCGAATTTCCAACGATTGCTTTTGTCGCTTTATCCCATTTTATTTTTCCGATATCAGTAACGCTGGCAGCCACACGGACAGAATTGAACAACATCGCCGAAGCGCCAATATCAAAACCGAGACCCGATCCGGCAGGTTTATTATCGGCGGTATCGATTGCAACAAACTGCATAAAATCAAAATTTGCATTGATTGCTCTCGGAAGTTTTGACACAGAACCATCTTTCGGATTCGTATATGTTACAATATCAGTCGTCTGGATAGACGAATTGTACCGTTCCGTTGTTGAATATGCCAGCCCGACAAGATATTTTACGCCAACACCAATAGAAATATCTTCGACACCAGGCAGCTGAAGCGGAAGCATATAAGCCGTCGAAAAATTTACTTCCGCAATGGCAGATGAACTTATAGAGGTGCCGCTTAAATCATATGTTGAGCCACCTTCTTCAAAACCATTGAGCAAGAGTTTCATATAACCTTCGGGAAGATCCATATTTAATGCTGTTTGAATCGAAGGGACAATCGCAAAGCCAAAATTTCCAAGTTGGAATGAAAGTCCGAGAGGTGCGATTTCAAAATCCATCTGGGTGCGTGCAATTCCAGCCGGAAATAATCCCAGAATATCCTTCTTATCCTGATCAGTAAGATATTTTCCAATACGTTTGTTCGGATCATTTGGATCTGGAACACCTGTGAAGAAATCGTTATAGATTTTATAGTTGAACAGGTCGCTGCCAATACTGAATCCAATTGGAACCAGATTCAACGTTACTGTTGCATCACGGTCGTTCAATGCCAAGTTCGCAGGGTTGACTCCAACAGCATCAAGTCCACGCGATGACGCCGTAAACGCGCGCCCCATTCCGACAAGACGGGCGGAAGATTTATCACCCGCAAACAGTGCAGTACTTATAACCACACTGAGCAGGATAACAACAAGCGACGAACGTAAAATGGTATTCATGTGCTTTTCTCCCTTAGGTGGGTGGTTATTTTTTATTATTGAGTCGATCGAGATCGACGTTAAATTTAATATTAGCAAACGACTTTACGACGATGCTGTCAGTTCTTCGGAACGAAACTGCAGTGCTGCCGTTATTCAATGCTGTGCCCAAACGAAGATCCATTGCTGTAAACTTCGCTTGATTTAGTTTTACTGCTTGGTCTCCTGTGAGAGTCATGAACGTGAAAGATTGAACCCCCGATCTGTTCGGCGAACCATCACCTGCAATAGACAACGTGTCCAGAATCAACACGACATTGGAGCTTGCTTTCGTGGAATCCAACGGATCTGCCTGTAAAAGTTTTGTACGAACATCGATGCCAACAGGAAACGTGCTCAACACATCAAAATAGACTTTTCCTTCTTTGATTAAATTAATTTGAGCAGTATCAGAAACGTTTGCCGCTATAGAGGCCGTATCTTTATACGAACCATTCATAATTCCAATCTTGAGCGGGAATGAAAATTCGAGCGACGTAAAAACGCTGTCGTTATTCTGAACAAAACCGATACTATCGGCATTGTAGGCATCCTGCGGTTCAAGCCGTGCAAGCCCCGTAACGCGGAAACTGTCGGGAAAAGAAAATTTTCCGTTCTTGACAAAGCTGCTGAGAAATTGATCGATCGTTTTCCCGTTCGCATCTGCATGATCTTTATCGAAAATAATCTTCGCAGTATCGCCGCGGAAAATCCGATAACTTACACCATCGGGGCTGGAATTCTTTCCGGTGCCGACAGGCGTCGAAAGTTTTTGTCCGAGAACACCATCGCTTATTCCAATGACATCAAATTTTAAATCTGTCGGAAATAAACTCTTTGTGAAAATTTTCAAGATAATTTGTGCACCGTCAAATTTAATACTGTCTGCACTGAATTTATCAGTCGACGATCCGATTCCCGCCGATACGCTTTGATTGATGTTAACATCGGTCGGGGGAATTTTCCCATTCACTTTGTCAATCACATAGGGTTGATTAACGCCGGCAATCTGTTCAGGACGAATTTCGACCAATACAGAATCTGTTTTTTTGATAACCTTCTTCGTTGAGGACTGAACAAGGGTTTTAATGTTCAGAGAAAAATGGATACCGCTTGTCAACGTATCGGTCCCGCCATTGGCACGACGCGCTTCAAGTTTATAATCTTTCATCTGGACATTCATCGTATAATTTTGTCCGCCCGCAATTGTGACAGAGTCACTCGGGAGTTTTGTTCCTTGATCGATTAACTTGAACGATTGATTTGTATTTTTATTGACAAACTCTCGAAGATTAAATCCGACGATGACATCAAAGGGGATAGCATTGTTGATCACGATATCAAAATCACCGGACGTAAACTCTGCATCTTTAATTGCCACTGGAACAGGAGCGTTATCCATCTGATGCACTGAATCTTGAATCGAAGTTACCGGTACATAAAAAGCGCTCAACAATTTCATCTTTGATTCAGCCAATGTCGGATTACTTCCCGGCGTACCGTCCTTTGTAATTGAAATGGCGGCACTGATTTTTCCTGCATTAATAGTTTTACCGGTCATATTAACCGTTTGAAATTGAAATTTCATTCTCAGCAATGAACCCACTTTTTCCCGGTCAAGAGAAATGGTCGATTGTGCAGATCCATTTTGTGCTATGGCGCCGATGGTGAATGTTCCAAGAATCACGTTAGGAACAACAGTCGTGTCAACTAATTGGATTCCACCCGGTGCAAATGTCACATCGAAATTAAATGTATTGGTGACTGTTATCGTCATCGCACCTTGTTCGTAAATAATATAATCGTATGATGCAGTGTCACTGATCAATTCTCTGTTTTGATTTGTCGAGATTTCAGGCCCGGGCCACGGCAATGCCGGCGGAGATTGCCCTGTTAAGTCTTGAAACGATAAATCGAGGCCTGGCAGCGTAACGGCGGTAAGAGGTATGATTCCCAACTGCCTGTTAAATAATGCTGAAACAGGAGACAAGCTTTGGATTTTGATCGGCGATGGCTTATTATCTAATTTCGACGGACGATAGACCAACTCATTATTGACCGTAACAAAACGCGCAGAATCTTTTGTAATGAGGTCTGCGAAATGATACGTTCTTTCCAGAAGAGGGATCGTCAACTGAGTGTCCCATGAAGGCGCTTTAGGTGTCAGCGGCTTATCGATACAATTATATGAGAATGGCAGCAGGAAAAATATCGATGCAGTGAGCAACACTGACTTACATTTTCGATTCGATCGTAAAAACCACATAGATCCTCCGATAGGATAATGAAATAAGAACACCAGCAAGGTACTTGTGCCTCTCAACAAAGGCAACTTCCTATATCACAAAAAGAGATTAGATTTTTCTAAGAGGGAGGTACGTGCTTAGAAGGATGATACCTTCAATGATTAATGGATTTTTTCCTCTTTTGAAGGAACTTGAAAGCCGTATGAAGGATTCGGCAGATCTTCCCCTAAGATTTTTACTTCACCGAATTTTTCTTCGAATTTATGAATATTGTCTTTCAGAGCATTCAACAAAAGCTTTGCATGTTGTGGAGTCATCACAATTCTCGCATGAACTTTTGCCTTCGGAACTCCCGGCAGTATTCTTGTAAAATCGATAACGAATTCAGCGGGTGAATGAGTAATGATTGCCAGATTCGAATAAATTCCTTCTGCTTCTTTCTCGTTTAATTCAATATTGATCTGCTGCCCTTGTGGTGGTTGATTGCTCATTATTACTCCTGTAAAAAAATTGCCGCGCTCACAGTGAGCGCGGCGGTCAAACATTATTAATTTTTCCCTTGACGAATAGAATCTGCTTTATCATATGCTTCAGCTGCCTTCTTGCTGTTTCCAAGATTTGCATAGACCTGGCCCAACAACTCCCATATCTGGATATCATTTGGTTTTTCTTCGAGCACTTTTTCAAGATAGGGAATTGCCAAGTTAAACTTTTCTTGATACGATTTATCCCCTTCTTTTCCTTCCTTCTTTAATCGATCTTGTTCGGCGACACCCCAGTTTACATAGGTAGCGGCAAGATTGTACGTTGCGGCACCAAATGCCGGATCGAGACTAAGCACGGCTTTGAATTCATTAACCGATTTTTCGAATTCATTGTCTTTCAAAAGAAAGACACCGTAATTGTATCGATCATACTTGCTGTCCGGGAATTTTTTAACGCGTGCGACGAGCAATTCTCGGGCTTCTTCATTTCGTTCAGCTCCAATAAATGCATTCATCAAGTTCTCCGAAATTTCAGCATCTTCCGGATATGCTATAATTGCCTTTTTCAATACTTCAATCGCTTTGTCGAATTCTTTCACTGCTAGTTTTTGACTTGATGAATCGATTGGCGTTATATATGGTGTTGCATATTTCACGTCGGTGACGATATCATCAGCAACGGTAACAACAAGATTATATTTCGGATAAGACCACATTTCTTTTACAACAGTTTCCTTCTTTCCCTTCCCCTTGGTCTCTTTGTTTACCGACTCCGGTTGACCAATATAATATTTTACGTCAGCAGCCTTGGTTTTTTCACGGATCATCTCAAGATTTTTCTTCGTTTCCATCGCCTCGCGATTTTGCTCGGTGAATTTTGATTTATAGTCGTTCGCCCGATTCATGTACATATTAGAGAGAATTTTAACCGCAAAAATCGATTTCCCTTTTTCAAAAGCAATGGTCAACGGTGCAACAGCACTTTCAAAGTCACCTTTACGATAATAGGCCATTCCGAGATTTTGCTGGTTGATCGCGCTGTCAGGTTCTAAATACGCACACAACGTGTACGCTTCAATTGCTGCGTCAAAATCTTCAGGCTTTTCTGCTTTATTAAGTTTTTCAACGCCGTCGTTAAACGTGCGCCCCCACATTCCGATGGTTTGATTATCGATTTCTTTTTTATGCGTCGGTGCAATAGCCAATGCACTCACAAATGCATCTTTTGCTCCTTTGTAATTCTTCAATTCGATTCTAATCTGACCGAGCAGGAACCATGCTTCTTCGTTCTTCGGATTTTTTCCTAACTCCTTTTGCAGTTGAATTTCTGCATTTTGATATTCTTTGCGTTGGACATAAAGTTTAGCGCTGGTCATTTCCGCGGATGAGCATTGAAACCCCATCAATGCTAAGGATGCTGCACTCAGGATCAGCATTCCGAAGATGATGTTCTTTTTCATGATTGCCTCGATAATTTGGTGGGACATAAACTTTTTTGGTTCAGAAATATAGAGATTTTTCTCTTTAAATTCTCCACTTCTTTTTCTAATTTCTTCTACACACTGTGTCCCTTAAAACTGCAGTGAAGACTACTTTCAATAATTACTTTTATATGGGAACATTATGAGTACCATATTTACTAAAATCATCAACCGCGAAATTCCCGCTGAAATTCTGTATGAAACCGATAACGTCATTTCCATTATCGACATTATGCCGATTCACTACGGACACGCTCTTATTATTCCAAAGAAAGAATACAAAACATTCTTAGATGTTCCCGAACAGGAGTTGGGAGAATTATTGTCCGTGGCGCAGCGAATTGCCAAAGCCCTGGTAAAAACTTTTACACTTCAAGGATTCAATTTCTTTTCCAACAACGGAGAAATTGCAGGACAATCGGTTCATCATTTTCACATCCATGTGACTCCCCGCTACCCCAACGACAACGTTTCCTTCGCTCATAATCTTAAGAAATACAACGAAGGGCAGATGAAAGAAGTCGCTGACAAAATTCGCGCAAATATTTCATAATACACAAGGGGCAACCCATCAAACCGATAGGTGTTCCGTCAATAAAATAAAGGAAAGCTAATGGCAGAAAAAATAAAAATCCAAAATGGAAAACTCGCCGTCCCGGATCATCCAATTATTCCGTTCATTGAAGGTGATGGCACCGGGCCGGACATTTGGCGTGCATCAGTTCGTGTCATGGATGCAGCAGTGGCAAAAGCCTACGGCGGCAAAAAGAAAATCGAATGGAGAGAAGTTCTCGCCGGACAAAAATCGTTCGACAAATTAAAAACATGGCTCCCTGATGAAACCGTCGATGCATTCAAGGAATACCTTGTCGGGATCAAAGGCCCTCTCACCACACCGGTGGGCGGCGGGATTCGTTCATTGAACGTTGCTCTTCGTCAAATGCTGGATCTGTATGTATGCCTTCGCCCTGTTCAATATTTTACCGGGGTTCCGTCACCCGTGAAACATCCGGAAAAAGTTGACATGGTAATCTTCCGCGAAAATACCGAAGACATTTATGCCGGCATCGAATATCCAGGCGGTTCACCGGAAGCTCAAAAATTTTTGGATCTTCTCGAAAAAGAATTTCCGAAAGAATTTGGCAAAGTTCGGTTCGGCACAAAAGCGAAAGCGGAAGCATTCTGGAACCTTGTTGGACAGCCAAATTTTCCAAGTGATGTAAAAGTCGGTGTTGGAATTAAATCGATCAGCTATTCAGGTACCGTTCGTCTTGTTCACAGTGCTATCAGCTATGCAATTAAAAATAAACGGAAAAGTGTTACCATCGTTCACAAAGGCAACATCATGAAGTTCACCGAAGGTGCCTTCCGAGACTGGGGATACCAGACGGCAAAAGAATTTTATGGAGCGGTGGAAGTTGACGGCGGCCCGTGGTGCAAAATTCCCGAAGGGAAACCAGGCGCGGGAATTATTATTAAAGATGCTATTGCTGATATCACGTTGCAGCAGGTTCTTACGCGCCCCGAAGATTTTGATGTGATTGCGACTTTGAACTTAAACGGCGATTATCTTTCCGATGCACTCGCCGCACAAGTCGGCGGCATTGGCATTGCACCCGGAGGCAACATTAATTACATCACCGGCCATGCAATTTTTGAAGCAACGCACGGCACCGCGCCGAAGTATGCAAACTTGGATAAAGTTAACCCCGGCTCAGTGGTCTTGAGCGGTGAAATGATGTTCCGCTACTTAGGTTGGACTGAAGCCGCTGATTTAATCTTAAAAGGATTGAATGGTGCAATTGCTGCAAAAAATGTTACATACGATTTTGCACGCCAGATGGAAGGAGCAAAAGAAGTAAAATGTTCTGAGTTCGGCGATGCGGTAATTGCAAAGATGTAAAATCTTTAGTGTGGTGAAACAAAACCCGGGTGATGAATCCGGGTTTTTTGTTTTTTCACTATTCATTCATTCTTCCGGTCCTCAATGCAATCTCCCAGTCCTTACGATTATTTTTTCGCGCTTGTTCTGCTGCTTTACGATGATCGTACACAAGAGCAATCTGTTCAGCTCGCCAAGTATCATTCAGAAATTCAATCACCGCATAGCGAGTATGAGGCGAGCCGGTTTCAACAATATGAAATTCAGGGACAGTATCATCGTATGCTTGCAAACCAACACTTCCCGGATTAATGATTGCAAAATTATTTTTCGTTGTAACAATTCGTGGAATATGCGTGTGCCCGCAAAACATCAACGAAGCTGTTTCACCTTTAAGCCGTTCATCAATTTCTCTTTGATCTGCCAGCCGTGTTCTTCTGCGTTCAATGGTTTCCAAAAGATATGTTGAATCACTTGAAGGAGTCCCGTGAAATAAAAAAAATTCATTTTCAAGATTTATGGTTTTCGGTAATGCAGCCAGCCATTGTTTTTCTTCATCAGTTAAAAATTGATATGCATATCGGTCAGATTCGCCATGCTTTGCAGGATGTACGGAGACAAGCTGTCGATCATGATTTCCCGAAATATGAATCCAAGGTTGTCCCATCAAAAATTGAATCGTTTCTTTGGGCCACAATGGTCCTGAGATGTGATCGCCAAGGTTGACGACCGTATCGATATTTCTCCTTTGGATATCAGCAACAATTTCTTGGAGGGCTGGAAAATTTCCATGGATATCTGAAATAATTGCGATTTTTCTCATACGTTCAGCAGCGATGTTTATCCCTTCATCAATTTCAATCCGTCAACTTCCTTCAACTTCGCCAAAATTTCCTGCTGGCGTTTTAAAAACGGCATCGTATCCTGATCATTCACCGATGCGTTCTTCATCTGTAACCGATTTTGGTTCAATTCCTGTTCAAACTTTTTCTTTTTCATTGTCTTGATTGCACCAAGTGCAATTTCATATAATCGGGAATCGCTCATGCGGCTTCCGATGCTGTTCCATCGATCACTTAGCTGGTAGCGATTGAATGCGATATTAGCGATAATTGTTTTTGTACTTTCATCAGAAATAAGGTCGAGCAGATCGTTAACTTCAAGAGCCCCATGTTCGTCGAAATAACTTAGCAATACATGCGCAATCTTTTTGGACGACGGATGTGAAAAATCATCTGGCGAGACATCTCTAAATACAAACGGAATAATTTCTTTCGGATCTTCAAAAACAGCGGAGAAGATATCGCGCTCTTCAATTGGCAAATCGCTGGGAACAGGGGCGGGTTGTCCACCCAATTGTTCACGATCGGATTCTGTCGGTACTGTTGCGGTAAATTTTTCAGGGACACGGCGAGTTACTTTTTCTAATTCACCGTATAATGTAGATTCATATAATCCATATTTATCGGCAACATCTTTAATAAAAAATGACCGCTTCAACGGATCTTTTATTTTGGCAATTGTTTGTACCAAAACCCGTACGGCTTCCGCTTTTCCTTCGGGGGATTCAAATTTTCCTGTTCGTTGAAATTCATTGGCTTTATAATCGATAAATGTGATTGCTTTCTTTAGCAATTCTTCAAACGCTTCTCCTCCATTTTTCTGCACAAACGAATCCGGATCTTCCCCCTCCGGAAGACGCACAATCCGAACATCCAATCCTCCTTCAAGAATGACGTCAACACCACGCATCATTGCAGTCGCTCCTGCAGAATCCGCATCGTACACGAGGGTAATATTGTTGGTGTAGCGGGAGATGAGTTGTACTTGTTCTGTCGTCAATGCGGTACCGCTCGACGCTACGATGTTCTTTGTCCCGGATTGAGAAACAGAAATAAGATCGGCATATCCTTCTACCAATACGACAAAATTTCTTTCACGAATTGAATCTTTTGCCTGCGATAATCCATACAACACTTTGCTTTTATGATAAACAGGCGTTTCGGATGAATTGATATACTTGCCAAGCGTATCGTCATCGTACAACTTGCGCGCACCGAACGCAATCACTCTTCCTGTGGCATTGAAAATTGGGAACATCGCCCGCCCACGAAATGTATCATAAAATGAGCCATCATCGCGGCGCCTTACCAATCCGACTTTTTCAAGATAGTCCGGAACAATCCCCTCATCTTCACCTTTTTTTAACAACGATTCCCAGCCGCGAAGAGAGTACCCGAGTCCAAATGTTGTCAGCGTTTGACTTGTAAAACCACGCTTCCGAAAATAGTCGAGCGCAAATTCTCCTTCCGTCGTCTTTGTAAGATTGTGGTAAAATGTCCGCGCCGCAAATGACATGACGTTGTATAACTTTTCAATTTCATTTGCTGAATCGTACGCTTCTTCCGTTCGGGTAACAGCAATTCCGGCACGGTCAGCTAATGTTTCAAGTGCCTCTATGTAACCAGCTTTATCATATTCCATCACAAATTTTACAACATCGCCGCCGCGATGACAGCCAAAACAGTAAAAAAGTTGTTTGGACGGGCTTACGGTAAACGATGGAGTTTTTTCGCTATGAAATGGACAAAGTCCGAGATAATCCTTCCCTCGTTTCTTTAAACGCACAAATGAACCAATAAACTCAACAATATCGGTTGCACCGCGAATTTGATCAATTGTTTCTTGCGGTATTTTCATAAAAGGAATGTAAAAAAAATTGCATGACGAAACAACGACAGCTCGGCCACGAAATCATTTCTGTTTGGGATCATCATATAAATACAATTGAAATGTTTTTTTGAGCATTTTTTTTTTATATTGATACAGCATTGCATTCACGTTTCAATTCGTTTCATTTTTTACCGGCGGAAATCGATGGAACAAATCTCTTCGTTACAAACTTCCTTTACGCAGATTCTTCCGCAAAAGATACAACCAAATTAACAAGCAATGACAATTCCTTTTTTTGCACATGTTGCAGGTGTTTCTAATATCATACCAGCGTATGCCGGAATCCGTGCATGGAAACGGCTTGATTATTCATTGAAAATATTTTCCGTGTTTTGTATTTTTACCATGTTGACAGATTTTCTCGAATTTATTTTGGGCCGTTTAGGGATCTATAACCAGTTCATCTCGAACTACCATCTGGTTATTGAATTTGCCTGTATCATGTTTATCTTTTATGTCTGGACAAAAAGTCGAGCCCTCAAAGAGGCAATTCAATATATCACCATGGGCTATGTAGTCATATGGTTGATCTATAAATTATATTTTGAAGACCCTGCAAAGTTCAGTGATGTAATTTTACCTTTATCAAATTTCTTTTGCATTATTATTTCCGGAATAGTTTTTTTTAAATTAGCTCGAAGAAAACCTTCGATCACAACAATCCCAATGTTTTGGTTTTCTACGGGAATTCTTTTAAACGCATCAGGTACGATTCTTATTCATTTATTTAGCAATGCCATTTTACAAATGGGTGTGCAATATTTCAATGCCTTCTGGCATATACACTGGGGATTCACAATCATCACAAACCTGTGTTATGCAAAAGGATTTAGCGTTGCCAAAGCAGAAGGATTTCAATGAGCGGCACAACTGCTCTCATCGGATGGTGATTGGTGTATTTCGAAAATCTGTTATTGCGATCCTCACTCCATTAGTAATACCAACAATTCCTACAAGAAGTCCAAACCAAAATATGATCTCGCCGATCATATAACTGTATTCTATTCCGCCCCAGATATGAAAGAGATTCAGCCAGTCGTGATGCGCTTTACTTAAGCCGCCGATAAGCGGAAGCAGGAGCATACCGGCATCTTTTACATAAATACTCACATCAATCAAACTTATACCGGCAAAGACAAGCGCAACATTTGAAAGTTTTGAACCATCACGCAAAGCAATAACATACCACACAAACGGAACGAGCGCCTGCATCAATGAACCGCCAAGGATCGTGATAGTTCGTCCAAAGATTCTAAAAAGCAAATGCCCTGCCTCGTGGATATAGAGCAACATTAAATGTGTAAACCAGAGAAGATTTGGCAGATCAAAGCTTCGGATTGGTTCGTACAGTGTGAAGGAGGCAAGGAGTAACACGTAAAGAAGAATACAATAACCAACAAGAGCAGCAATGAATTTAGGCATAAAGTTTTAAATTGACAGAGTTTTTTATCGTGAATCCCTCAACCCCAATGTATAAAGGTATTGACTTCTTTTAGGTAATGCAACGAGCTCTTTAAAATAAAAAACGCGGACACCAGTCCGCGTTTTGAAGTAATTCTTTTCTGATTACTTTGCCGGAACTTCGACTTGCTCCGGTTTGTATGTTTTCTTCCGCTGAACACTTTTTCGTTTGCGCAGGTATTTCTTTTCGATCTGCTGCGGATCGACTTGTTTCTTTTCTTCTTCTTCCACGTCGGGATATTCATAGATCTCATACTTGTAATTGCGCATGATAATCTTATTCCCGTTGCGGCCGAGAACATATTGCGGAAGGATGGGAATTTTTCCGCCGCCACCGGGAGAATCAATAACATACGCCGGAATTGCAAGACCGGAGGTATGTCCGCGAAGCTTGTCCATAATTTCAAGACCAACACTAACAGGCGTGCGGAAATGATTGGCTCCTTTCGTAATATCCGCTTGATACAAATAATACGGACGAACACGGATTGCCAACAATTTGCGCATTAATTCCAACATGACATCAGGATCGTCATTGACGCCTTTCATTAGCACTGCTTGATTGCCGACAGGAATTCCGGCATTAGCAAGCATTTCACATGCGCGTTTTGATTCGGGGGTAATTTCCCACGGATGGTTGAAATGCGTGTTCACATAAATCGGATGATACTTCTTCAGCATGTTCACTAATTTTTCGGTAATACGCTGCGGAAGAACGCACGGCATTTTTGTTCCGAGGCGAATAATTTCAACGTGCGGAATTGCGCGAAGACCTGCCACAACTTTCTCAAGCATTGTATCAGTCAACATTAACGGATCACCACCGGAAAGAATAACGTCGCGAATTTCCGGATGCGCCGCGATATAATCCAATCCGGATTGAATATACTTCATGCTGATTTTGCCCGAATCGCCGACTTTTCTCTTTCGTGTGCAAAAACGGCAGTACATCGAGCATTGACTTGTCGTCAAAAATAAAACACGATCAGGATAACGATGGGTGATACTTGGAACCGGACTATGGGCATCTTCGGCGAGCGGATCTTCCGGCAGACCATCTTCTTCCAGTTCTTTTGCATCGGGAATGCATTGGAGCCAGATCGGATCGCCCGGATAACGGATGAGACTTAAGTAGTACGGGTTAATACGAGTGTGAAAGAGAGTATTGAGTTTTTCCGCAAGTTCGGATTCAAAACCAAAACGGTCTACCAAGTCTTTACCGCTGTCAACGCTTGCTCTTAGCATTTCCTGCCAGAGTTCCATAAAATAGCACCTTATATTGTTATAGATATTTTCCGTAGATGATTAAATCATCATCCGGTTTGTAATACTCTTTGATATGCGCGAGATTCTGAAATCCTTTTCGTTCGTAAAATGCCCGCGTCTTATCATACTTCGGTGTTGATGATGTTTCTGCAATCAACAATCGGCCGCTTTTTGATTTCAAATAGCTCTCAGTAAACGACAACAACTGAGAACCAATTCCCTTTCCGTGTATTGTCGGATCAACTGCAATCCAATACAAATCGTATGTTGATGTTGTTGCCGGTGTCGGTCCGAAACAAATATACCCGTGCACGCGATCTTCTTCGGCACACGAGAACATTTCATAATCTTTTTGTGCCGGATCATTCAAATAAATCTCTAACAGTTCGACTGCAATATCGATTTCTTCTTGTGTAAAGACATCGGTTGCAATAACAAGCGAACGAATCTGTTCAAAATCCTTTCGCTCGGTGGCACGAACAACCATTCAACTGACTCACTTCTTCGTTACTTTGCAAATTTGGGATGTCGTTCAACGGCAAACCCGACAATTTTTCCAATCATTTCAGCGTACGACAATCCGGAAGTTTTTGCAGAACGATAGAAACCCGCATCGTTGGAAAGATCGGGATTGGGATTCACTTCCAACACAAACGGTTTATTCTCTTTGGTTAATCTGATATCAACGCGTGCATAGTCTCGGCATCCCATTAATTTGTATGCACGCAGTGCGATTTCCTTTACTTCATTTTCAACGTGTAATGGAAGATCGGTCGGACAAATTCCTTTTGTCCCTTCATACTCATCGGTTCCTTCCATCCATTTTGCATCGTATGTTACAATTTTCGGTTTATCTTTCGGTAATCCGGAAAAATCTATTTCTGAAATCGGGAGTACAACCGGAGGATTATTCCCGAGCACTGCAACATTCAACTCCCGCCCTTCGATATATTCTTCCACGAGTGCCGGCTCAACAAACTTTTCGATCACATAGGTAATGCGTGCTTTGAGATCGGCAAAATTGTTAACGATAGAATTATTTTCTATTCCCACGCTGGCATCTTCGGCACTGGGTTTCACGATAATGGGATATCGAAGCGTGAAATCATCTTGCGATAATTTATCTGCATCTTTTACCAGCATGAAACGCGCAGTAGGAATTCCATTATAAGAGAGAATCTCTTTTGTCCGAGCCTTGTTGAGGCATGTCCCGAGAGTTATTGGGCCGGCACCGGTATAGGAAAAATTCAACAACTCATAAATCCCTGCAACATGCATTTCATGAATTGCGCTGTCGCCCAAACATTCTACCATATTAAAAATAATATCCGGCTGCATTGCCTTTAGGTATGCCAAGAACCTATCTAGGTCATCGGACATATTAAACATCGAAGTTTCAAAGCCAAGTGATTGCAAAGCCGATTGTATATCTTCCTTCTGTTCAATCACTCCAACTTCAGATAGGTCTATCTTTCCATCTTGTCGCGCGGCAGTCTTTAAACTGACATGATCCGAGTGATTCAAACCAATTTCGGAAGCGAAAACGCGTCCTTCGTCGGTTTCAACGGTTGGTTCGTTATATATAATTGCAACGTGTATCGGTTTTGCCATACTATATAAGTTTATAACGCAATAAAGCTGCATCCAATACAGCATTAAGCATTTCTTGATAATTCAATCCTGCCGCTCTGGCAGCCTTCGGGTAGCACGAATTATCCTCAATTTTCGGCAAAATTCCAGGCAAAGGATTGATTTCAATGATATTAGCCCTGCCATTTTTATCCAACCGCACGTCTATTCTAGACCAATCTTTACATCGCAAAACATTATAGGCTCTCTTACAGACCAATTCTATCTCTTTTTGCACTGATGAATCAATCTTTGCAGGACATTCAAAAATTTCCAATGGATTATCGGATTGGTCCCATATCCATTTTGCTTCGAACGAATAAATCGGATTGACTCCTTGCGGAAGAGAGTCGAATTTGATTTCAACGACAGGAAATACTCGGAGATCATCTCCATTCCCAAGCATTGCCACCGTAAACTCTCTTCCGGGTAAAAATTCTTCGATTAAAGCCGGCTGCTCATACTTCACAAGCACGTTTTCGATCTGACTGAACAACTCTGTGCGGGTTTGAACAAGTGAAGAATTAAAAATTCCTTTGCTCGAACCTTCAAAGAGAGGTTTTACCATTGCCGGAATTGGGAATGAAAGCATTTGAAGCTCAGCCAAGGACGAGATAACAGCGAATTTGGGTGTCGGGATGTTATAGTATGAAAGAATTTCTTTCGCACGGGACTTGTCAAGACAAATTCCGAGAGTTAACGGATCAGAACCAGTATAAGGAATGTTCAACATCTCAAGCATAGCAGGAATTTGTGCTTCACGAGAAACGCCAAAGTGTCCTTCGGCGATGTTAAAGACGATTTCAGGGCGAAGTTTTGAAATTTTTTCAAAACACTCGTTGTCAGCTTCGATTAATGTGACGGGATGGCGAAGAGAGAGAGCATCGCGAACAGCGTGGATTGTATCTATTGTATCCCACTCTGCAAATGCATCTACGCTCGAAGAGAGTTTCGTTTGTGTGTGAGTTGTCTGCGTCAGACTCGAAGGTTGACTGTCGCTCTCAGCGATTTCAGTTTCTTCCTTCTTCACGTTGTAGACTAAAGCTACGTCCATTCAGGAGAAGTTCCAAAAAAAAATATTTTTGGATTCCTTTCGTTCGTCGTGAATAATTTTTTTGTGCCCTCTAACTTTTTTTTAGAGTGGTTTATTTGTCTTTCAACGAACAAATAATTAGCGCTAACTACTGATACAAATATACGGAATTATACAGCGTTGTCAAGAGGTAAACATCATTTTTGATTGTTTTTGACGGCATGATGATCTGAAGAAATTTTTGTGCGCAGTGATAAAAAATTCTTTACCAATTTTTTTTATCCGACACGAACGTAGGAGAGTAAATCTTTAAACACGAATTCAAATTCTTTGCGAACATTTTTATTTTCTGTTCGTCGCAGATGCGGATCGCGCGCGACAAGATCGAATGCTTCGTTACGGGCGATAGAAAGAATTTCTGCGTCAGTAACAATATTTGCGACGCGAAATCCTGGCAAGCCGCTTTGTCGCGTTCCGAAATAGTCCCCTGAACCCCGCAATTCAAGGTCGACTTCGGCGATTTTAAATCCGTCATTCGTTGATACCATCGTTGCAAGCCGCTTTTCCACTGAAGCAATTTCTTTTCGTGCTGCAGCACGATCGGAAGTTAGTTGAAGTTGCTGTTTCTTGAAATTCTTATTGGTGATAAGGATACAATAACTTTGCGCTCCTCCTCGTCCCACTCGACCACGCAACTGATGAAGTTGTGATAATCCAAATCGTTCTGCATTTTCAATAATCATAATCGTTGCATTGGGAACATCAATGCCAACTTCAATCACCGTTGTCGCAACAAGAATATGTATTTCGTTGTTTTTAAATTGATGCATTAAATCATCTTTTTCATCAGAAGACATTCTACCATGGAGAAGCCCAATTTTCAACGTTAGAAATACTTTTTCCTTCAAATACACATATTCTTTTTCTGCTGCTTTCAAATCCATTTTTTCGGATTCTTCAATCAACGGATAAACAACATACGCTTGTCTCCCCTTATTGATTTCATCTTTCACAAATTCAAATATTTTCTCTTTATCAGCATCAGTCCGCACAGCAGTGCGGATCGGAATTCTGTTCTTCGGCAGTTCATCAATCACCGATACATCAAGATCACCGTACAATGTTAGCGAAAGTGTGCGCGGAATTGGCGTTGCCGTCATCACAAGCACATGTGGATTGTGTTTGCTCTTTTCACGGAACAATGCCCGCTGTGCAACGCCAAAACGATGCTGTTCATCGATAATAATCAATCCGAGATTTGAAAATTGAACTTTGTCCTCTATCAATGCGTGTGTGCCGACGATAATATGTGCGGAACCGCGACGAATATCTTCCAGAACATCATCACGCAATTTTTTCTTTTGCCCGCCAACAAGTAAACGAATGTTAATCGGGATCTCCTTAAGAAAATTTTTAATACTTCTCCAATGTTGCTCCGCCAAAATTTCGGTCGGCGCCATCAATGCACACTGGTAACCATTTTCAAGTGCCGTCAACATTGCAAAAAGTGCAACAATCGTCTTTCCACTCCCAACATCTCCTTGCAATAATCGATTCATCGGCGTTGACGCATGCAAATCATTATGGATTTCCTGAATAACACGCGTTTGCGCTTTGGTCAATTCAAATGGAAGCGATTCGCGCAATTTCGATGCAAGTTTTTGCGACGGTTGAAATTTTAATCCGGTCAATTCACCTTTTAATTCGCGCTTTCGGTACGCCATCAATAATTGAAAATAAAACAGCTCGTCAAATTTCAAACGGCGTAAGGCATGGACATTTTCGCCATACGATTTTGGGAAATGAATCATCGAAATAGCAGAATGAATATCAAGAAGTGTGTTCCGTTGAAGAATATCTCGCGGAATGTGTTCCGTAAGCGAATTTAAATTTGATCGAATTGCATTTCGAATAATTCTTCGAAATCCGCGATTATCTAAACCCACTTTTCGCAATTCTTCCGAGGAAGAATATTTTGGAATGATTGCGCCGGTATGAAGCAGTGAATTCCAATCGGTATCATCCTCGGCATCTTTCGTTTTCAGCCGGTCAAATTCGGGATGGATGAATTGCACACGATTGTATTTATCCAATTCTGGGACAGAAGAAACCGCAAGTACTTCACCAACTTCAAAAGCTTTTAAATACCATTCAACGCCGTTATAGAAGACGCATGTCACGTAACCCGTTTCATCTTTCAACGTCAAAAAAAATATTCTTTTTCTATTACGTGTGTATTTCGCTTCGGAACGAAAGACAGAACCGATCACGGTAACTTCATTTCCATCGTCAACAAATTTTGGAAGATCCTTGATCTTGGTAATACGGGAGCGATCGAGATAATCGTACGGGAAATAATAAAGCAGTTTTTGAATAGAATCTATTCCGATTGACCGCAGCGCGTTGGCGCGAACCGGTCCGATTCCTTTCACATATTGCAGTTCATTCATCGGGATAATGTCCGCTCTTGAAGATTCCAGCTTTCGGGCAGTTTGTAAATTATTTTTTGATCTTGAAGCGTAACAATCAATGAATCTCCTTGCGTCACTTCAACGATTGCTTCTTGGAATTCTTTTTCATTCAAGTTATCATTGTACATCGTAAGATAGAGTCCACGTTCGTTATGCTCAATCAATGTTTCAATATGCTTTACCGTTGCCAGCTTGGACCGACGCGAAGCAGGAAGTTCAAACAACGGACGCTGTTGAAGAACGATCTGTTGAGATCCTTCACCTTTGGCAATTGAAAAACTTCGTGTGTGTGATGCACCTTTTTTCATCGCCCGGGATTCAGTTCGTCCTTTGTCTATTTCTTGAAGTGCCATCCCCTGAGCGGCTTCATTTCCTTGCTGCGGAACCATCACCACAGCGCCGATGAGCCACACTTTTTGTGAAAACGGTTTCACCCAAACTTCCTTTGTTTCTCCACCGTCTGCATTTGCAGCAATTGCCGGCTGCAACCTCCGCGTTGATGATGGAATTGGTGTTTGTATTTTTTCATCTTTCATAGCACCTGACTGTGCAGCCACTTTTTCTGCATCGCGAGTCGAAGGCGAAGTTTCAGCCAGCACATGGCCATCTTTTTTTTCGGCAGATTGCTTCGGTTCACTTTGCAAAGTTGTTGAAAGTGAATCTGTCAATGGCTGTCGCTCCTTGAAAACAATCTGCGTCTGATTAAATTTCTTTGGCATGGAAAGATCATTAAACCAAATCCGATATACTCCAATCCCGATTCCGATAATAACGACTGCTGCCGCTAATCCGATATAACTATACCGCTGCAATTGATTTCGCTCTTGTTGTTGAAGCTTTGACCGCAGTTTTGATTTCGCATGATCCCGACCATGTCGTTTTATCCCGGAAACAATCTCCATTTCAATCCGGAGTTTTTCTTTACACGGCTCACATTCTGCAATTTCAGCATCCATGCGGAGCCGTTCCTCCCGCGAAATATTTCCAAGAATATATTTCTCGACCAATTCAGGATCATCTGTCCAATATTTTTTCCCACCGTTAGGCGGTGATGAGGTATTCATCTCTTAATATCTTTTCCAATGCTTTTTTGCATTGATATTTTTTTGATTTCACGGTGTCGGCATTTGCAAAGTGAAGCTGCCGTGCAATCTGATCCATTGACTGTTCTTCCCAGTAAAATAAGATCAAAAGAGTTTTACACGGTTCTCCGATTTTAACAAGTGCTGCAGAAATTTTCTTTGAATGCTCATCGTCAATCATTTCATCGAGCGGAGAAACAGCATCCGAAACTGCAGGATCATCGTTTAAATCAGTTGGGATTTCACGTTTCATTTTTGCCAGCCGACGACGCCATAGATTCTGCACCGTTGCAAAAATAAACGTTGAAAGCTTTGCAGAATATTCAAACTTCCCTGCTCTCACTCTTTCCCACAAAATAATCACCGCTTCTTGCAGTAAATCTGCTGCATCATCCTCAGTACCGCTATTTCTTATGACAAATGAGACTACCATTCTCCGATTGGATTCATACAGTGTCACCAATGCATCATCGTCCCCTTTTTTCATCAGGTCAAGAATGCGCGCGTCAGTATTAAGGAAGAAAAGTGGGGATTTCATTTACCTTTTATCAATTAATGTCATTAACAAGCAGAAGGTGAACAACAAAAGTTACAAATAACCGCCCACAAATACCAAAGGAGAAGCCATGAAAATACTCATTGCATCGTTTTTTTTCACAGTGATGGCATTGGGAATGATGCCGCAACAGCCGATTCAACCAATTGAATTAGAAGGAAAATTAAATTATCCCTTCATCTCCGAGACAGGCGGGAGAGCCTATTTACAACTCACTGTAACAACTGCCAACATCGATATCAAACCAGACCGGAGGCCAATGAACCTCGCGGTCGTTCTAGACCGCAGCGGCTCGATGGAGGACGAACGAAAAATGGATTATATAAAGCAGGCGTTCAATTCGTTAGTCGATCAATTGCGATATGATGATATTCTTTCTGTTGTAGTATATGATGATGTAATTGATGTCTTGCGGCCGGCACGAAAAGTTGGAAGAGAAAAATCCGAAATTAGAAATTTGATTGATGAAATTTATCCACGTGGTTCAACAAATCTTGGCGGCGGATTGATGGAAGGTTTGCGCCAGGCAGAAAGAAACTCCCATCGTGAATATATAAATCGCGTTATACTGCTTTCTGATGGACTTGCCAATGTCGGAATTACCGATCCCCTCCAATTGAATAAAACGGCAAGGCAATATCGGGACAAATCAATTTCTATCACGACAATGGGTGTTGGACTAGAGTATAATGAAAATTTGATGATGGGATTATCAGAAAATGGCGGCGGAAATTATTATTTCATTGAACGGCCAAATACTCTTTCCTCCATTGTTCGGAAGGAAATGAACATGTTGTCATCCGTTCTTGCACAGAATGCGACAATCACAATTGCTCTTGGAAAAAATGTTCAAGTGAATGACATCATTGGATGCGAATTTAGCCGTGAGCATAGTTCGTTAGTAATTCCGGTAGGTGATCTGTACGTAAACGACAAACGTGAATTCACAATTGAACTTTCAATTCCTGAAGGAACAGGTTCGCTGACGGTTGCACGCGGAGCATTACGATATGAAAGTGATAAATTGAGCAAAGAATATCCGACATTTGCCGCAACCGTAAAGTACACTCGTGATTATGTGGAAATTGAAAAACATCGGAATCTCCAGGCACAAGCAAAAGCTGATATTGCTGTTTCAACAAAAAAGGTTGAACAGGCGATGAAAGCAATGGATGACGGAAACCAAGCAGCCGCGGAGCAACATCTCAACGAAGCACAATCGTTATTAAAAGCTTCTCCCGCAGCTTCAATGGCCGGGGCAGGTGGGGACGCTGTGCGAGAGCAAATCGGACGAGCAGAATCATACGGAAAGACATTGAAAGATAGTTCGGATTTACGAAAAGCAAAAAAATCGATTCAATACGATAACTACAAAATTCAGAAGAACAAGTAAAACATTTTGCACACAATATCTTTTCGGGAGAGTATCATGAAAACATTATCAGCGACATACGGTGTGTTGGAACTCCGAGATCTTTATAGAAAATATATCTTAAGCGGATTATTGCTCGCTGGCCTATTTCACATGACGTTGATTGCGGCATATAAAATTTACGCAAACATAACAAAAGAGCAGATCGAATTTCCGACTAATTTTGGGAAAGGGAAAATAACGGTTATTCCAATACCTCTGCCCATCGGCGATGCCTACACGGTACCAAATATTTCTGTCGCATCAATTGGTTTAGCACAAAAAGGAATACCAATTCCAATTCCCGATGCATCGATTAGTCTGGACGCAACGATCGCCGATCAAACTCAAATGAATAGTGCCGACATTGGAAAAGATATTGGCGATCCAAACGGAACTTCATTTGTTATTCCTGACGGCACTACACTCGTTGATGAAGAAACAGCACCGCCAATTTTTCAACCGATTGAAAAAGCACCAATCCCAATTAATCGAGTCAATCCTCTTTATCCTGAGCTAGCAAGGCGTGCCGCTGTAGAAGGAATCGTGTACATAAACTTATGGATTACAAAAGAAGGGAAAGTGAAGAAAGCAGAAATAAGCAAATCGACATCCGATATCTTCAATCAAGCAGCATTAGATGCGGCAGTTCAGTGGACGTTTACTCCCGCAATTATGAACAATGGACCGGTTAGCGTATGGGTCACGGTGCCATTTAAATTTCGATTGAACCCAAAACAGTAAAGCGAAGTTTTTTAACTTCACTTTACTCCTCTTCAACATCAAGCCGACGTGAAATATCGCGAATGGATGTCGAACTTTCGAGAAGTTCAGGAAGATATTCCGTCGATGTGACAAATGTCCACAGGTACGCGACGATAGAATAAATACTGCCGGTGGTGAAATCGTCAATATCTATCGAAATGTACAGCACCAGCAGAAAAATAAGCAGCAAACAAATTCGAATAAAACCAAAATTCATCGCTCCCCAATAAGCAATTCGTCGCTCGGATTTCGCAATACGCTGATAATATGTTTTAATTTGATCCAGATTCTGCGTTGCAAAAATATCAAACGCTTCTTCCTTGGTATCGTGAAGATCAGATTGCAGTTTCATGACTTTGCGAATGTACAATCGTGTCGTCAAAAGCAACGGCAAGACAATAAACAGACAACTCAATGAAATTCGCCAATCAAAGAAATAGAGCGCAATTACTGCTCCGCCAATTGCAATAGATTGTTCAATAATTTCAGGAAGACGATACTGAAAAAAATGAATGTATTCGCGCGAAAGATCCGCGCGCGCTACTGTTCTCGAGATAGAATACCCCTTTTCTTTTGAAGTCTCTGCGACATTCACCGCAACGTTAGCAAACATTGTCAGATAAATTTTCGGATCAACGGCACGCCGCAACGCGCCGATACCGGAATTGACGAGAAAAACGCCTATCCAAATCGAGAGCGGAATAAGCAGCTTCACTTCTCTTTCTCCGGACGCTTTATCAATAAATGCATCGATGACACTTCCAAAGACGGTTGGTTCTATAATCCAAGCAATGTTTTCGACGACAACAAGAGAAACGGCAAAAAGAATTACAGGGTAATATTTTTGAAATAATTTTGAAAAAAACATATCAATGGAATGTTGGTATAATTCGTGGATTTCTTGTGAAGATATACTGCAGTGATACTGTTAATGTTCCCCTTTAATACTGCGGCTCATCAAATCTTCGGTCGCACGGTGCGGCTCTTTCCCTTCGAACATAATATTGAACACTTCAGAAAAAATCGCCATCTCTGTGTGGTGTTTTTTTGCGAGATCAACAGCAGACCGGCACGTTGCAACACCTTCTGCAACCATGATCATCTCGTTGAGAATATCATCAAGCTTTCTTCCTTTACCAAGCTGTTCACCGACAAAACGATTTCGGCTGTGCCTGCTCATACACGTGACGATAAGATCACCGACTCCTGACAATCCCGAAAATGTTCGGGGAAGCGCGCCCATTTTATCTCCAAGCCGTGTCATTTCGGCTATGCCGCGCGTAATAATTGCTGCTTTCGTATTGTCGCCAAATCTGGCACCATCAACAACACCGGCGCCAATCGCAATAACATTTTTCAATGCGCCACCAAGTTCAACTCCACGGATATCGTCAGAAACATACACTCGAAAATACGGTGTGCTGAAAATGTTCGCAATAATCTTTGCCGTCCGTCCGCTGAACGATGCGGACACCACAGCCGTAGGGATTTTCTTAACAACTTCTTCAGCATGACTTGGACCCGAGAGAATGGCAATATTTGTTTTTTTCTCGTGCTCCAACACATCCAGCATTACTTCGGACATCGTCATCAAGGAATTATTTTCAATTCCTTTCGCAACATTAACAATGATTGTTTCCCGTAAATCGAATTGTGCAATATCTTTAAGGATGTTTCGAAGGAATTGAGACGGAACTGCCGCTACGATAATATCTTTTTTCCATGCAGCTTCTTGAATATCGTGTGTAACTTTAAGATGAGAAGGTAAGATCGTTCCAGGTAAGTAATCTTTGTTGGTATGAAGTTCCCGCATTTCTTCCGTTTGATCAGCACGGTAACTCCACAGCGTGACATCACGAAAGTTTTCACAAAGAACTATGGCAAGAGTTGTTCCCCAGCTTCCGGCGCCAAGAACTGAAATACGCATAGAGAACTCAGAGTATTAATAAAACAATGTTATGAACGTTTTGAACCTTTAAAGCTTGTCAATTTGTTTTCTCTCCCTTCCAGTAACCTCTTCACATTTTCTCTATGCGTAAAGATGATCAACAAACTTATTCCCGCTGCAAAATAGACAAGCGTATGATATCCTTGAATATTGACGTTAAATATATTTTCGCGGACAACCATTGTCACCGGAATTGCCATCGCGGCAAGGATAGATCCGAGGGATACGTACCGCCACGCAAGAAAAACAATTGCAAACACACCGATCGCAACAGCAAATTCCACTGGTGCCAATCCAAGAATTATTCCCGCTCCGGTTGCAACTCCCTTTCCTCCTTTAAATCCCGCAAAGAGTGTCCAAATATGTCCGAAAACTGCAGCGATGCCACAAAGAATTTGGACAACGGTGTAATCTTGAAATGGAGTTGCGTTGTTGAACGGAAGTGGATTTGGGTTCCAGAACATTTGTGGAATATAATATGATGCAAACGCTCCTTTAAAGAGATCAAATAGAATTACCGCCACGCCGATCTTCCAGCCCAGCATCCTTAACACATTGGTCCCGCCGGCATTGCCGCTGCCAAAATTTCGGATATCCCCGGCTTTCGCCAATTTTGTCGCAATAATACTTGTCGGCACCGAGCCAATGAGATAACTCAAAAATAAAACGATGGCAAGATTTTCCATGAATCTAATGTCCCCTTTGACAATGAATACTTTCTAAAACAAAAATACTAAATTCCAGCAGACAGATGCAAGCACTGAATCAAATCTTAAATAAGACTAATATTTATTGAACAAACCTTTTTAAGAGCAATTCTGCCAGCAGCAGATCATCCGGTGTGGTAATTTTGATATTTTCGTAGCTTCCTTCAACAATAATCGGAGAAATTCCAATTTTCTCGACAAGAAAAGAATCATCGGTTGCCGTAATGTTTTCTTTCGCTGCATTATCGTACGCTTCAAGAAGAATCTCTCTCCGAAATGTTTGCGGGGTCTGCACACTCCACAGCGACGATCGATTTAATGTCTCTTCCACCCGGCCATCCGTTGCCGCTTTTTTCATTGTGTCTTTCGCACGCACGGCAACAATAGAAGCTCCGTAATATGTCGCCGTTTCGATGGACTGTAAAATTTCTTTCGTATGCACAAAAGGTCGAACTGCATCGTGAACTGCAATAATTTCTGTCCGAGGATCAATTACCTTCAATGCATTAGCAATAGAATCTTGGCGGCGCTCTCCCCCTTCAATGGGGGACCGTAATTTTGAGAGCAAATATTTTTTTTGAATCTCCTCGATCACCGAAAATGACTTCTTCTGTGTTGCAATAATGATTTCATTGATTGCGGTACATTGTTGAAATCGTTCCACGGTATGCGCAAGAATCGGTTTACCATCCAGCAGTAAAAACTGTTTACTGATTGTCGCCCCCATCCGCTCGCCAAAGCCTGCTGCCGGTATAATTACTGTGACAAACATTAATGTCCCGCCGATTTTTCTTTACCAAGATACTCAATAACAAAATTAAAACGGGGGAACAATTTCGGCAAATGCATAACGCTGAAAATCATCACGCCAATAGACAACCGATCAAACCACGACGATGTCGGCCATCCAAGATGGACAGTAATTTTTTTATGCGGAAGTTCATAATCCAGCGCATACAATATTTCCGTCATTCCTTGATAGATCGACTGATTCTGGCTTGCAAACCGAAAATGATTCGGAGCGACTTTCTCCGGGATTCCCTGCCGCGGATGGTATAAACTAATATAGGCAGACGATTGATCATCGATCTGCGGCGCGTTCTCTTTCGGACGCCTGAAATAAATTTGAATTTCTTCCGCTTCCGATTCTACGAGATAAAAAATCATATTCAACGGCTGATCGGTTTGCTGGATATGTTTAATTTCAGGGGCTCTTTTTTGTGCAACGCGGATCCCCACAAATAAAAAGATAGCGGTAACGGAAGACCACATCAGGGTTCCGTACGGTTTATGATATCCGAGATAGAGAAAGCAACTGAAGAGTATTAAGAAGATTATAAACGTACCAACGCGTGATGTATTGAATGCACGGCTGTCTTTGGTTCCTTTGGAATATCTGTAGATCAACAAACTTCCCATGTTAATCGCGAAGCTTGCCAGCAGTCCGATTGCATACATCTCGGCAAGAATTTTCTGATTTCCACCGGTAACATAAATGATGAACGTATAAAAGATTGCATTGGCGATATGAATCCGATACAGCGACTGTCTTTTATTGGTCTTGATTATCCAGTGAAATCCATACCGATGAGCAACTCGCTCCATTAACTCGGAGGAAGCAACGTACGCCGTATTTACTGCCATCATCAATAAAATACTTGCAAGAATTCCAACGACGTAACCAAATGGAATTCCACCAACCATTTTAGCAAACTGAGTAATAAGATCAGTTTCATGAGCGGTAAAATTGATATCGGATGATAAAACAAGAGCAGCGAGCAAGGGAGTAAAAATACCGGTGGTGAGTGCAAGGAAAATATACGCCTTACCAACATCGCGCCACGATTTCACCAAACTTGCCGTTTGAACGACCGACTCAATACCGGAGTACGCTAAAATACAGCTCGAGATTCCAATAATGATATAGAAATATCCCTGGAAAATATTTCCTTTATCAAGATCCAGTGTGATATTGGTAAAACTCTGACCTACTGCGCTCCAGTTGTGCGGGCCAAGATGGAAAATTCCAGACGTCAACAAATTGAGAAGAACAACTGCCGCAACAACAAATATTCCAAACGTAAATTTAGCGTTTTCTTTAATTCCCAAAATATTCAAGAATGCCACAAACCAGATGATTGCGAGTTGGAAAACAAATTTCCCTGCCGCTGTTAAGTGGATAAATCCCATTCCATTTTCAACAGCACTAACCGTTGAAAGACTTGCCGTTAAGACATAATCGACAATAATGGATGCAACGGCGATAAATGAAACGGTCGGACCAAGCACCAGATAAGAAAAAGAATAAACGCCGCCCCCTTTAATGCCGTGAAATTCAAGAATCTCAGCAATCTCCACCATTCGCATCGATACAAAACGAATAAGCAGCGATGTAATAGCAATGAATGCGATCGCGTTTAAACCGATAAATCGAAACGCTTCGCTCGGCGCATAAAAGATAGATGTTAATTCATCCATCAACGTGATGATCGCAATCGATAACCACGTCAACCACCACTTGCCTTTGGAAAAATAGGCAAGCAAATCTTTGCGGGTCAACAAATAACCAAACACCGCCAAGACGATAAGGTTAACGACGAGTGTCGTAAAGAATTGAAGTGAAAGAAAGTGTGTCATCGATCCATCTATATAATGAGCATAGCATCGCCGTAACTATAAAAGCGATATCCCTTTTTGATCGCATGTTTATAGGCGCGCATCGTCAAATCGTGCCCTGCAAACGCAGAAACAAGCATCAGCAGTGTCGACTCCGGCATATGAAAATTCGTAATCATCTTATCGGCGATCTTGAAATCATACGGTGGAAAAATGAACTTATCGGTCCAGCCGCGCAGAACTTTCAAATGTCCTTCCGTAGTAACACTGGACTCAACAGCGCGCATCGCGCTCGTTCCAACAACGCATACTTTTTTTCGCGAATCGATTGACTTATTCACGATCTTCACGGCGCTTTCGTTCACTTCAAAATATTCCGAATCCATTTTGTGTTTCGTTAAATCTTCGACTTCGACAGCACGAAATGTTCCAAGTCCGATATGCAGCAGCACGGAAGCGAAATTCACCCCGTTCTTTTCGAGCTTGTTCACAAGCTGCTTCGTGAAATGAAGACCGGCCGTCGGCGCCGCAACGGCTCCCACTTGCTCTGCGAAGATCGTTTGATATGATTCTTTATCTTTCGGTGTCGGTTCACGTTTGATGTAATGCGGAAGCGGGGTCAAACCAATTTTATCGATCACCTTAAAAAAATCACCCGTGTAATTGAATCGCACCGTGCGTCCGCGTGATGTTGTGTTGTCGATAACCTCGCACCAGAGATTGCCGTCATCAAAATAGATCTTGTTGCCAATACGCACTTTCCGTGCAGGATCAACAATGACATCCCAAATATTGCTCTTCCGATCTAACTGGCGAAGAAGGAAAACTTCAATTTTCGCGTTAGTCTTTTCCTTTTTCCCGATCAATCTTGCTTGAAACACTTTTGTTTCATTGACGATAATCGAATCGCCTTTTTCAAAATAATCGACGATGTCGTAAAAGTGTCTGTCTTCAAGCGTTTCCTCGGCACGATTGACTACCAGCAGGCGCGCATGATCTCTGGGCTTTGCGGGAGTTTTTGCGATAAGATTTCGCGGTACTGGATATTTATAATCGGATAGTTTCATTGCACACTATTCCTTTCGGGCATCAGCCCATTATGAGATGATTAACGCATCACTGCGTTGGTTTTAAATTAAGAGTAATTGATTCTTGAATTTCATTGATAAATCGTTTCCCGATAGCAACGGCAAACGGATTTTTTTTATCCATCATCCGCTCGGGATGCCATTGCACTAACAGTAAAAATGAGCGACCTGATTTATTTTTCCATTCCAATGATTCCACGACGTGATCATCGGAAAAACTCGACGCTATCAGTTCATTTCCTACGCGGTCTACCGCCTGATGGTGATATGAATTTATTTCACCCTGCGTTCCACCCAACTCTTGGACAATGGTTCTTTCAACGGTTTGGACTTTGTGCCGATGTTCAGGCTCATTTGCCGATGATTTATGTTTTCTAAATCCTGAAAATTCCAAGTCGGCAATAAGTGTTCCACCGAAATATACATTGGCAATCTGAAGTCCACGGCAAATTCCAAATATTGGAATATTTTGTTTCACCGCGCTGTCGATCACTTTTAATTCAAACTCGTCCCGAGCAAGATTCGGAATTCCGACAAGTTCTTTCGGTATTGCGCGAGATCGTTCTGCATTTACATCTTCGCCGCCCGTAAGCAATATTCCGTCAAAATCTTTCAGATCGTCACCTGAATGAGTGCTATAGGATATAACGGAAACTTCTGCCTCAGGATGAAGCTCATTCAGCCAATCGAGATACAACTTGCGCTTCCCTTCATTTCCATTATCTGTTACGGCAATTTTCATAGCACCGCTTCAGTTAAAAATTTTCTCCACTCGGCATCTTGATGAATAGCTGCCTCTATTTGCAATGCAAAAAGAGGGACAGCTTTAAACACCGGTAAAAAGGGCTGGAGACGAACCATATCTTTTTCCGTCGTAACAATCATGTCCGCTTTCAGCGAATGATACGCATCGATAATCTCTACAAGTTCTTTTTCACGATAAACATGGTGGTCGGGGAAACGAAAATCTTTTTTTATTATCGATCCAAAGGATTTGACAGACTTCAAAAAATTTTCGGGTGATGCAATTCCGCTAAACATAACGACCGAATGCCCTCGAAGCATCTCCAACGATTGCATGATGCCGTTGGTAATATTTTTTAATCCTGTACATTCTACGGAACTCGTAAATCCCCTGGAAATTCCGAATCCATCAATTTTTTCCCAAATCTCCTCTCGCTCAGGTATCCCCTCAAGCTTTGTGACAATAGCACAATCTGCTCGTCGTAAACTCCGTAACGGCTCACGGCGAAATCCTGCCGGAAGCATCATTGTCTCAAACGGTGATCGTGTCGAATCAACAAGAACAATATCTTTTGTTCTCCGTATCGATCGATGTTGAAAACCATCATCAAGAAGAATCACTTCAACATTGAAGTCATCAATCGCCTTCCGCGCGCCGCGAACTCGATTTTCATCAACAATAACAATTGTTTCGGGACATTGCTGTGCAAGCATAGATGCTTCGTCACCGGTTTCTTCCATCAAAGTATTGATGTTTGTGCCGTCACTGACAACTACAGTCCCGCTGCTTTTTCTTCCGTATCCTCTGCTGATGATTGCCGTCTTTTTATGAAGCGAACGATAAACGCGAGCGGCAGAACTCACTATCGGCGTCTTTCCCGTTCCACCAGCCGTAATATTGCCCACCGAAATTACCGGCACACCGACATCCGTCACTTTTAACACACCTATATCAAAGAACCAATTCCGAATTATAACAATACATCCATAGATCAATGAAAACGGAGCAAGCCATTTCAATGGTTTCACAGCATTGACTCCGCTTTTTGCTGCAACTCGCACAGCCGTTTTTCTATCTCCACCTTAAATGCATCCAGAGAATCGCCGGAATAATTTTCAGGAACAGCAATCGGTTCACTGTAACATATTGCGACAGACGAAAAAGGAAACGGGATTTCAAATTTGTCCCAGCTCTTCAATTGTTTTTTCCGTTTCATTCCGACTCCACAAAGGAACAAAGGAACTCCGGTTTTTTGTGCAACTCGAATAGCACCCATTTTCATTTCATGGCGCGGACCTCTTGGCCCATCCGGAGTGATGCATAAACTGTTTCCGTTCTTTACGGAGTCTGTCATTAACTGCATCGCTTCTTTCCCGCCAATATGGGACGAACCTCGAATCATCGTATATCCCCACGGTTGAAGAACATGAGAAAGATATTCACCGTCTTTGCTCTGACTGACTAAAGCTGAAATTTTTCCCTTTCCCCTCGGACGATTCATAAACCAACCCACAAGCATTGATCCGTGCCAAAATGCCGCGACATATTTCATATTTGATGATCCGGCCGATTCAAACGCTTCCGCGCCAATTTTTGTTATTCGCAATGTAAAACACCACAACCAAACTATCCGCCATAACACTACACGAAGTAAAAAAAGAATTAACCGGTTTTTCATTGCGCAAGAATAGCTTTCGCGACATTTACCGACGCACCGGATTTCCCTAATTTCTCCTTCACCTGGCGCAAATTGTTTTTCATCGTCTTCATAAGATCAGGAGAAGATAATATTGTTGTCGCTTCGCGTGTTAATCGTTCAACAGTCGCTTCATGTTGAATAACTTCGGGCACGATTGTTTTCTCCGCAACAATATTCACCAAGGCAATATTTTTTATCTTCACCACAAGGCGGGCAATCCAATATGTCATTGTCGATGTTTTATACACAACAACCATTGGCGTTTCGCTGCACGCCGTTTCCAACGTTGCCGTCCCCGATGTCACAAAAGCAAATTCCGCATATCTCATAATTTCATGAGTCGCATGTTGAATCAGTCGCACATTCGCACCATATGGAACGTACCGCCGATACAATTCAATCGAAAGATCCGGCGCTACCGCCACAACGACTTCCCGTTCGTTTCCGGCAATATTGATCGCCGACTGCACCATTACAGAAAAAAGATTTTCTATTTCCTGTTTCCTACTTCCCGGGATCACGGCGATAAATTTCTTTGCCGAATCAAGCGTATTCAATGCCAAAAAATCTTCACGTGATTGAACGTGCTGCATTTCTTCAACAATGGGATGACCGACAAATTCCACCGGTACGCGTTCGTGTTCATAGATCGGAACTTCAAACGGAAATACCACAAGCATCTTATCAATCAACAATTTTATTTTTTTAACGCGCCCTTTTTTCCAAGCCCATACTTGCGGGCTGATGTAATACAACATCTTGATGTTATACTTCTTTACGGCGCGGGCAAATCGTAAATTAAATCCGGGATAATCGATAAACACAACACTATCAGGCCGATTTGTTTGCAGTTCTTTTTCTAATTGCCGTTCAACTCTCCGGATTAACGGAAGATGTTTTACAACTTCCACAAATCCCATAAACGACATTTCACGTACGTGAAAAAGAATTCTCATCCCTTCCTGTTTCATCTTGTCGCCGCCGACTCCATAGACATCGATATTCGGTTGACGCATTTTCAATTCACGAATCACCTCTGCACCATGCGCGTCACCGGAGGATTCGCCGGCTATCATCATCACTCGTTGAATCATATCATCCTGCAAAGAATCGAATAAGAATCAGAATAACGACAATAGTAAATGCCTGCAGTGTTCTCGTTTCCGAACGCAGGCCTCGTCTAAAATCGGGTGAACGATGAAAAGAATGCTCGCCCTTATATCGAATCAACCGCGGGAAAAATCTCGGTACATTTTCAAGATAGTGCTTGTACTCATCACCGAACGCACTCTGCAAATGCTCTTCTTCCCGTGAAACAATCAACTGATATTGAACGATGAAAAACAATAATGCAATGACCTGAAGATGCGGAAACAGCGCGTTCGACATAATGCCGATTCCAACATAGATCATGATGTTGCCAACATATAACGGATTTCGCACATGGCCAAACGGACCGTCGGTAATAAGATTGGTTGCACCAACTGCTCCCGTTGTTCGAGTTTCGCTTCCGCAGATTGAAACTCCCCAGAAACGAAGTGACTCACCAAGCATGGCAATGGCAAATCCTACCGCCAATGATTCAATAGTAGGTGCGGCAAACAATATCATCACGATAATAAACGGAATTGGCGTAAAGCTGCGCATTTCAAAAACTTTTAATCGAATGTCCAAGGGATTACTCCATCATAAAAATTTCTTTACGAGCAAGCTCAGCAGTTCTGCGCTTGCGTGGTTTTCCGTTCTCGACAATCGAACGGAATTTCTTCAACACGTCGCCAAATGTTTCAAATCGGTGAAACGTGATATTATTTGCTTCGCAGAAATTCACCAGCGAATTTTTTGCAAACACAATATCGGCAAACCCCGCGGGACAGCGGTCTGAATAACCATCACCGACATACACGATAACATGATTATCGCTTGAATTGGTCAACACATGATTCCGTTTGCAATTCGCACATCGGTCACATGTCGCATCGGTGTGCGGAAATACCGGCTCCATCGATCCATCGGAATTGAATTGCAGCATATTTGTAAAACGAGGCAACCATTCCAATCCTTCCCGTTTCAAAACAGGCTTGATGTACGAATCAAATCCATCGCTCACGATGACAACGCGGATTCCCGCTCCGGAGCAATATGAAACGAAATCGTGAAACCAATGATCAATTGCATGTTCCAACGCGAACGATATGATTTCGCTTTCGGTGATTGACGGAACAGTCGCACAGCCTCTTTTCCAGCATTCACGGGCAGTGATTACTCCGCTACGATACAAATCAAAGACACTGCAGCACTCTTCTTTGCTCCCAAAGTGTTCAAACATTGCGTCGCCGATATCGTTGACAGAAATTGTCCCGTCAAAATCGGTGAAGACGATATAAGAAAGATCATTCTTCAATTCGTGCGGACCTTGCTTTCGTTAAACCGAACGGATACCAATTTGGAAACCCCTTGCTCTTCCATTGTTACGCCGTACATTGCATTTGCCGCTTCCATTGTTCGCTTATTGTGAGTAACCACAATAAATTGCGTGTTGTCGCTGAATTTTCGCAGGATGCGTGCAAACCGATCAATATTCGAATCATCAAGCGGCGCATCAACTTCGTCGAGAATACAAAACGGCGACGGCTTTACAAGATAAATAGCAAACAGCAATGCAATCGCCGTTAAAGTTTTTTCCCCTCCAGAAAGAAGGTCAATTGATGTTGGGCGCTTGCCGCGCGGTTTTGCCGTTATCTCAATCCGTGCTTCAAGAGGATCGACATCTTTTTCCAATTGAAGATCGCATTCATCCCCTTCATCAAAGAGGCCTTTGAACGTCGAAATAAAATATTCACGAATTTTTTCAAATGTTGAGAGAAACTCGCGTTGAGCGGTCGCGTTTATTTCTTCGATCGTCTGCACCAATGTCTTTTCCGATTCGATAAGATCATCGCGCTGCGTTGAAATAAATTCGAGACGTTCTTTTTCCGTCTTATACTCATCGAATGCCGCAAAGTTTACGGCACCAAGTGAACGGATTTTATCTTTAATGGTCTTTACTTCTTCGCGCGCATCTTCAAGATTGAATTCTTCGTCAGCAGGGAATTCTTTAAGGGCTAATTCGTATTCAAATTCCTCTTTCGCTCTTCCAACCAAATTTTGAGACTTCATCGTCATTTCGGAAATTTTCATTTCTAATTCGTGTGACAATGACATGGATGAATCGTGCAAACGGCGTGCATCCTTCAATTTCAATTCTATTTCGTGCGTATGATTTCGCTTGCTGTTGAACTCACTTTGTGCAATCCGTTTATGTTCAACAATTTCTTTCAGCTGTTCGTCAAGATCCTTCAATTCACTTTCATTCGACAGTAACTGCTCATCCAAACGAACCATCTCTTGCTTTGCTTGTTCAATATCCGAATTGCGCTGAGCAAACGTATTGTTGATATTATTGATCGTTGCGGTCGTATATTCAAGTTCGAGCGCGGAATTTTTTTCTTCATTTTCCAAACGCATCATCTCGAGCTGCGCATCGGTGGCAATTTTGGAAAATTCGTTCCACATCACTTCCATCGTTTCAAGCTCGCTCGCAGCTGCGCCGGACTGCTGCTCTGACGAAGATTTCTTTTTTTCCAGACCTTCAATTTCCGGTTGAAGTGTTTTCAATTCATCGGTCAACACTTTGGCTTCTTCATGAAGACGGGCTGAATCAGCATCATTTCGTTGAACATTCTCTTCCATTCGCTTCATTTCGTAGGCAACTTGAGCAATGCGCATTTCGATCGTCGTCATTTGCTGCTCAAGATTTTTTGCTTCATCAAATAACGGTTTTAAATCACGCGAAGTGAAATCATTTTCTTTTTCAGCAATCTCGGATTTCAATTCGTTAGATTGTTTTTCTAATCCAGAAACTTCCGCCGCCAGCTCTTCTATCTGTTGCTTTTTCCCAACAATTCCCCCGTCTTCAGCACGATTGCTACCGCCGCGAAGTACGCCTGAGCCAGTCACCAATTCTCCATCCAATGTTACGCATCTCATGGCAGGATTCTTTACGACTAGTTTCTTCGCAGTGTGAACATCTTCAACAATCAACGTGTTGTCAAAAAGAAAATCACACAAGGATGAATACTTTGCATCACACGTAATAACATTCCTTGCCCAATCAATCACGCCGCGTTCGTTCATCGGGGAGCGCGATGAAGACATTGCCGGAATAAGTTCAAGGCAAATAAACGTTGCACGCCCATGATTATTATTCTTAAGTGCTTCTACTCCACGATGTGCTTCATCAATTGTGTTGACCACAATGTAATTGGCAAATTCACCTAATGCTGATTCAACGGCAATTCGATAATTCGAATCGGTCGTCATTGAATCGGCAACACTGTTTAGCAGAACATCTTTCCATTCGGCACTTGTCATGAGATATTTCGCACCTTCCGAAAATCCCTCATGACTTTCAACTAATCCTTTTAAGAAATCAAGACGTGAGCGCCGACGATCAATGGTAGAACGAAGTTGAAATTCTTCATTCTTGGCAGCCTCTATTTCAGTCCGCAACAGCGATTTTGCTTTTTCAGCATCCAGAGCGCGAATCTCCGATTCGGCGTGCCGGCGGCGTAAATCTTTATCGTGGGCAGTCAACTCGGAAACAAGCATACGGTTCTTTTCAATGTCTTCCCTATAACCGCTTGTTTCTTCGCCCGAATACTCCAACCGTCCGTTGATATTTTCCAAACGCGCTTTTGCCCGCTCATATTCATTTCGCTTCGATGAAATCTGATGCAACAACGCAATGACTTCTTCCTGCCTTGTTTTGACATCATTTTTCTTTTCATCCAGTTGGAACGTAAATTTATCAAGTTCTTCTTTTTTATCATTGTACGTCGTTGTCGCTTCTTTCACCCGAAGATGAATTTCTTCGACCGATTTCTTTAATACTTCCGTCCTGCTTGAAAGTTCAGCGCGCTGCTCTTGAAGCTCGACTTTTTCTTTTTCAAAACGATCGACAGCTTCATTCAGTGAAATTGTTCGCTCGTTTGCTTTCACGCGCGCTTGCTGTGAAAGGTTAATCTTTTGCTGATGCTCATTCAACTCGACCTGGACTTCGTTCAATTTTTCTTCTAGATCGGCAAGCTCATTTCGAAGATCGTCGAGCAATGTCTCTTCGGAACTTAACTCGTCAGTAATTTTTTTCTTTTCATCAACAGCCGTAGAAAGCTTTAACCGCAGCGGTTCGATGGAATGAATGATTTCAGCGTACTCGCGTTCGAGAAGAACAATTTCTTTTGTCCGAAGATCCTGTGACAGATGATTGAATTGTTCCGCCTTGTTTGCCTGACGCTCTAACGAATTCACCGCTTTCTGAACTTCTTTCACAATATCATTCACGCGCGTAAGATCCTGTTGAACGTTCGCCAGTTTCGTGAATGTTTCTTTTCTCCGAACCTTATATTTTGTTACTCCCGCCGCTTCCTCAAACAACCGGCGGCGCTCATCAGCTTTATCGCTCAAAATCGTTTCGATCATCTTCAGTTCGATAACGGAGTATGCATCAGAACCCATCCCCGTATCCATGAAGAGATCTTTGATATCTTTCAAGCGGCACAGCGTCTTGTTCAAATAATATTCCGATTCGCCCGAACGGTACACACGACGCGTGATAACAACTTCTTTATACTCGGAAGGAAGGATTCCTTTTGTATTTTCGATTGTCAACGAAACATCCGCCATGCCTACCGGCTTGCGGTTTTTGGTTCCATTAAAAATAACATCTTCCATTTTATCGCTTCGCAACCTGCTCGGTTTTTGTTCTCCAAGTGCCCAGCGGATGGCGTCGACGACGTTGGTCTTGCCGCATCCATTCGGTCCAACGATTGCAGTAATTCCGGAGTCAAACGAAAGGTTAACTTTGTTTGCAAAGGATTTGAAACCAACAACTTCTAGTTTTGAGAGATACATGATTTAAAGAATCAATGGACAGATGAAAGAAATGACGATACAAAAAATTCGGAATAGGCCGCCAGCGAAAGTGTATAATTCCAGTAGACATACAATCCGCCAAGCGCAACGAATAATGTTATAAATCCGATCAGGTACATTTTCGGCGTGTAGATATAATAGATTACCGAAATACCTTTCAATGTTCGTAAGAATACCCAGAGACACATGAATCCGATAAGGATCAATATCCACGGAACGTATTGTTCACTTTCAAGAACTCTGTACAAGATCATTCCAATAGGAATAAAAAACGTCCAAGGCAACGCCGTCCACACAGCAATAGAATACGAATGAAATAACCTGATCTTGTTCCGGGTAATGATTGAAAATAATTGAATAAGAGAAGTTAAAACGAAGAACCAGACGACCATGGCACCGGTCAAATATGCGATACAGAGTAGCGGATTCCATGCCACAACAACAAGAATTTTTTTCATCCCATCAGACAAGAAATATGATGCGATGTAATCAAGAACAATACTTGTCCGAAAATAATACAGGACACTCGACACGACAACGGAAAATGTCGCGGCAATAATAACCGCTGTGACCGTTGTATGAAAAAGCGGCAGCGTAAACTGATCGCGAATATCGGCAAAAAAATTATATGAGTTAAAAATCGCTCGCCGGGTACTCTCGCGGTATCGTCTGTTTCCATTGATGAGCCACGCGACAATAATCAGCAATGCCAGCCCTGTAATAACATAGGCATACGGCGATGGCGCAACGAATGTGCCGATTGGAAGCGCTGAAATTTTTTCTCCAAGATACATTGATCGAACGACATCATATGCAGATTTTTTTTCCCGATCCTGTTCCACAATTCCCGAGGTATGAATATTCATTGTCAGCGGTTTTACACTTAATATCATCCGATCACTTCTAAAATCATTAAATGTATAAATAAATCCGCCGGACGAGAATAATTCTTTAACGATATTGAACCGTTGCAACAATCCGCGTGCCTGCGCTTCCTGCGACATCGGATCGCTGTATCCGTTCCTGTTATCCTTCTCAGAATATCTGGCATAGCCGGCGACAAAAACAGGTTGTTCAGGATGGGATTCCTTCCACTCTTGCAATTGCACACGGAACGATTTCGCATCGGTTTGAAATATTTCGATTGCCGCAACATCAACCGTTCTCGAAAATTCAGGATGATCTCCATGCGAGACAACATATGTCAAACGGCCGTCTAAAGATTTGGCAAGCCGATGAAGCGAGGTTACAATGCTATTTTCTACTTCTCCCTTTACACCAAACCCGCTCCCCAGCCCCCACGCAATAACGGAAGGATTGTGAGAATCACGTGCAATCATATTTTGCAGATAATTTTCGACGAGCGTTCTGTAGTTCTCATCGTCAAGAATTTTTGCAGGAATTTCAACATTGGGAATTTCTTCAAGCACAAGCAAACCGTAACGGTCACACAATTGAATAAAAAACGGATGAGGGGGATGAAAGCCAATGCGAACAGCATTCGCGCCGAGATTTTTTATCAATGCGACATCGCGTTCCATCTGTTCGTACGAAATCGAGTTACCTTGCTTTTCTGCATCTTCAACCCACACAACCCCCTTAAGATCAACGGGAGCTCCATTAAACAATATTGAATTCTTATTTTTTGTTATCGTTCGAATTCCGGTCATGATTGATGTTTCATCGACTAACGAAATCACTTTGCCATCAAGAGATTGCAGCTGTAGTTTAACTGCATATAATTCAGGCGATTCCGGCGACCAAAGTTTCGCATTAGGAATTGCGACCGTCAGCGACGATGAAATATTTTTATTTTCCCCGGGTAAAATTGGAACGGCCGAAGATTTTACAACAACAGCACCGGTAGATTGTTCAATAATTTCTGCAAAGAGCTGAAATTGTTTTCCGGCAAATTGGGGATCAGAAAGAAAATTTTTGGATGAGATGGAAAATTGAACCGATAATTTTACCACCTTTGGCTCAATGCTTTCAATCGTAACATCGGAATGGTCGATCCACATTTTTGGCGAACCGACGATAAAAACATCTCGTAAAATCCCGTTATAATTTTTCCATCCGCCGACTTGATGATGGAGTGGGAATGTCGATCGATGATTAAGCGTATTATCAACAACAACTCTGATAACATTTTCTGCGCCGATTTGAATAATATCTTCGGGAATAAAAAAAGAAAATGAAGTGTATCCCCCTTCATGTTTTCCGATAAACGTTTCGTTCACATAAATTTCCGAAAGATAATTCATTCCGTATGAAACAAATGTAAAACCATTTCGATTAATGGCGTCAGCTCCGACAAAAAACTTTCGACGGTAAATAATTTTCCCTTCAAAATTTCCCGAAGCCGGAATTTTTACTTTCTGCCAAGATGATCCGTTATCAAGCGAATAATCCCATTCACCCGCTAAGTCTATTATCGACCGAGTTTGAGATTCATAACCCAGTACGCCAGGATGCGATGGGTTTCCATTTTCGTAGAATAAACGCTGAGAGAATAAGAGGATAGGAAAAAGAGCTAAAAACGTGCTAAAGGTTAATAAACGAAAGAGCGATTTTTCCAATGAGTTGCCCGAAAATTGTTAAAATACGTTGTTTTAAGGCATTTTTTGTTATTGCCAGGCCAAAAACAACATAAATATAATACACAACTGGGCTGAAACCAAATGAAAATTCTTTAAAGAATTGTCGAATTTCGGTTAAAATCAAAAAAAATCCCGCCAAAGCGGGATTTAAAATGCCTCACATTATTTTTCAAAACTAACATGCATTGATAATAGCTGCAAACGAATCCGCTTTCAAACATGCACCGCCGACAAGTGCACCGTCAATATTTTTTTGAGCCAGAAGTTCTTTTGCATTGTCCGGTTTTACACTTCCGCCATATTGAATAACAACTTTTTCGGCAGTTGCCCACGAATACAATTGTGAAATAACTTTACGAATAAGTTGATGAGCTTCCTCGGCTTGTTCTTTCGTTGCAGTCTTCCCTGTTCCGATTGCCCATACCGGCTCGTACGCAATGATTGATTTTTCAACTTCAGCAGAAGTTAATCCTGCGAGCACGCCTTTTGTTTGAGTTGTAAGAACCTGATCAGTAATTCCTTTTTCACGCTCTTCAAGAGTTTCACCAATGCAAATAATGGGAAGCAATCCGCCATCCAAAACTTTTTTTGCTTTTTTGTTGATGATCTCGTTTGTTTCGCCATGATATTGGCGACGTTCAGAATGACCAACGATAACATAGCTGCATCCAACAGATTTCAACATTGCTAACGATACTTCTCCAGTATATGCACCACTGTCATGAAGTGAAACGTCTTGAGCACCAAGTTTCACAAACGAATCTTTTACCAATTGATTCGCAATTGCGAGTGACGTATAAGGGGGACAAACGATAACAGTCGCTGCAGAAGGTTTTAGAATGGATTTAATTCCATTGATCAAATCCGCAGTCTGGGAAATATCATTGTTCATCTTCCAATTGCCGGCGATAATTTTTTTTCTCATGGTCGTATCTTTCTTTTATATTTAACTGTTCAATTTCTTTTGCAGAATCTCATTAATCATTTTCGGATTTCCCTTTCCTTTCATCACTTTCATCGTTTCACCAACAAAGAAACCCATCAGTTTTCCTTCACCGTTTTTGAATCGAGATATTTCATTCGGAAATTTTGAGAGGATCATTTCAATTTCTTTTTCGATTGCACCGGTATCTGAAATTTGCACTAAGCCTTTTTTTTCAACAATCACTTTGGGATGTTCTTTTGTTTTGAGCATCTCTTCAAAAACTTCTTTCGCGATCTTTCCGCTGATTGTCCCATCAACAATCAAATTAACAAGTGAAGCAAGATGCGGCGGAGGGATCGGAAAATCTGCAAAGGCAATTTTATTTTCATTCACAACGCGAAGGACATCGGTCATCACCCAGTTACTTATCGTTTTGTAATTGTCCGATGTTTTCTTTACTAATTCGTTTATAGCGTTTTCATAATATTCAGCAAGTTCCCGCTCTTGCGTCAGCACATCGGCGTCATAATCAGGCAAACCGAATTGTTTGACGAACCGATTTCGTTTTTGTTCGGGAAGCTCCGGAAGCAATTGCTGAACGTCGTGGATCCATTTCTGATCAATAACAACAGAGACAAGATCAGGATCAGGAAAATATCTGTAGTCGTGCGCTTCTTCCTTACTCCGCATCGGCGCAACAATTCCTTTGTCGGCATTCCACAACAATGTTTGTTGAATGACTTTTCCGCCTTCTTCAATCAGTTCGATCTGACGGTTAATTTCATATTCAATCGCGCGCTCAACATTGCGGAAAGAATTCATATTTTTTACTTCAGCTTTCGTCCCAAACTTTGTTTCGCCTTTCAAGCGGACGGAAACATTCGCATCGCATCGCAAACTTCCCTCTTCCATATTTCCGTCACAGACACCGAGATATTTTACGATTTGCCATATTTTGAAAAGATACAAATACGCTTCATGCGCAGAGCGAATATCCGGCTCACTCACAATTTCCAGCAATGGAGTTCCGCAGCGATTCACATCAACCAATGTTTCGCTTCCGGCATCGTGAATTGATTTGCCCGCATCTTCTTCCATATGAATGCGTGTAATGCCAATGCGTTTCGTCGTGCCGTCGTCAAAATTTATATCGAGATGGCCGTGCTGACAGATCGGTTCTTCATATTGCGAGATTTGATATCCTTTTGGAAGATCAGGATAAAAATAATTTTTCCGGGCAAAGATAGATTTGGGAGTGATAGAGCAATTCGTTGCTAAACCCATTCGGATGGCATATTCAACGACCTGTTTATTGAGAACAGGAAGTGCACCCGGCATTCCCAAGCAAACTGGACAGACGTTAGAATTTGGTGCGCTCCCGAATTGATTTGAACATCCGCAAAAAATTTTTGATTTGGTTGAGAGTTGAGCATGTACCTCCAAACCAATAACTGCTTCATATTTTTCGTGCATCTACTTCGTATTTCTTTGCTTGGTGAATATAAATATTTTAAGCTGCCAATGCTTTCGTCACTTTTTCTGCTGCATCCTTTAGGTTTTCCGCAACAAGAAAACTCATTCCGGAATTTTTCAAAATATCCGCGGCAATATCGGCATTGGTTCCGGCAAGGCGGACAACAATCGGAATTTTTACATCGACAACTTTCGCAGCTTCAACAACACCATTGGCAACGCGATCGCAGCGGACAATTCCGCCGAAAATATTGATGAGAATCGCTTTTACATTATGATCAGCGAGAATAATTTTAAATCCATTCGCAACCGTTGTTGCATTCGCGCCGCCGCCGACATCCAAAAAGTTTGCCGGTTCGCCGCCGGCAAGTTTGATAATATCCATCGTTCCCATCGCAAGTCCGGCGCCATTGACCATGCAGCCGACGTTTCCATCGAGCTTAATGTAATTGAGATTGGACCTTGACGCTTCAATTTCCAATGGTTCTTCTTCGTCAAGATCGCGCAGTTCTGCATATTCCGGATGGCGATACAATGCGTTGTCATCAAAATTTACTTTTGCATCGAGCGCAATAACACTTCCTTCTTTTGTAATGACAAGCGGATTGATTTCAAACAAGGACGCATCAGTAGCTTCATAGGCTTTGTAAAGTGATAATAAAAATTTTACGGCATTCTTGAATGCATCGCCGGAAAGTCCAAGAGCAAAGGCAAGTCTGCGTGCTTGAAATTGCTGGAATCCAACTGCGGGATCGATAGATTCTTTAACAATTTTTTCCGGGTGTTCTTCTGCAACCTTTTCAATTTCCATTCCGCCTTCGGTCGAAACCATGACGACATTTTTTGATTGCATCCGATCAAGCGTGATCCCGACATACATTTCTTTTGCGATGTTCGCCCCTTCTTCGATAAGCAGACGTTTTACCAATCGCCCTTCCGGTCCCGTTTGATGTGTAACGAGTGTCATGCCAAGAATTTGTGAAGCATATTGCTTTACTTCATCAATGCTTTTTGCAACTTTTACTCCGCCCCCTTTACCGCGACCACCTGCATGAATCTGGGCTTTCACAACCCAGACAGAACCGCCAAGTTTCTTTGCACCGTTAACCGCTTCATCAACGGAAAAGGCAACTTCACCGCGCGGAACAGCAACACCGTATTTTCGTAAAATGTCTTTGCCTTGATATTCATGAATCTTCATCAGTACTCCACTATTTAGTTTTTGGGTCGGTCGACAAAAATGTCAACACACAAAATTATTTATTTTATTTTCTGTGAAATCGATTTTGCCTGTGAAAACAGCAGGAGATAATCTCTTCCACCGGCTTTGGAATCCGTTCCGCTCATGTTAAATCCGCCGAACGGATGAACGCCGACAAGTGCTCCGGTGATTTTTCTATTAATATAGAAATTCCCGGCATGGAATTCATTCTTTGCTTTCTCTTGTTTCTTTTTATTCTTCGTCCACACACCGCCGGTAAGACCAAATTCCGTATTGTTGGCTATCTCGAGTGCGTGATCAAAATTTCGAGCTTTGATGATTGCAAGAACGGGACCAAAAATTTCTTCCTGTGCAATTGTTGCTTTCGGATCAACATCAGCAATTACCGTTGGCTCAACAAAATATCCATCCATATCAACTTTCTTTCCGCCAGCAACAACGCGACCGCCTTCTTTCACTCCAATCTCGATATAGTGAAGAATTTTCTCCATCGATCCTTTATTCACAACCGGTCCCATATAATTGGTTTGAACTTCCGGCAATCCGACTTTTAATGCTTTTGTCCGCTCAGCAACTTTTTCAACAAATTTATCATATACCGATTCTACAACGATTGCGCGCGATGCCGCTGAACATTTCTGTCCTTGAAATCCAAATGCCGATGCAACGGCTGCTTGTGCAGCCGCATCAATATCCGTTTCATTATCAATCACGATCGCATCTTTGCCGCCCATTTCGGCAATAACACGCTTCAACCAAATTTGTCCTGGTTGAACTTTCGCAGCAAGTTCGTTGATGTGAATGCCGACTTCTTTCGATCCCGTAAACGAAACAAAACGCGTTTTGGGATGAGCAACCATCGTATCGCCAACTGCACCACCTGAGCCTGTAACAAAATTGATGACGCCTGCCGGTAAGCCGACTTCGCGCATCAATTCAAAAAACATGAACCCAATTCCAGGAGAATCACTGGAAGGTTTCAAGACAATTGTATTTCCTGCAACGACTGCGGCGGTGGCCATGCCCACAAGAATTGCCAATGCAAAATTCCATGGCGGCACACAGACGCCAACACCAATTGGAATATAGCGCAGTTCATTTTTTTCTTCTTTAATTTTTGTGACCGGCTGAGGTCCGCCGTAGCGAAGCGCTTCGCGTCCGTAAAATTCCATAAAGTCGATCGCTTCTGCGGTATCGGCATCTGCCTCAGGCCAGGTCTTTCCAACTTCGTACGTCAACATCGCAGAAAATTCAAATTTTCTTTTTCGCATTAACGCTGCGGCTTTAAAAAGATACTCTGCACGTTTCTTTGCCGGAACATTTTTCCATATCTCAAACGTTGCTGCGGCTGTTTCCACTGCTTTTGATGCAAGATCCGCAGTCGCTTTTTGATAAATTCCGATTACTTCGCTTGGCTTTGCAGGATTGTACGAGTACAATTTATCTTGTGTTTTAATTTCTTCTTTGCCAATCACTAACGGGTGTTCTTGACCAAGCTGGGCGCGAACCTTAGCGAGAGCTTTTTCCATCGCTTTTTTATTTGCCGGCTTGGAAAAATCAGTGAATGGTTCATTCTTAAATGCAGTAGGCATAACAAATTCCTTTTATTTAATGACCAACGCTGCCAAGATATTCCCCTAGCAACGTCTGTTTAATAAAAAATTATGGAGAAAGATAAGAATTTTTCGGCGTGGATAAAACTGGAATTTTTCATCGCATTTCTACTTCAACGCCTCATATATCGCATTGTGCACCGCCGGTCTTACACGGAACAATTTTGAATTTTCACGCGTGGGATACACTCGATTTGTTAAGAATATCACGATAAGTTTTTTCTCCGGATCGACAACAACGGATGTTCCCGTAAATCCCGTATGCCTGAATGTTTTTACTGATGGATATTTTCCTTCAAATCCGTCGATTCCATTTCTCGTATCCCACCCGATTCCGCGTGTGCTTTTTGGTGATTGGCGAGTCGTAAATTTCTTTATCGTCTCTTCCTGAAGATATCTTTTTCCTCCATACACTCCGCCGTTCAATTCCATTTGAAGAAGTTTGACAAGATCGTGAGCCGTCGAAAATAATCCTGCATGGCCGGAAACTCCGCCAAGTGTCGCAGCATTTTCATCGTGCACGCGTCCATGAACAGGTAAACCTGTTTTCTTCCAGAATGAATCGACTTCCGTCGGAATAATTCTGTTCAACAATTCTTTCGGCGGATTATACATCGTTGTTGTCATTCCAAGCGGTTTGAAAAAAACTGAATCGACATATCTGTCCAAGGTCGTTCCCGTTACCTTTTCAATCACTCTTCCAATTGTTATGAGGCCAAGATCACTGTAGAGTGTCGAATCTCCTGTTTTATAAATCAACGGCGTAGCAAATATCGAATCCAATACGCATTGGGGTGAATCGCAGAATTCATAAAATTTTCTCCACGCAGGCAAGCCGCTGTTGTGCACCATCAAATTATACAACGTAATTTTTTCTTTTCCATGCTGACCGAACGATGGGAAATATTTTACGACTGAATCATTGAGAGAAACCTTTTTCTCGTCAACCAGCCGCATGATTGCCGTTGTTGTTGCGATAACTTTTGTCACTGAAGCGAGATCGAAAAGATCATCAGTTGTGACCGGCGGAGCAAAGGAATCGTACGTAAATTTGCCGTACGCTTTTTCATGAACAATTATTCCATCTTTTGCAATCAAACATACTGCTCCGGGAAAAGCTGAATCGGCAATTGCGTGAGTAATAATTGTATCAACTTTTGCTAATTTTGCGGCATCAAATCCAGCTTCAATCGGTTTTCCAATGTGAACGTAAAGCGATTGGTAGGTGGCTCCATCCCCAAAATTATATTTTCCGGGAATAGTAATTGGAAGTTTCCCTTTTGCAGGATACTCGCCAAAGATTACTTCGGCCGCAGATTCTTCGGAGACGGCACTTGAACTGTACAGCTGAACAAACGCGTCGAGTACAGGAAAATCTGAAACGATGTATGGATTACCAGTTGATATTCCGATGACTGGCTTTTTCATCTTGACAATTTCTTTCACGGCATCCGAAATTTTTTTTGGAAGGAATCCCGACATCATTCCAGACCGTATTTGAAAATTAAATTGTGTAATGACCAAATCTGATCGCTTCACCTTCATCAGCATTTCTTCATATTCCATCTGATTGCTTCGCGGATCGATGATTGTTACATCCATTTTATTGCGCGAACGAAGTTCTTTATATAAATCATAATTGTAATCCGGGGCTTCCTCATCCGCAAAAACAACACAAAGAATTCTTTTCCCATTAAGATTTCGCAACGGAAGGATTCCCGAATCGTTACCTAATACGGTTATGGATTTGCGTGCAATTTCTTGCGCCAATTCACGGTGACGGTTTATGCCAACAACAGAGCTTACAGAATCAATATCAACAAACCTTTGGTGAGGTAAACCAAGCGCTTGTTTATATCTCAAAATTTTTTCAACCGATTGATTTATTCGTGCAACAGAAATTTCTCCAAGACCTACAGCTTCTACAATCGAACCAATAGCCTCATCGGTATTTGGAGACATCAATATCATATCAACACCTGCTTTTATAGAGCGAACGGCTGCTTCACCGGGCTCAAATAATTTCGTCAATCCTTTCATTGCCATTGCATCGGTAACGATGAGGCCTTTGAATCCAAGCTCATTCTTCAGGAGATTTGTAACAACATGTTCGGAAACCGTTGCTGGCATCGAATCCGATTCATCAAACGCCTGCGCATGAATATGGCCGACCATCACACTTTGAACACCTGCCGCGATTGCACTTTTAAATGGAACAAGTTCGACGCTGTCAAATCGTTCACGGGAAAAATGCATTGAAGGAATATCAAGATGAGTATCTTTGTCGGTATCACCGTGTCCCGGAAAATGTTTTGCCGTGGCAATAAGATTTCCGTCTTCGGTTCCTCGAATAAAAGCACGTGCAAAATCGCTGACAAGCTTAGGATCCTCACCAAATGAACGTGTGTTGATCACCGGATTTTTTGGATTATTATTTACGTCAACGTCCGGTGAATAATTTTGATGGACTCCTAACGCTCGTGCTTCTTCTGCAATGGCAAGTCCCATTTGATATGCCAATGAAGTATCTCGTGTCGCCGCAACAGCCATAAATCTTGGAAAAGTGGTTGCCTGATCGATCCGCATTCCCGCACCCCATTCAAAATCAACGGAAATCATTAACGGCGTATCAGCAATCCGTTGAAGTTTGTTTGCGAGTATCGGAAAGTTATAAATATCGCCGGTAGAAAAATAAAGTCCTCCGACTTTGGAATCTTTTACAAAATGTTCCAATTCCTGCAGTCGTCTTGAGTCGTTCGCAAAATATGGAGTCGGGGTAAACACCACAAACATCTGTCCTATTTTCTCACGCAACGACAAGTGTTGCATTGTTGAATCGACCCAATTGGTTGGATTCCATTTTATTGAATCGAGCTTGAATAAATTATTTGGCGGAATCGTGGAATGATTTTTTTGCGTTGTGACTGAAGAAGAACATCCCGCCACAAAAATTGAGATAAAAATTATTGTTACTGCACTCTTCATATGAAGAAAAAATAAATTATTTTTTCATTCCAATAATTACTGCACCGTATGCCGGTGAAGACATCGGCGAAATAATTTCAATAATTGGAAAATTCGTTTTTATGTACTGCTTCAGTAATTCCGAGAGACGTGTTTCATTCGCAATCAGTCCGCCGATCAAAGCAAGCGGTATCTTCGAATAGATCGCGGAGACCGAGGCAGATCGAATCTTTTCAGCCATCACCTGAATATGTTCTGCCAATTGCACAGCGGCATTTTCAATGATCATCCTGCATACTTTATCATTCTTCTCAGCCGCATCAAGAACTAAGGGAGCTAATGATGCAACATCAAAATTGTTTTTATATACCGCATTAATAATCGCCGTTTGATCGATCAATCCAAATTTTTTGCCAATAATTTTTGTCAATAAAGTTTTTTCTCCCCGTCCGTCAATCTGATGCATCACTGCTGTAAGTCCCAGTCGACCGATAAAATATCCGCTCCCTTCGTCTCCTAAAATTCTTCCCCATCCCCCCACGCGATGGATTATTCCTTTGCCGTCTTTTGCAAAAGCTATTGAACCGGTTCCGGCAATTAAAATAATTCCCGGGCTGCCTTTAAAAGCACCTTCCAACGCAATGCGTGCATCACTATCGACAATCACCCTCGGGAGACGTGCTTTTTTTGAAAGAGCAAATTTCTTTATTCCTTTTGCCATCCGCTCTTGATCTGTACTGCGGCCCGCACCGGTTAATCCAAGCACAACTGAATGAATCTGGCTGACAGAGCAATGTACCGACAAGCAGCATTCTTTAATCAGTCCATAAATTTCTTTTGCCGCTTTTTCCACGCCAATAATTTGAAAATTTGACGGACCGCCGACATGCTCTGCGAGAATTTCTCCGTGAACATTTGCGATGATGGCATGGGTCTTCGTTCCGCCGCCATCCATCCCAATAATAAATTTTTCTGTTTTCATGATGATGCTTTGATGAAGTTAGTTTCTTTTCTTCCCAAATTCCGGATCAATTTTTACAAATAGTGGGACAATAAATCCCGGAATCGTTGAAATGATTACCCACAAAAAGAAGTTGGCGTAGCCAAGCGATTCTTGAATTGCGCCGCTGAACATTCCCGGAATCATCATGCCCAGCGCCATAAATCCGGTGCAGATGGCATAGTGAGCAGTTTTGTGCTCACCTTCCGAAATCATAATCATATACAACATGTATGCAGTGAATCCGAATCCATAGCCGAATTGCTCAACCGCAACAGCCGCATTGATAATTAAAAAATTTTCAGGCTGAAAATGCGAGAGATACACAAAGGCAACGTCCGGCAAATGAATTGAAAAGACAAGAATCCACAACATTCTTTTTAATCCATATTTTGCAACAACAACGCCGCCCAGCAATCCGCCGAGTGTTAACGAAATTATTCCCACCGTTCCGTACACAATTCCTACTTCGCTTGTCGTTAAACCCAATCCTCCTTTTTCTCGCGCATCCAATAAAAACGGTGAAACGAGTTTAACCAGCTGCGCTTCTGCAAATCGAAATAATAAAAGATAGGCGAGAATAATAAGAATATCTTTTTTCTTGAAGAAGAGCACAAATGTTTTGAAAAATTCCGAAACAATTCCTTTTGAAGAATCGGTGATCGTCGGTTTGTCCGATACGGGATACGGCAAGATAAATTTATGATACACGAAAAATGAAGTGAAAACTACTGCAAGAACTCCGAACGCAATTGACCACGCGAATTTTATTCCACCGTGAGTTTCAAAATATCCGGCAAGAACAACCAGCGCTCCCTGGCCGGTAATCATCGCGATTCTATAAAATGTGCTTCGCACGCCGACAAAAGCAGATTGTGTTCCCTGATCCAGCGCAAGCATATAGAATCCATCAGCCGCAATATCATGCGTTGCAGAGCTGAATGCCATCAGCCAAAAAATCGCAATCGTGTATTGAAAAAACGATGGTGCGGGAATTGTAAGAGCAACTCCCGCAAGCGTGGCCCCAATGATCAATTGCGTTGTTACAATCCAAAACCTTTTTGTACGGAAGAGATCAACGAAAGGACTCCACAGAGGTTTAATGACCCATGGCAGATACAACCAGCTTGTGTAGAGAGCAATATCCGTATTTGAAATTCCTAATCGCTTATACATTATTACGGAAATTGTCATCACGGTGACATAGGGAACACCTTCAATGAAATAGAGAGACGGTATCCACGACCACGGGTTTCGTTGCTTCATAATGAGCCTTTTATTGAACCGCGTTAAGCAAACCTATCAATATAATTTTTTAACTTCAGCACCTTTGAAATAATGTTTCACAATATCTTCCGCTTTCCATCCTTCTACAGCCATCACTGCCGCTCCAATTTGGCAAAAACCAACTCCATGTCCCCACCCTGCGCCGCGAAGAATAAATTTTCCGTTTTCTTTTTGAACAACGAACGCCGAACTGTACAAATGACTTGTTGAAAGCCATCGTCGAATTTCTAATTCCTTTCCAACGATTAATGTTTTCTTAGACCCGACAATTTTTAATTTTGTTAATCGTCCGGAATCTCCGCGCGCGACTGGAATTAATTCTTGAATCTCGCCGAAATCAATCCCTGATTTTTTATGGATCAATTCGGAAAGCTCCTGAACCGTGTATTCAACTTTCCATCGATAAAAATCTGTCGTTTCTTGATCAAACGACGGAAGGATTTGCCGCAAGATATTTCCATCGGTGGTATTACAAAATGCTTTTGGAGAAAAAAGAATCCACTGTGCGGAATCGGATTCATTCTGCAGTGCAGGATAATTTTCTTTTGCGCACGGAACACATGTTAAATAGTCAATATGCATATCCGCCCACGCACTTTCGAATTTTTCAGAAACTCCACCGCATGATTTCGAAAAGCGGGCATCGCAAATTTCATTATTATAGATCAAAAATAATCCACGTGTGTCGTCAATGGCTTTCTGCGCAGCGGCGGAAATAATTTTTGAAATTCCCTGGTACCGCTGACAATGGTCATCCGCGCAAACATCAAAAATATCATGATCTTCTCGGTCGTACCAACGGATCAATTCTTCGTCGGTATGATGAGAGCGCTGTGAAGGGATGCCAAACGTAGAAAATTTCCTTTTCATTTCAAGCATTGCAACAAGCCAGCTTCGGGACGTGATGGCGTGCGCTTTCAGCAAATCTTCCGGTGCTGTCGCACTCATTTCCGATGAAATAACGCTGGCAAGATATCGTTCTACCGGAATAACATTAATCGCGGTAATCGTTCCGTTGTCGCGTGCTACAAGCTTCAACGCACCTTCAAACGTTTCATCTTCTTTTCGTTCCCAGTGAAAATTTATTCCAAACACGACATCATTCAAAGTAAATTTTCCGTCATTCAACGGAGAAAACGTAATTTCTTTCCCTCGCAACAGTTCAATTTCCATTCCGCCATACAGCACGATCTCGTTTTTCACCACCTTCGCAACAAAACCGCCGGTGACAATAACATCGTCAATGATTCTGAATTTTTCGAGAAGCATGCCGCTGACAACCGGCGCAAAATCAATTATTCCAACTTTGATAATAGGCTCTGAAGTAATCATTGTTCTTACATTTAAAGAGCAGAAATAATTTGACGTGTTACTTCATGTGAGACAGAAACTTCTGTAAATATTTTTTTAATGATAATCGAATCTACGGATTGGAAATCTTTTTCTTTCGGCGTCACAATCAGTCCACCAATATCGACCGCTGCAGGACTGATCAACACTTGTTTATCTCCTTCTTGAAAGTACATGTCCGGCCGATGTTTCGATCTCGGAAAGACAATCATCCGCCATGAATTTTCAGAATAATTGCAAAGGACATTCAACAGCGGCTCTTCGGTTGTATTTTCAATTTTTCGCATTGCTCCAACTAGACGGAGAAAAGAAAATTCCATGTCTTGTTTTATAGAGCTTTCCAGCATAATTACTTCGCGTCCATATCCTTCCAATGAATAGAAATCGACCCCGCCAATTTTTTTTCGATGAATCCGTCGATTTTTTTCATGAGCATCTCGTTCAACAGGAATTATACCGCTTGGACTCGCTTGAAAATGCATGTGATCGGGAGCGGATGCTCCGCACTTTGGTCCATTATAAAAAATTGTGTGAGATGAAGAAAAATCTTTTGCGAGATTCAGCAGTGGAAGAACATTTTCTTCAATTGACTGCGGAATATGATTAATGTGTGAAATAGTGAAGTGTTCGCGGAAGATCGGCATTGGATTGCACAGAATCAGAAATTTTTCCTGATACAAAATTCCTAATTGTTCCGGCGGAAGATTTTCCTGACAGAGAAAACATTTCCGTGCTTTGATTGACGCTGCGTCAACTTTCGCTCCGCTACTGACAATCCGCTGCGGATTATATTGAAGTCGAACCGAGAAATCTCCACAGTCAACATCGCGAAACTGCACGGCGTCGAGTGCCTTCACTCCGTTGTGAAGCATTTCCCACACACGCTGCTGTTGTTGATATAATTGGTTCGAAAGGCGAGATAACGAAGCTGATTGTTGGTTTATAAATCGGTCAAAAATTTTTTGTTCGTGCATGTATCTATTTAATATCGCGGTAGCCGATGAGGTGAAGAACGGACGTTTTACCCATCTGAAACGGTGCCTCTTCAACAAATTGAAAACCAAGTTTTTTATACCATTCAAGTGACGGAACATTCTGTACCATCACTCCAAGCCAAATTTGTTTGAACGAATGATTTGTTGCTTTTTTTTCCGCAAGTTTAAGAAGTTCGGATCCGATACCCTTTCCTTGAAATTCTGGAAGTACATAGAGTGATTCCAGATAGCATCGTTTCTGATCGTGATTTATTTTTGTCCGCGCATACCCAACGATGTGATTCTTTATTTCGGCAACATAACTAGTGCTGGCGGCATCATCGAACAACTGCGCGAAATTTACTTCCGAATAATAATTATTGAAATACCATTGAATATCCGTCACAGGAATGAAATCAGCGTATGAAGCGAGCCATGTATTTAAAAGAACCTTTTGAATTCCCGCAGTATCTTCTAATTTCCATTCACGATATATCGTACCAATTGTCAAATGATTTCCCTTCACTTTTTATTTTTCCATATTCTTGCCATAATTTCAATCGTTCGAACTTTATCTTTATAATAATCGTTACGATTGATTTTGTCAATTGGTAAAGCAGCGTCAGTATTCCCTTCCCATCGGCGGCAATTGTAGAGCGATTCGTAAATACGCCCGATTTGATACTCTCGTGAGAGTCGCAGTGCAACGGCATAATCTTCACCATAACTTGTATTAGGAAGCAGAATTGTTCGCAATAATCCAGTATTGAATGCTCTCGGTGCACCTAATCCGTTTATCCGCAGCGCATTGTTTCGCCCATTGTTCGATGTCCATTCTTTATGATCAATCAGTCCGGGGGGAAGCGGCTCAAGATTGGCATTTACCAACGTGTAGGAGCCGATGACCATCGCAACTTTTTCTTTATGAAAAAAGTCGACAATTTTTTGAAGCGTATCGGATCCTCCATACAGATCATCGGAATCCAACTGCACGGCATATCGTCCGCAATCGGCTGACAACACCGCTTCATTCCAGCATCCGCCAATTCCAAGATCTTGACGATCAGGAATAATATGTTTTACACGAGAGTCTTTTGATGTAAGCCAAGTAAGAATATTGGACGTATTGTCGGTGGAATGATTATTCACGACGATGACATTAAATTCAAAATTTGTTTTTTGCGACAACACGCTATTCACGGCATCGGCAATGGTTTTTTCCCTGTTTCGCACAGGAATAATGACGCTGGCTTCGACCGGAAATGATTCCGTAAACTTTGGAGGGGTTGAAAATTTCGGCTTCAGGTATGCGCCAATATGTTTCAAATGTTTTGTCGCAACAAGTTCGTTTTCTTTCTGCACGATCAAATTTCTCGGATCAACGTAATCAAATTGCTTTTCGCCGCTCTTCCGAATATCGGATTCTGTTTTCGTATACAGCAGCTCTTGAATATGAAATACTTTGTGATCGAGCGATATTTTTAACCGAAGGTCATATAACCCGGCGTGATGAACATTTTCTATTCTCCCATATTTTCGCAAAGCTTTTTTGACTGAAGGAACGAAAAAAAACATCAACGCGCCAAAATCAAAATTATCCCGTATGCTTCCGAGTTGATAATCGATCGTCGGATGTTCAGAACGTTTACCATCTTTAATTTCATAGAAATCAGAATACAACATTCCGGCATGCGTATCGCTAGCAATGTGAAGGAATCGCTCCAATGCTGCCTGGTTAAGCGTAATCGATTGCGATTGATTGATGAAGAGAAAATATTCAGTTTTAACTTTTCTGATGATGCTATTGATCGTCTTGCCTGAAGTCAACGAATCGACCTTAAGTTCAATAGATTTTTCATACGTTCCGGAAAATTCTCCGCCGTGCAGGATAATAATTTGTTTCACAAGCGAAGAATGGATAAACTGCTGAATCGTCGTTCTAAATAATGGCTCATCGGAAAACGGGATGACAACTGTTATCAGATTCATTCAAACAAGACCTTTAGATTTGTAAACATGATAATGCGGTTGTGCAATGTAAAAAGAAGAAGGAGCGAAATCAACCCTAAAACTTTGACGTGAGCGCCAAAATTTCCGCAATAAGCGACGGTAAAGCTTGATTCACAAATACTTTACATAAGTAAAATCTTGTCGATCAAAATTGACCGGAGTACAAAAAAAATCATCCATTCGAACTCAATGGATGATTTTTTTTGAAAGAGCATTAACAAATTTTACCGTCGATTGGAAGACTCAATTATGAGGCAGTAACTTCCTGAACTCCAATTGCCCTTCCCCTTTGAGACTCACCTCAATGGCATCACCGTCGGTAATTTCTCCGGCAAGAATTTTCTCTGAAAGAATATTAATGATATGTTTTTGAATGACCCGTTTTAACGGACGTGCGCCGAAGATTGGATCATATCCAAGTCGGGAAATCCATTCTTTCGCATCCTCGGTCACCACAATTGACATTTCCTTTGCACTCAGCAACTGCTCAACTCTGCGTAATTGTATATCAATTACTTTCTTGATATCGTCCCGCGTCAGCGGTTTGAACAAAATTATCTCATCAATCCGATTCAAAAACTCCGGCTGAATTGCCTGACGCAGGAGCATGATCAGTTGCGTACGTAAATCCCCAACAGCATTTTCCCAATCTTGATCCGATTGCATTTGCATCATCTGTTCTTGAATGAGTTGCGATCCCATATTCGATGTCATAATGACGATGGTATTTTTAAAGTTCACCGTTCTTCCCTGGGAATCGGTTAATCGTCCGTCATCAAGCAATTGCAGTAAGACATTGAATACTTCCGGATGCGCTTTTTCTATTTCATCCAGCAGCACCACTGAATACGGTTTTCGTCTCACAGCTTCGGTGAGCTGTCCGCCTTCTTCGTAGCCGACATATCCCGGAGGAGCACCGATCAATCGGGATACAGAAAATTTTTCCATGTATTCGCTCATATCGATTCGAACCATTGCGTTTTCGTCATTGAACAAAAGTTCCGCGAGCGAACGTGCAAGTTCTGTTTTGCCGACGCCCGTTGTTCCCAAAAAGATGAACGAACCGATCGGACGTTTCTCGTCCTGCAATCCTGCGCGGCTTCGTCGAATCGCATCGGCAATGGCTTTCACCGCTTCTTCCTGATTCACCATCCGTTCATGAATTTTGTCTTCAAGATGAAGCAGTTTTGTGCGTTCGCTTTCCAGCATCCGCGTCACGGGAATTCCTGTCCATTTCGAAACAATCTCTGCGATATCTTCAGCGTCAACTTCTTCCTTGAGCATTCGCTGGCTCTTTTGAATATCCGCGAGCTGTGCCGTTGCTTCTTTTAATTTCTTTTCGAGTGTTGCAAGATTTCCATACCGTAATTCGGCAACTTTCCCAAAATCTCCTTCACGCTCTTTTTTGTCGGCTTCAACTTTTACATGTTCAATCTCCGCTTTCATTGTTCTGATCGATTGAATAAGCTTCTTTTCGTTTTCCCAATGTGTGCGCAATTCGGTTCGTTTTTCATTCCACTCAGCAAGGCTTTTCTCGATTTCTTCAATATGGCTTTTTATTGCAAGACGATCCGATTCATCAATGTATTCCGCAGTGAGTTCTCTTTTTACCGCTTCGCGTTCGATCTCCAATTGTTTTACTTTTCGCTCAACATCATCCAGCTCTTCGGGGAGGGAATCAATCTCTATTCTGAGTTTCGATGCGGCTTCATCAACAAGATCGATTGCTTTGTCGGGCAAAAATCTATCCGAGATATATCGATGACTTAATTGTGCGGCCGCGACAATCGCTCCATCGGTGATGCGCACGCCGTGATGGACTTCGTACCGTTCCGTCAGTCCGCGAAGAATCGAAATGGTATCTTCCACTGATGGCTCGTCAATCATCACCGGTTGAAAACGACGTTCCAGCGCAGGATCCTTTTCGATATACTTATGATATTCATTTAAAGTCGTTGCGCCGATTGCCCGCAAATCTCCACGCGCAAGCGCAGGTTTCAACATGTTCGCCGCATCAACGGCGCCTTGCGCAGCGCCGGCACCGACAAGTGTGTGAAGTTCGTCGATGAAAAGAATTATTTCGCCGTTCGAATCTTCCACTTCTTTCAAAACAGCTTTCATTCGTTCTTCAAACTGTCCGCGGAAACTTGCGCCGGCAATCATCGCCGCCATATCGAGGGCGACAATTCTTTTCGTCTTTAAATTTTCAGGGACATCGCCCGAAATAATTCTGTGCGCAAGTCCTTCGGCAATTGCCGTTTTACCAACACCGGGTTCGCCAATCAGCACAGGATTATTTTTTGTCCGTCGTGAAAGGACTTGAAGCACGCGGCGAATTTCATCTTCGCGCCCGATGACAGGATCGAGTTTCCCTTTTCGCGCAAGACTGTTAAGGTCTCGTCCGAACCGCTGCAATGCTTGATATTTATCTTCCGGATTTTGGTCGGTCACACGCTGACTTCCGCGGACATCTTTTAACGCTTTTAAAACACCATCCTTCGACACGCCTTGATCGACCAAGAGTTTCACACCGGCATTGTTTTTTTGATCGAGCAGGGCAAGGAGCAAATGTTCGGTGCTGACGTATTCATCCTTAAGATTTTCAGCTTCCTTTTGCGCCTGCTCAAACACTTTTTGCAATGTGTTTGAAGCATACATTTGCGCGTTGCTGACCTTCGGAAGCTTCTCGATCACTTCGTTGATTTTTATTTTGATGTAATTATCGTTCGCGCCAAGCTTTTGCAAAATGGGCGTAACAATTCCCTGCGCATCCTGAACAAGCGCCGCAAGTAAATGTTCCGGTTCAATGGTTTGATTGCCGTAGCTGGTCGCGATCTCTTGCGCATTCTGCACGGCTTCTTGTGATTTGATGGTAAATTTATTGAAGTTCATTTTTTCTTTTTCTCACTTTCGTATTTCATTCACCACTGGAATGGGAAACAGTTACAGCTTCTCTTTCTCCCCGTTTTTATCTTCATGCTTAATATTTCCCGCTTTTTCTTCGATGAGTGTTTCCATCGCATTCCGTTTATCTTCGTTCTGCATATCCGCAAAACCAGACGTTGCAGCAAAGTTTCCAGAGCTTTTCATCTTACCGGAAATGATCGCCCACAGCAATGCAATCGCCAAAAGAATCAAGACAGCCCAAATAATTATTCCCGTCATAGTTAATAGCAATAGTCACTATTTTTATTCGTCATGCTGAACTTGTTTCAGCATCTTTATAGACCCCGAAACAAGTCCCGAAGTGATCACTTTGTGATTCGGGGTGCCGCATTTTTTTTACAACTTTACCAACTGCGCTTGAATCACTTCCTGCGTTCTCGATCTGATCACTCCAAGTGTATAGTCGCTTGGTTTGGATTCGAGCTTCAAACTGCAAACTGCTGTCTGCGTCCCTTCAAAAATTACATTCTCCACTTCTTGAATGTTGATGCTTTCTGTTTTCAAGCTGTTCAAAATTGTTGCCAGCACTCCGGGTCTATCATAATGCCGTATCACAAGCTGATAAGTGGCCGCAGTGGCTTTTGCTTTGTTTACCCAGTTCTTCACCGTTCCCAATTCTTTATACTGCTTTATGATTGCAACAACTTCCTCGGCAATAGCATTTTGCGCTTGCTCCGTTGATGCACCGATGTGATGTGTGCCGTACACATTCGGCAGCGTCGCAAGTTTGTTGGTGAATGGTGATGTTTTATCTTCCGGCTCACCGGAAAAGACATCGAGTCCGATACGAATCTTCCCCGCTTTTGCCGCTTCATATAATGCGTCTTCATCCACAACTTCCCAGCGCGAGGTGTTCAAGAAAATTGTATTGGGTTTCATCACAGCAATAATTTCTTTGCTGATGATCTTTTTCGTTTCCGGTTTCAAGGCAAGATGAATGGAAACGATATCGCTTTGCGCTGCTAATTCTTTAATCGAATTCACTCGAACTATTTCTAACTCGTCGGCAAGTTCCTGCGTTAACGATCGCGACCACGCGACGACATGAAGACCGAATGCTTTTGCGCGGTTGATAAACTCTTTTCCAATTTGTCCGACGCCAACAACGCCGACCGTTTTTCCAAAAATACCATCTGCTTTCGAATATTCACTCTTATTCCATTTCCCATTGCGAAGATCGACGGCATTATCGACAATACGGCGATCAATTGCGAGAAGAAGTCCCATGGCAAGTTCTGCAACGGCGATTGAATTTTTTCCGGGACAGTTGGAAACATAAATTCCGCGTGCATTCGCTGCTTTCATGTCGATATTGTTGACGCCTGCACCAGCGCGAATAATAAGCGAGAGATTTTTTGCCGTTGAGATACAATCGGCATGGACTTCAGTGGAACGAACAACTAATATTTCTGCATCGCCAATTGCCGATGCGAGCTCCTCCGCTTTTAATTTCGGTTTATCAACAACGTCAACACCTAATTTTGATAATGCATCAATAACGTGCTGAGGAAGCTTGTCTGCGATCAACGCTTTCATATGAACTCCTGTAAGAGTTTTCGTTTTTAAATAAAAAGGCGAGGATGTTTCCCTCGCCTTTGTGTTGTGCGTACTATTCTATCGTTCCTTTTACTTATCATCCACAACTTCGAAATCGGCATTCTCTACTTTCTTACCACCTTCGTTTCCGCCCGATTGCTGTCCGCCTTGCGAGGTTGAACTGCTTTGTTGACCGGCGTCAGGACCGGGTTGAGGTCCGGCTTGTTTTGCCGCTTCGTACATCTTTGTGGATGCTTCATTCCAGATTGCGTTAAGGGCATCCATCTTTTCCTTGATACCGCTGTTTGCTTTGATCGCTTCTTCAAGTGCCACGGCTGCGTCTTCAAGTTTTTTCTTGGTATCAGCATCAATTTTATCGCCAAGATCAGTAACTTGTTTTCGTGTCGAGAAGACAAGTGAATCGGCTTGATTCTTCAATTCGATTTCTTCTTTCTTTTTCTTGTCTTCCGCCGCGTGCAAATCAGCATCTTTTTTCATCTTATCAACTTCTTCTTTGCTTAATCCTGAAGAAGAGGTGATATGGATGTTCTGCTCTTTTCCAGTTGCTTTATCTTTTGCGGAAACATGCATGATTCCATTCGCATCGATATCGAATGCAACTTCGATCTGCGGTATGCCGCGCGGTGCCGGTGGAATTCCATCCAGATGAAATCGTCCGAGTGTTCTGTTATCAAGTGCCATTGGGCGTTCACCCTGCAGCACATGAATTTCAACTGACGTTTGACTATCAGCCGCGGTGCTGAACACTTCGCTCTTCCGAGTTGGAATGGTCGTATTCGCATCGATAAGTTTTGTCATCACTCCGCCAAGTGTTTCAATACCGAGCGAAAGCGGTGTAACATCAAGCAACAATACATCCGTAACGTCGCCGGCGAGAACTCCACCTTGGATTGCTGCACCAACCGCAACAACTTCATCGGGGTTCACTCCTTTGTGACCTTCTTTTCCGAAAAACTTTTTCACCAATTCTTGAACCGCAGGCATACGTGTCATCCCGCCGACAAGAATAATTTCATCAATTTGATTGATAGCAATTCCGGAATCTTTTATCGCTTTCTCAGTCGGACCAAGGCAGCGTTTTAAAAGATCATCCACAAGCTGTTCAAATTTTGAACGGGTCAAATTCAAGTTCAAATGCTTTGGCCCATCTGCTGTTGCCGTGATGAACGGAAGATTGATTTCCGTCTGCATCGATGACGATAATTCAATTTTCGCTTTCTCTGCTGCTTCGCGCAAACGCTGCAAAGCCATCGGATCTTTTAACAGATCGACGCCTTCCTGTTTTTTAAATTCTTCAGCAATGAATTCAAGCAACCGTTGATCGAAGTTATCTCCGCCAAGATGTGTATCACCATTGGTCGATTTCACTTCAAATACGCCATCGCCGAGTTCAAGTACGGAAATATCAAATGTTCCACCGCCAAGATCGAACACTGCAACTTTTGAATTGTGTCCCTTTTTATCCAAACCGTATGCAAGTGCCGCGGCAGTTGGTTCGTTCACAATTCGACGAACAGTTAGTCCGGCAATCTCACCGGCTTCTTTTGTCGCTTGACGCTGAGCATCATTAAAATATGCAGGAACAGTGATCACTGCTTCAGTTACTTTTTGTCCGAGATAATCTTCCGCGGTCTGTTTCATCTTCTGAAGAATCATTGCGGAAATTTCTGGCGGTGAATACACACGATCGCCGATCTTTACGCGTGACGTATTGTTGTCACCAGTAACAACTTCGTACGGAACAAGCTTCATTTCCTCATTCACTTCATTCATGAAGCGTCCCATAAATCTTTTAATAGAGAAAACGGTGTTCTTCGAATTTGTTACTGCTTGTCGTTTTGCAGCCTGACCGACAAGCCGTTCGCCATTTTTTGCAAATGCAACGATCGACGGAGTTGTCCGCGCACCTTCAGAGTTTGCAATAACGACAGGTTCATTTCCTTCCATGACCGCAACAACCGAGTTGGTTGTTCCAAGATCAATTCCAATTATTTTTCCAGCCATTGTATTTACCTCTTATCTTTATAGTATGTTGTTTTTTTGATTTTATCTAACATAACCCTTGCAACCATCATGCCATCAAAAATCGGCGAAATTAATGAGTTATGAAACCCTTGTTTATGCGACTGTGCCACGCTGTCATAAAAATTTTGAGCAATTCTGACATTTATCGTAAAATTGACAATTTGTCGCATTCGAAGAATTTTCTTGACTTCCCTTCCTTGCATTGATTACTTTCTTTACCAAGATGATCAGCAAAGATACAATAGTTAAAGGACTTCAAACAAAGTTTTTTGGACAATCCGTATTCGCGTTCAATACCATTGATTCTACAAACACTTTCGCCAAATCTTTATCCAAAGACCATGCTCCCCATGGAACCATCATTATTGCCGAAGAACAAACGGCAGGTCGCGGGCGGCTTCAACGAAATTGGAGTGCTGAAAGGGAAAAGAATCTTCTTTTCTCTCTCATCTTTTATCCTGAATTTGACGTTCAAAAAATTTCACTCATTACGTTTGCAGGCGCATTGGCAGTTGCCGATGCGATTGAAGCAACCACTTCCCTTTCTCCAAGCTGCAAATGGCCTAACGACATCCTAATTAATGGAAAAAAAGTAAGCGGAATGCTTCTCGAAACCAACGCACGAAAATCTGGAATTGAAAAGGTTATTCTCGGCATTGGTATCAATGTGAATCAGTCGGAATTTCCCGAAGAGCTCGTATCCAAAGCAACATCGTTGATAAACGAAAGCGGCAAGGTGGTTGACCGGATCCAACTTTTACAAAAAATTTTGGAAGAACTTGAATACCGGTATTTGCAATTATCATCATTCCCCCCCGAACAATTATTGAATGATTGGAGAATGAAAGCCTTGCTTTTTGGGAAAAAGATCGTTGTATTAGAAAGCGAATTCAGCTTTACCGCTACGGCGATTGATGTCAATGAAGATGGAAGTCTTATCATTCAAATGGATGACGGACAAAAACGGCGCGTGTTTGCAGGGGATGTGAGTTTAGCATACACATAATCCAGATAACGTTACTGCCTGTGCAGTAAAATTTTACGGAGTAATACATGATTCTTGCAATTGATATCGGCAACACACATTCGGTGGTAGGAATATTCGACAAGAACAAACTTCTCGGCGATTGGCGCGTTACCAGTTTTGTGACACGCACCGAAGATGAATTCGGGATGCTCGTCCAGCAATTTTGCGACAGCGCCAATGTTCCGTTGAACAAGATCAAATCGATCGGCATTTCTTCGGTTGTTCCAAATTTGACCGATATCTGTGTCCGGATGTCTCAGAAATATTTCGAGATTGAACCGATCGTCGTGTCCGCTCAATTAAATTTGGGAATTAAAGTATTGTACGATGATCCGTCAGCTGTCGGTGCAGACAGATTGTGCAATGCGGTAGCAGGGTATGCAAAATATAAAGGCCCTGTCGTGATCGTCGATTTTGGAACAGCGACGACATTCGATGTCGTTTCGAAAGATGGTGAATACCTTGGCGGCGTTATCACAGCAGGAATTGAAACATCATCCGGAGAATTGCATCGGCGCGCGGCAAAGCTTCCAAAGATCGATTTGAAATTTCCCGACCGTGTGATCGGAAAAAATACTGTCGAAAGCATGCAGTCGGGAATTCTCTTCGGCGCGTTGGATTCGATGGAAACAATGATCCGAAGAATCTCTAAAGAATTGGATGATTATCCAACAGTCGTGGCAACGGGTGGATTTTCAGAAATGATGAAAAAGCAATCGAAGGTTATTACAAAGCTTGAACCGACGCTTGTGCTTGATGGTATTCGTTTGATCGTCGAACGAGTGGACAATCATAACAATAAAAAGAATAAAGAAAAGAAGCGCCGCTAACAATCAAGTTTTAACAAAATAAAAAAGCCAATTGATCGGTTCATTAATTGGCTTTTTTATTTCAAAAATGCCTTCGTTAAAAACCAACCATCTTCACCGAGTATTGGGCAAATGCGACCAAGTTGTTGAAGAACAATCCAAGGTATAATGTTGGAACCAATAACGACAGGAGCAATATCTGCTGAGGTAGTGAGAACGTAATTGTCCCGCTAAATTCATTCTCGTCGCGCAGAAACATGTTTCGTATCACTCTAACGTAATAGTAGAGTGAAATTACACTGTTGATTACGCCGATCACTGCAATGAGTACCATCTTCGCATTAATCAATGAAAGAAAAATCATCCACTTGCCGATAAAACCAGCGGTCGGCGGCAATCCCGTAAGCGAAATCAAAAAAATAGCCAGCGCAACTGAAAGCAGAGGTGTTCTTTTCCCAAGTCCCCTGTAACTGTCAATGTGCTCACTCTTGATTTTATTTGAAATCAGCATCACCACATAGAAGCTACCGAGATTCATGAAGAGATACACCACAAAGTATACCATGACTGCGGCAAAGCCGTCGTTGCTTAACACAACAAGACCAAGAAGCATATATCCTGCTTGGGCAATGCTTGAATACGCAAGAAGACGCTTTACATTGTCCTGCCACAAAGCGACAAGATTTCCAAGTGTCATCGTCATAACAGAAATCACCACGATAACCTGCTGCACATGCACGCCGTGAATCAATGCCCAGGTACCCGCCGGAAGATTGGTGACTGATGAATCGATGAACATCACTTTGAATGCACGCATCATCATCGCAAATCCGGCCGCTTTGGATGCAACCGAAAGGAATGCTGTGATCGTGACCGGTGCGCCTTCGTACACGTCGGGTGTCCAATAATGGAATGGCACAGCAGAAATTTTATATCCAAATCCGACAATGAGAAAAATCGATGCCGCAATGAGAGCCCAGCCATTTGCGCTTCCCTGCATCAGCACACGATTGATTCCGGCAATGTCAAGGGTTCCCGTCAAACCATAAATGAGTGACATTCCATACAGCATCACACCGGAAGAAAATGCTCCGTAGAGCAAATACTTTAATGATGCTTCCGATGAATCTTTTGCTTTCCTGGTGAAACCAGAAGCCACATATGATGTCAGTCCCGCCAGCTCCAGCGTTAAATACATCATAATCAAATTAGAAGAACCGACCATAAACATCATTCCGACACACATCGAAAGAACAAGAAAATAATATTCACCGATGGTTGTGTGTTCAGCATTTATTTCGTCGGAAAAGCGGGACATGAGAACAACGGCAATCGTTGCCAGCACAATCACAATTTTAAAGAATGTTGCAAAAGGATCGATACTCAACATTCCGCTGAATGCCGAAACAGTAACATGAATGTTGCCGGTCAACAGATACAGTGCATTGAGCAAACCGGTAACCGACAGCAGCATCATCAACTGTGTATTTTTTCGTGCAACGAGATGCGCAAGTAGGACGACACATAATGTCGCAACAACAATCAATTCTGGAGCGATGAGAGAAAGATTTTGTAAAATTATTTCAGTATTCATTGGATTCTAAATTTTTGAAAGCGCACTGCCGCGATGTTATCGAACAACGTTCTTAGTTCCCAACGGCGAGTCCGACGCTTCCTTTAACAAAATCAACAAGTGTGTTCGCCGATGTATTCATCACATCAAGCATCAAGTTCGGATACACACCGAGAGCAATGACGATAATGGCGAGAGGAACAAGCATCGTCAATTCTCTTGCATTGATATCCGTCAGGCCGTTCCATTTTTCGGGCAATGTCCCAAGAAATACACGCTGCAATGTCCAAAGCATGTAACCTGCTGTCAGCACAATGCCAAAAGCTGACGCAATGGTAAGCCAACGGAATGTTTGGAACGCACCGAGGAACGAAAATGCTTCGGAAATAAATCCGCTGAGACCCGGCAAGCCAATCGCGGCAAAAAATGCAATTACCATCACTCCTGAATAGCCCGGCATCTTGTTCATCAATCCGCCAAAGTCATCAAGTCCGCGTGTATGAGCACGATCGTAAATTACTCCAACAATTAAGAAGAGCATTGCGGTGATGGTTCCGTGATTGAACATTTGAAGCATCGCCCCAACCATTCCCTGTGTGTTCATCGCCGCCATTCCAAGAATAACAATACCCATGTGGCTGACCGAAGAATACGCGATCAATTTCTTGAAATCTTTCTGTGCCATTGCACAGAATGCGCCGTAGATGATATTGACAAATCCGAGAAATGCGAGCGGATAGAGAAAATACATCGCCGCGTCCGGGAAGATCGGGAATGCCACTCTCATTAAGCCGTACGTTCCCATTTTCAGCAAGACACCGGCAAGAATAACGCTGATTGCCGTCGGCGCTTCAACGTGCGCATCCGGCAGCCATGTGTGGAACGGAAAGATCGGAACTTTGATTGCAAATCCGATGAAGATTGCGACATACGCAACATATCGCCAATACGTTGATGCACCGGCTAGCAATGAACCCGCATCGAAATTCGCTGGATTCATCATTGCAATCATGTTGAAAGTGTGAATTTTTGTACCTGTTACAGGATCGATAACCGACACGCTGAAATATAAGGCAAGCATTGCAAGAAGAAGCAGCACCGAACCAAGTAACGTGTAGAGGAAAAATTTAATTGCTGCATATTCCCTGCGAGGTCCGCCCCAAACACCAATCAGGAAATACATCGGAAGAAGCATCACTTCCCAGAAAATATAGAAAAGGAAGAAATCCAACGAAACAAACACGCCCATCATTCCCGTATCGAGCAAAAGCAGTAACGCAAAATACCCTTTGATTGACTTTTCAATATTCCACGAAGAGATCACTGCGATGCAAGAAATGATTGCTGTTAAAAAAACCATCGGCATACTGATACCATCAACACCGAGATAATAATCGATCTTGATGATTCCAAACCATGACGAGCTCTTGATGTTGATCCAATTGAACAATTCATTGAACTGCATCGTTGCGGCACTGTTGACCCCTCCGAGTGATCGATCAAATTTCGCGAAGAGCAGAAAAGCAAAGATGACCTGCACAAGCGTGGAGAACAACGATGTCCAACGAATTGCCGATTTCTGTTCCTTCGGAAGAAGCAAGACAATGATCATTCCAAGAACCGGAAGGAACGTGAGCCAAGTAAGAATACCGATGTTAAGAATTTTGAGTTCCATAATGAAGACTTAAGTTTAGTTGTTACAATTTGATTTCAATTACTCTATAGCGGTTACATTACATCCCAAACAATACAACAAATACCATCATGCCCACCACGGCAAACAAAATATACGTTTGCACTTTACCGGTTTGTATTTTCCGGAAAATCAATCCGAACAATCCTGCAAAATATGCCGTAAAGTTCACGAGTCCATCCACAACATACGTGTCGAATTTACCGCTGATGACCGATGTGATCTTCGTAATCGATCCTGCTCCATTCACAATGCCGTCGATGATTTTTGCATCGAACCATGCCAATACTTTTGCCAACCCGATCGTTCCGGCAACAACCGTTGCATCGTATAATTCGTCGAAATACCATTTGCGGTACAAAAATGTATGAACCGATTTCAATGCTTTTTCTAAAGCATCAGCAGATATTTTCTTCCAGTAGTAAATGACGAATGCCATCAAAATCCCGAATCCGGCAACGCCGACAGAAATCAACATTGTTAAATTATGTTGATGATGAACTTCTTCAAGAAACTCTTCGGTCGGTGTTGCGGCGATATGCTCAGGAACGACGACATGCGGTGTCGTAATCTTCGCGTAGAACCATCCATCCTTTGCACCAATGGGATTGAATGAATACCATGCAAAGAATGAGAGCACAGCAAAAACGATTAATGGGACCGTCATCACCCAGGGAGATTCATGAAGATGTTCCGCACGATGTGCGTCGTGATGGTCACCGAAAAATGTCAGGATCAGCATTCGGAACATATAGAACGCAGTCAATCCCGCAACAAAAAATCCAATGAATGGAATTGCTGAATGCCCGGTGAAATGTGCAAACGACAATGTACCGGCAAGAATTTCATCCTTGCTCAAAAATCCAGATGTGAGGGGAACACCGGAAATGGCGAGTGTAAACATCAACATCGTCCAAAACGTTATTGGCATTTTCTTTTTCAGTCCGCCCATGGAGCGAACATCCTGTGCATCGGTGTGATGATCATTGACGTGATGCAGAGCGTTATGCATTGCATAGATGACTGAACCGGAGCCAAGAAATAATCCAGCTTTAAATGCCGCATGAGTAACGAGATGAAAAACACCGGACGTAAACGCACCGACTCCGAGCCCCATCACCATGTATCCTAATTGACTGATCGTCGAATACGCCAGGATTTTTTTAATGTCATTTTGAACAATGGCAATTGTTGCCGCGATAAATGCGGTGATCGCACCGGTGTAGGCAATAATAACCAGCGCATCGGCAGTAAGAATTGGAAATGTACGCGCCACAAGATAAACGCCTGCCGCAACCATTGTTGCCGCGTGAATCAATGCGCTGACTGGAGTCGGACCTTCCATTGCATCGGGTAGCCAAACGTGCAGCGGAAATTGCGCTGATTTACCAACCGCTCCGCAAAAAATTAAAAGCCCGGCTATAGTAAGCCACGTATCAGAACCAAAAGGAATTTTGCCGCCGCCAATCGCACCAAAGATGCCGCTAAATGTCGTTGTCGAGAATTGCATCCACACGATCATGATACCGACGAGAAATCCAAAATCGCCAACACGGTTAACAATGAACGCTTTCTTTCCTGCATCGGCGGCTGATTTTTTTTCATACCAATGTCCGATGAGCAAATATGAGCTGACGCCGACTAATTCCCAGAACGCATACATCATGAAATAATTGTTCGTCAAAACAATTCCAAGCATGGAAAACGTGAACAATCCAAGGAATGAATAGTAGCGTGAATAACGGACGTCATCCTTCATGTATGCCAATGAAAAAAGATGCACCAACGCACTAACAGTGGTAACAACAACAAGCATCGCTGCCGTGAGATTATCGACCATGATTCCGATATCAAGCTTCAGCGGAATATTATTGAGCGTCGTGTGAAAATCGATCCACGAGAATGTAAAATCCCACGATGCTGCCGTATCATATAATTTTGCAAAAAAGAGATAGATCGCGAGAAGTAAATCAATGCCGAGGAATGTTGTTCCAATATGCCCGCTAATTTTCGTCAAGCGTTTTCCAAAAAAAATCAGGAAAATAAAACTGACAAGCGGAAGAAGCAAAACAGCAAGAGCGATGATAAGGTGTGGTGTCATTAGTCTTTTAAGATTGAAATTTCATCAACATTAACAGTATTGAATCGTTTGTAGATATTCAGCACAATGGCAAGGGCAACAGCCGCTTCAGCCGCCGCAAGGATAATCACGAAGATCGCCGCCATTTGTCCTTCGATATTCATTCCGCCGTACCGTGAAAAGGCAAGAAAATTGATATTGGCAGAATTCAAAATAAGCTCTATTCCCATCAGCACCATAATTGCATTTCGACGTGTGATCACGGCAAAGACACCGAGCGAAAAAAGAACTGCGCTGATAAGCAAAAAGTGTGTAAGTGTGATTTCCATAAATTCTAATTTCTAAAATTTAGACATTCGTCTTTGAACGTTCTCTTCTCGCCATCATCGCCGCGCCAACAACTGCTACCAATAAAATTACGGAAGCAATTTCAAACGGAAGAACATGCGTTGAGATCAAAGCCGTTCCAATTTCTTTCGAAGTTGTCTGGAGTGTAATTTCGCCTGTCGATTTGGTGACAAACCAATCGGTCATCACAATAATGCCGGAAAGCGATCCTGCCAATAAAGCAACAGCAATCACGGCAGCCAGAATATGAAGCGAACCTGATTTTACATTAATTGAAACAACGTTGCTCGTCAGCATAACACCGAAAAGCAATAAGACCAAAATACCGCCGACATAGATCAACAATTGCGTAACTGCGAGAAAGTCCGCGTTCAGCAAAACATATAATCCCGCCACTCCGAAAAACGTAAAGAGCAGTGCAAATGCCGAATAGATAATATTTTTTGAAAAGACAACGACACAAGCCGATCCGACGGTAACCACAGCAAAAGCATAAAAAATTATTTCGTAGAGATTCATTGTCGATAGATAGTTTATGGTTCTGAACTTTTTGGCGCTTCCGGATTTTGTGCCGGTGACGGCGGTTGCTGCGCAGGCGCCGGATTTGCTTCTGCAGCCGCTTTTGCCGCTGCCGCTTGAGCAGCCGCGGCGGCTTTTTTCGCCGCTTGTTCTTGATCGTATAATTTTACTTTCCCCCGCGCCGTTTCAACATCCGACGAAGTCATCGTGCTGAAATTATATATCAGATTGTGACGGTCGAATTCTGAAAACTCGTACACGTCGGTCATCTTCAAACATTCCGTCGGGCAGGGATACACGCACAATCCGCAATAACAGCACTTCGCAATATCAATATCAAATTTTGTAACGTAAATTCTTTTCTTTTGCTTGGTCGATGTTTCACCAAGATTTTCTGTCGGCGGAGCTTTCAAGACTTCGATATCAATACAATCTACGGGACACGCTTTCGCACACAATTCACACCCGATACAATCATCAAAATTCATGTACAGCCGATTGCGAACACGCTCCGGCATTTTCTTTTTTTCTCTCGGATACTGAAGCGTCACCGTCGGAGAAACCATCTGCTTGATGGTAATTTTCATCCCGATCAATGCCGAGTGAACTGAATTATAGATATCTAAAAAATATGTCGTAAATGCTGTCATGCTATTTCTTTTTTGTCATTATGAATTACAACACCATAATCAAACCGATTGCAATTACCCCTGCCAGAGCAAATGGCGTCAGCACCTTCCATGAAACATACATCAATTGATCGACTCGTAATCGCGGGAGTGTCCAACGAAGCCAAATATTGAAAAACACAAAGAACATTCCTTTTCCAACGAACCAAAATGCACTCCAGACCGGTCCGCTCATAAATGTTCCGAACGGACTCGTCCATCCGCCGAAGAACATGATGACAACAACTGCCGAGACCAAAAATAAATTCGCGTACTCGGCAAGATAAAAGATGGCAAACTTCATTCCGCTGTATTCCGTATTGTAACCTTGCACCAATTCTGATTCCGCTTCAGGAAGATCGAACGGTGTGCGGTTCACTTCTGCCATTGATGAGAGCAAATAGATCACGAAAAACAGAATCATAAAAGGAAGTAAAGATAGCTTTTGATAGAGCGGGAAATTGCCGCCGAGTATCAGCCAGTTTTGGATTCCACCATCTTGCAGTTTTGTCATCTCTTGCATGTTCATCGTTCCAAGAACCATCACAACTCCTAAAATCGCCAACACACCGGGAATTTCATAACTCACAATTTGTGCCGCTGAACGAAGTGCGCCGAACAACGACCATTTATTGTTTGACGCCCAACCGGACATCAACAATCCAACAACAACAAGCGACGAAACGGCAACCATATAAAAAATACCGAGATCGATATTGCTGCCGATAAACCCGCTGCTGAACGGAAGCACAGCAAACGATGCGTACGTTCCGACAAAAACAAGATACGGTGCGAGCACAAAAAATAATTTATCCGCGGCCTGCGGAATAATATCTTCCTTCTGCAAAAGTTTTAACATATCAGCAAACGGCTGCAATGTTCCGTGCCATCCATTTTCCATGTACGCCAAACGATTTTGAATATGCGCCGCCATTTTCATTTCGCCGTACAAAACTACAAGCGCATAAACAAGAATGAATACGAGCGGTACAAAAGCAAGAAGGACAGAAATAACAATCGGATTAGAGAATATGCTTAAAAGATTTTCCATTTTTCGTTCTTAATTTTTATCGATCAACTTCGCCCAGCACGATATCGATACTTCCAATAATCGCAACAAGATCGGCGAGCATTGCGCCTTTTGAAATTTCATTGATGACACTTAAATTCACGAATGCAGGAGCACGACCTTTAACACGGTACGGCGTCACATTGTCTTCGGCAACAATATAAAATCCAATCTCACCACGCGGTCCTTCAACACGGCCATACGCATCACCGGGTGTCGGACGAATTCTTTTCGGAATTGCTTTTTGAACATCACCCTCAGGAAGCGAATTGATTGCTTGTTCGATAATTTTCAAACTTTCCCACATCTCTTTTTGGCGAACCATGTTGCGATTCCATACATCACCGACTACACCGACTTCTCCTTCGCCAATGATTACCTTCCACTCAAAGCGATCGTACAATGTATATGGATCGTCGCGCCGCAAATCAAAATCAACTCCGCTTGCTCGAAGCATCGGTCCGCTGCATGCATAATTGATTGCCAGATCCCTGGGCAGCACACCGACTTTTGCCGTTCGTTTAATAAAAATTTCATTGTAGTTCAAAAGATCGTTTACTTCTTGCAATGTTTTTTTGAAGTGAACAATAAATTCTTTCGTTTTATCAATGAATTGCGGAGGAAGATCGTGCGACAATCCGCCGATCCACATATAATTGTACAGCAAACGCGCGCCGCATGTCATTTCAAATAGATCGAGAATTTTTTCACGATCACGGAAGTAATAGAGAAACGGGGTGAATGCGCCCATATCGATGCCGAACGTACCAATCGCAATCAGGTGCGAGGCGATACGCTGCAGCTCAGCCATAATGATGCGGATGTAATGCACTCGTTCCGGAACTTCAATCTTCAATAATTTTTCTGCCGCGGTAACAAAGGCATGTTCATTTGTCATCGCCGCAACATAATCCATCCGATCAACATACGGAATGACCTGCTGATAGCTCGTCATGTGCTCGCAATGTTTTTCAAAACAGCGGTGCAGGTACCCGATATGGGGAATAACATCAACGACGATCTCACCATCCAATACAACTTCAAGGCGAAGCACGCCGTGTGTTGACGGGTGCTGAGGCCCCATGTTCACCACCATTTCTTCGGTGCGAAGAGATTTCCCGGTGGATGTTTTTATAGTATCTATTGTTTCTGTTGTCATTTATTTTTTCTTACTGCAGAAGCCGTCGATTTAATATTCATAAACATTTCTCTACGGCCTCTGTGAACTCTAAAATGAACTCACTAAAATTAATACGGAATTTTCATTCCGTTATAAAACTCCGGTACTTCATAATCTTTTCGAAGCGGATATCCTTCCCAATCGTCGGGCAGCAGCATTCGCCGAAGATCAGGATGGCCGATGAAATTGATGCCGTACATATCGAATGCTTCACGCTCGTGCCAATTGGCTGTTTTCCATATGGATTCAACCGACGGAATATTCGGCGATTCGGTCGGGACTTCAACTTTCAACGTAATTTTATGACGATGAACCATGGAATACAAATTATAGGTGACACCGATTTTTCCTTTGTAATCAACACCGGAAAGGCACATCAAATAATCGAATCGAAGCTGTTCGTTATCGCGAACGAACTGAGCAACGTCTTTTATTTTTTCCGTTTGGATTTTAATGAACGGATCGGGAACATTCTCGAGTTTCGAATCGAGAACGGCATCGTTGAATTGTGACTTGATAATTTCGAAAATTTCTTGTGCGGTCATAGTATTGGTAATCGAATACCCTTCTAAATTTATACTGCTTTCTTTTTCACTAAACTTTCATTACGAATTTTTTCCTGCAGCTTAATCAGGCCTTCGATCAACGCTTCGGGGCGCGGAGGACATCCCGGCACATAGACATCAACCGGAATAACACGATCAACGCCTTTCAAAACATGATAACCGTGCTCCCAATACGGACCGCCGCAATTTGAACAGCTTCCCATCGAAATAACGTACCGCGGTTCAGACATTTGATCGTATAATCGTTTGATGCGGGACGCCATTTTTAATGTCACTGTTCCGGAGACAATCATCACATCGCACTGGCGCGGAGTGGCGCGGGGAATGACGCCGAAGCGCATCATATCAAAGTTCGACGCCGATGCCGCCATCATTTCGATAGCGCAGCATGCTAAACCAAATTGCATCTGCCAAAGCGACGAGAGCCGTGCCCAGTTTAATAGTTTATCGAACGATGTCACAACGACATTCGAATTTTCAAATTTTTGATCGAGTAAGCCCATAATTTTTACTTTGCCTTTGTGAAGCGTTTATATTCTTCGCAAAGGAGAATTAATTCAAAACGGTTTCTTCTTTTTCTTCCGACACGGATTGTTGTTGCTCTCCGGCATGGGTAAATCTTGGCAGCGGTTTATCCCACTCCAAGTCACCTTTTGCCCACACGTAGGCATACCCAACGATGAGAATTGCTAAAAAGATCAGCATCTCCATGAAAGCAAACATTCCAAACTGTTTGTAGACCAACGCCCACGGAAAGAGAAAAACGACTTCGACTTCGAATACCAAAAAAATTAACGCAACAACATAGAAGCGAATGTTGAATCGAATCCGCGACGGACCGATCGGTTCTTCACCGCATTCATACGTAGATAATTTTTGTGGATAGGGACGACGTGGACGGAACAACCAAGAAGCAATAAGACCGCCGGCAGTGAAGATGGCGCCGACAATTAAAAAGATGAGGATACTTCCGAATTCTGTAAGCATAGTGTTTTATTTAAAACTAAAACTGCGTCGTGAGTTGCAATTGAGCAGTTCCGACGCAGTTACATTGTTACAAAAGAACTTCGGTTGTGTTACCCGCGAAGTTCTTCTATATTTTTCTCCGCTTCTCTCGCCGCTGCTGAACTTGCGTGTTCTTTTTTAATTAACTTGTAGAGCTCAATTGCCTGATTTTTATCGCCTGCCTTCGCGTAATTACGTGCCGCGTTGGCAAGATTGTCTGCTGCATTTGGATCGTTCGCAGAATATTTTCCGGCTTTTTCAAAATTCTTTGCAGCGCCGTCAAAATTTCCTTTCGCTTCGTAGCATACGGCAATTCCTGCGAGCCGGGATGCTTCTAACAACGGAGAATTGACACTGGCATCTTCAAACATCTCAAGCGCTTTATCAACATCACCGTTGTTATACAGACAGTTTGCAAGATAAAACTTTGCAAGATTTCCGTAGGATGTCGATCCGTAGTCGCCAACAATTGCCGTCAAACCGCGCACGTTTCGTTCCGGAATTCCGTTCATCGCAATCTGATATTGACCGTTGTCATAATAAGAGAAAACCTTGGCAAATTCTAGCGCGGCTTTCTCGTTATTCTGATGTTGATTATTCAGATAGAACCATCCTGCACCGATTATGATTGCAAGCGCTATGCCAACATTGGCGAGAAGTTTTTTATTTGTTTGGTACCACGAAACCGCGTTTTCATACGTAGTTATCAGGTCATCTTGCTTTACGATTTTTCGTTGTGCAAGTTCTTTTTTTCGTTTCAGCATGTATTTTACTCAAAAATGATAAATGTGGATTATTTTTTATTAAATATACGAAAGTCGTCAAGGTTTGGCAAGAGAACTTATTTCTTTGCTTTACACCCGCTCATCAATAAAATCTCTTTCTTCAGCACGAACAACAAGTGCCGGGCACGGTGCTTTGCGGATTATTTTTTCGGCAGTACTGCCGAATAAAATATGCTCTACTCCTGTACGACCATGCGTTGCAACAATAATGAGATCAATCTTTTCTTCGTCGGCGTAACTTGTCACCTCAACAAAGGGTATTCCCGTTTTTACCACCGATGTTATTTTCACCGGCGTTGACATGCTTGCTGCGATCGATTCCAATTCTTCCTGCGATTTATGGATCAACTCTTGCTCAAGATCCGGAAAATTCATTTGTCCAAAACCAAAATCGGATGGAAACACGGTCGGCTCAATAATATTAATCAGAGTAATTGAAGCACCGAACTGCTTTGCAAGAGGAAGTGCATACCGCAACGCTTTTTTTGAATTATCGGAAAAATCTATCGGAACCAAAATTCGTTTCAGGGTAATTTCACCGTACGAAATTTTTGCAGCTGCCGCTGTTTTTTTTACAACTGCTTTTTTTTGCTTACGCGGACTTTTTTTTGCGCGGAGAACTTGCTTTTTCATTGCTCGCCTCCTTCTGTAGTTGAGATTTCAGTGTTTCGATTTCTTTTCGAAGTTTTGAAAATTCCGCATTCATATTCCGTAAACGCTCACCGATCATTTCCGCAAGCTTCACGACAATCTTTAAACCGGTTTGCGGGGTTTTTTCGATGATTTCAAAAAGATCAGGGCGGAAAAACCCGATCAACTGCGAATCTTCTTTTACTACAACCGATGCCGATCGAGGAGATTCATCAAGCAGGGCGATCTCGCCAAAAAAATCTCCGTCGGACAATTCCGTTACTTCTTTTGATGAAACATCTTCTCCGGAAACAACAACTCCCACTCGTCCTTTTTCAACAACATACATTCCAAGACCGGGATCGCCTTGGTAAAACACATATTCGTCCTTCACATATTGACGACGATGAACAATGCCGGCAACCTGACGAAGCTCTTTTGGTTCAAGTTTTTCAAAGACCGGGATCTTTGACAACATTTCTTCAACTGATGCCGGTTTTATTTTTGTTCTAAAGACCGTCTTCCACGCGAAGTCTTTGCCCATGTCGTTCCCCTTGAATCAAAAGGTGCCGAATGTAGTAACGACATCCGGCACCGTATTTATTAATCGATAAAATCCAACCATGCGTGCGGATCGTTTCCGTTTTCCACAACATCGAAGAATCGCTTTTGCAATTCCTTCGTAATTACTCCCGGTTTCCCCTGGCCGATAGTAATCTTGTCAACGGTTCGAATTGGAGAAATTTCCGCTGCCGTACCGGTAAAGAATACTTCATCAGCAATGTACACCATTTCACGCGGGATATTCCCTTCAACAACCGGTATGCCTGCATCTTTCGCAAGTTGAATTACCGATGCGCGCGTAATTCCGGGAAGAATGGCGTTGACAAATTGCGGCGTATACAATATTCCATTCTTTACGACAAAAAGATTTTCACCGCTTCCTTCGGAAATTTGTCCGTTGGTATCAAGCGCAATTCCTTCAACATATCCATCGACCACGGCTTCCATTTTGATTAACTGTGAATTCAAATAATTGCCCCCGGATTTTGCCATCGTCGGCAGCGTATTTTGTGCTGCACGATTCCATGACGAAAACTTTACGTCGATGCCTTTTTCGAGAGCATCGGCACCCAAATATTTTCCCCATTCCCATACAGCAATCGTAAGATCGACAGGGCACCCAAACGGATTTACACCAACATCACCGTATCCACGGTATGCGATTGGACGGATGTAGCACGATTTCAATTTATTGGCTTTGATGGTCTCTTTGTCTGCCTTTAAGACATCGTCAAAAGAATACGGAATTTCAGCACGGTACATTTTTGCAGAATCAAACAAACGGCCGATATGTTCACGATGCCTGAAAATTGCAGAACCTTTTTTCGTCTCGTAGCAGCGAATTCCTTCAAACCAACTGCTTCCATAATGAATTACGTGCGAGAGAACATGAATTTTTGCGTCATTCCAATTGACAAGCTTTCCGTTCATCCAGATTTTTTCAACAGGTTTTACAGCCATTGGTACATTTCCTTTGTATCGTTTGTAATGCTATAAGGTAATGGATATTTCGTACAATTGAAACGGACAATTATATTAAATATCCGTCTGGTAAATGCGATATTTCTTATAAATTTTCCCCTGCATTGCTTCGGCGGCACGATTCATCATCACATTGTCTTCAAGAATCCAACTTGCTTCTCCGTACTGATAACCGAGTTTCTTCGCACGAACTGCTGTTTCATAGAACAGCACACCGGCAGCTCCCGTCTTTTTAAATTCAGGAAGAACGCCAAGCACGATAACGCGGCAAAGGTTGATCTTTTTTTTCTTCGTATACAAATGCCATAAACCGCCAATCAACCCGCCATTTTTATTGTACTTCAAAGGAATATTTATATCCGGAAGCGACAATCCAAATCCGATGATCTTCCCTTTTGATTCTGCAAGGAGCACTAAATCAGGCTCAATGACCATTTTCAGATCGGCCGCAAGTGCTTCAAATTCTTCATCGGTCATCGGCACGGCACCCCAATTATACTGCCATGCGCCATTATACACTTCTTTGATTCGCTTCACTTCATTGTCAAAATCTTTCATGTTCACTGAACGAAATGTGAGACTGTTTCGCTGTTTCACAATTTCATTGGCACGATTGAATTTTTCCGTGTACACCGTATTTTGGTCGAGGATATACGCAAAAAGATCCTTTTCTTTTTTAAATCCATAATTGTCGATCAACGTAGTATAATATTGCGGATTGTATGTCATCAACACAACCGGCGGAGCGTTGAATCCTTCGATAAGCAAACCGTATTCGTCATTGACCGATGGATTGGCAGGCCCACGCATCGCAGTCATTCCTTTTGAGACAAGAAATTTTTTGGCTTCATCAAATAATGCATTGGCAACTTCCTGCTCGTTCACACATTCAAAGAAACCGAAGAATCCAACTTTATCATTGTGCTCGCGGTTATGGTTATCATTGACAATTGCTCCGATTCTTCCAATAACTTCGCCGTTCCGTTCTGCAAGATATAATTCCATTTGCGAATGTTTGTAAAATGGATTTTTCTCTTTATCGATCAGTTTCTTCCTATCCATTCGCAGCGGCGCTACAAAATTTGGATCATCTTTATAATGTGTATACAGGAAATCGATGAACTTCTTCTCATCAGCTTTCGTGTGAACCGGACGGACGGTAAAATTTGCCATAGAATATCCTTCAATAAAAAACCACGCAGATAGTTTATCTATCAGCGTGGTCAATAAATGGTGGATTAATTATTTTATCACGCCAAGTTTTTTTCCAACAACTGAAAAAATTTCTACAATCTTGTCGAGATGTTCATTTTCATGGGATGCCATGTAGCTTGTGCGAAGCATTTCCATTCCGGGAGGAACACCGGGACGCACAAATGCATTAACAAAGACTCCCGCTTCAAATAATTCTTTCGTAAAGATTAATGTCTTTTCCGTATCGCCGATAATAACTGAAACAATCCCCGTTTCAGGCTGACCGATCACATCAAATCCTAATTGACGTAAACCTTCGCGCACGCGATCTGCATTCTGATGAAGTTTCGTCACTAATTCCGGATGTTTCTCCATGACCTTCAATGCGGCAAGTGCCGAAGCAACTGAAGCCGGCGTTGGGCTTGCGCTAAAGATCAATGCCGGGGAATTATGTTTGATATAATTGATGACTGAATGTTTCGCAACAATAAATCCGCCGAGTGATGCGAACGATTTACTGAACGTTCCCATCGTAATGTCGACGTCATTCGTCAATCCAAACTTGCTTGCTGTCCCTCGTCCACCGACACCGATAACACCTGTTGCGTGTGCATCATCAACCATAATTCGAGCATGATACTTTTTTGCAATGCGGACAATTTCCGGAAGCTCGACAACTTCACCGCTTGTACTGAACACGCCATCGGTCACAATTAATTTTCCTGCATCTGCCGGAAGTTTGGAAATAACTGCTTCAAGATGCTTCATGTCACCATGTTTGTAACGAACGACCTCGGCTGTCATTCCGGTTGCCATCATATTTGCCATGACAATGCACGCGTGATTATCTTTGTCCGAAACCACGTACTCTCCACGCTGAACAAGCGTCGGAATAATTGCCTGTGCCGTTTGATAACCTGTAGAGATCAATAAGCAGTCTTCATATCCTAAAAATTTCGCAAGCCGTTCTTCAAGCTCGACATGAAGATCGATCGTTCCCGTTAAATATCGCGAACCGGAACACCCTGTTCCATATTTGCTCACTGCATCAATGGCAGCTTTTCTTACTTCAGGGTGTGAAGTCAGTCCCAAATAATTATTGGAACCGGCCATTATAATTTTTCGTCCAGACATTTCCACAATGGGACCTTCATTCGCTTCAATTGGTCGAAAATAAGGATAGAGACCTGCGGCTTTTACTTCATCAGCGCGGGTAAACGAGGTACATTTGTCAAACAGATCCAATGGTAACTCCTAAAACTTTAAATTGATAATAAGGAACGTTTTGAATATACTTTAACATAAAACGAAATGCAATTAACTATCTATATTTAGAACTCTACTTTTTGAAACTCCATTATCATGAAACCTATCGCATTTGTTACCGGCGGAACAGGATTTATCGGAAGTCACGTTGTAAATCGGCTTTTGTCGAAAGGCTATAGTGTCCGCTGCCTGGTACGAAACTCAAAAAAACTTGGATACTTGAAAGATCTTCCGATAGAAATATTTGAAGGCGACCTTTTTTCAAACGGAGCGTTGGAACGAGGCATTGAAGGGGCACAGTATGTCTACCACGTTGCCGGGGTCGTTGCGGCAAAAACCAAAGAGGAATTTTACAGAGGTAACCGGGATGCCACGCGAAATATTATTGAGATTACTTCCCGCGTCAATCCTAGCGTGAAAAAATTCGTGCATATCAGCAGTCAAACGGCAACGGGTCCGGGCTCCGGAAAAACCCCTGTTACTGAAACAACTCCGTACCATCCGATAACCACGTATGGAAAAAGTAAGATGGAATCTGAATTGCAGGTGCTGAAATTCAAAGAAAAAATACCTGTCACGATCTTACGGTTGCCAGCAGTGTATGGGCCTCGGGATCCGGCAACATTCGATTACTTTAAATCTGCGTACATGGGACTTGAATTAATGATTGGTTTCAAAGACACCTACGTAAGTTTAGCACATTGTCATGATATCGTTTCGGGAATTCTGCTTGCCGGAGAAAGCGAAAAATCGAATGGGGAAATTTATTTTCTTGGAAGCGAACAATTTTATACCTGGTCCGAAATCGGTTTTGTAACTCGCAAAGTGATGAATCGAAAAACTTTGCGCATCCGAGTTCCAAAACCATTGGTCTTTGTTGTCGGTGGAATTTCGGAAATTGCCTCGAAGTTTAAAGAAAAACCGTCTGTGCTTAATTTTGAAAAATCATATGATCTCATTCAAGATAATTGGTGCTGCGATATTTCAAAAGCAAAAAAAGATCTCGACTATAAACAAGAAGTTACTCTTTCCGATGGAATTAAGGAAACTGTTCAATGGTATCTGGATAATAAGTGGATGTAGCAAAAAATTAAATGGGAACTAAATATACCGCGCCGTCGAATCACCTTCGATGGCGTTTTTATTTCTCGCTTCTTTCTTGTATTTTACTCTCACTATGTCATTTGAACTCGAAGTTATCATCATTTTCCTGTTGATTTTCCTGAATGGAATCTTTGCACTTTCCGAAATTGCCATTATTTCATCACGAAAAGCACGACTGCAGCATCTTTTAAATAAAGGGAATCTCCGCGCAAAACTTGCGCTTGAACTAGCACAAAATCCTGACCATTTCCTTTCGACCGTGCAGACCGGTATTACACTTATTGGAATTCTTGCCGGAGTATTCGGCGGCGCGACAATTTCAGAACGCCTTATCACATATTTTGAACAAGTTCCTTTGTTGAAAGAATATGCCCGGCCAATCTCGTTCGGCATTGTCGTCATCTCCATCACCTATTTTTCAATTATCCTGGGAGAATTACTTCCAAAACAATTAGCTTTAAAAAATCCGGAACGTGTTGCCATGCTGGTCGCCTTGCCGATGAAAACTCTCTCCATGATCATGTATCCGGTCGTCCAATTATTGAGTTTCTCGACTAATATTGTTATCCGGTCGTTCGGATTAAAAGACACTTCCAGCCCATCGGTTACTGAAGAAGAAATTAAAGTGATGATTGATGAAGGAACAAAAGCCGGAACATTTAACGAAGTAGAACAGGAAATGGTAGAGCGTGTATTCCGTTTAGGAGACAGGCGCGCGTACGCATTAATGACTCCGCGAACAGATATTATTTGGATCGATACTGAAGATCCGCTTGACGAAAATATCAAGAAGATGAAAGAAAGTTCGCATTCTTTCTTCCCTGTCTGCAAAGGCGGGATCGATCACGTGCTCGGCGTTGTGCATGTGAAAGATATCCTTTATCACACTCTCAACGGAGAAAAAATATCGTTTGAGCAATCTCTTCGTCAGCCTCTCTATATTGTGGAGAGCATGCCTGTGGTTCAGCTCATTGACCAATTCAAAGAAACCGGGGTCCATTTTGCATTTCTTATTGATGAATACGGCGGCATTCAAGGATTGTTAACACTAAATGACATTTTAAAAGCGGTCGTCGGGCAGGAAATTGACGAAGAAGAAAAAAAGAATCCTTACGTCGTGGAGCGAGCCGATGGCTCGTATCTTATCGATGGGGCATTATTGATTGATGAATTTATAGAATTGTTTAATATCGAATCCCTGACTGAAGAAGAAACGGGAAACTATCAAACCATCGCAGGTTTCGTTATCAACCAAATGGGAAAGATTCCATCGGCCGGTCAATTTTTTAAATGGCGGAATTTAAAAATTGAAATTGTCGATATGGATGGAAACCGCGTTGATAAACTTTTGATTTCCAAACTTCCAACGAACGAATGAGCATGAGCACACATCGAAGGAATGACCTCTTAATACCATTTCTTACCGTTCTGCTGGATATTCTCGCATTCGAATCGGCATTCCTTCTTGCCTATTGGCTGAGATTTTTTTCTCCAATAACAAATTATTTTGAAGTTATCCATGGGATTCCTCCGATGGGAAGCTATATCAGTGCATCCTGCGTATTTATACCGGTGTGGCTGCTTGTCTTTCATTCCAGAAATTTATACGGAACGAGAAGAAATATTCATCTCAGCGACGAATTTTTTCCCCTCATTCGCCTTATCACGATTGGCATGATGATCATGATGAGCGCGACATTCTTCTACCGCGAATTTTCATTTTCACGCGGCGTCTTCATTTTGCTATGGATAAGTTCCATTGGAACGATAACTATCGGAAGATTTGCTGCCATCGAATTCGAAAAATGGCTTTACAGAAATGGAAAAGAATTAAAATCGATCGTGATTGTCGGCAATAACGCCGTTGCCGAAAGTATCTTTGCCTTGTTCAGTCAGAACAAGGAACTCGGATATGAAGTGCTCGGTTATTACGCGAGCGAAATGGTACCTTCGTCCTCAATACTATTTGAATGTAAATATCTTGGACTCACTGACCGTCTTGCCGAAGATATTGCCCCGCTCCGCATTCAAGCAGCGCTCATCGCCATCTCGCACACCGAGCAAGAAAAACTGGTCGAGGTAATTCGCGAAAGCGAAGGGAAAAATATAGAATTTTTGATGGTACCTGATTTATTGGAATTGATGACCAGCCGCGTACGCATTCAGGAATTGCAGGGTATTCCATTCATCAAGCTCAAAGATATTCCAATGACAACCTGGAATCGGATCACCAAAAGAATTTTTGATATTCTGATGGCAGGAACAATTCTTGTCATTGCTTCTCCCGTTATGCTTCTCGTTGCCATACTAATCAAGCTTACTTCGCAGGGGCCTATTTTTTATCTTCAGGAGCGTATTGGATTGTACGGAGTAATCTTTAAATTGATCAAATTCAGATCGATGAGAATTGATGCGGAAAAATCAACGGGACCGGTGAGAAATAAAAAGGGCGATACACGCACAACGCCGATCGGAAAAATACTTCGACGCACCAGTGTCGATGAACTCCCACAATTATGGAACGTGTTAGTTGGACAAATGAGTATCGTTGGACCGCGGCCTGAACGTCCATTCTTCGTGGAAAAATTTAAAGAAAAAATTCCACGATACCTGGAGCGACATCGTGTTAAAGTGGGAATGACCGGCTGGGCGCAGGTCAACGGCCTGCGCGGAGATGTTCCGATTGAACTTCGAACGAAATATGATCTCTATTACGTTGAAAACTGGTCGCTGGTGTTTGATCTTAAAATAATTTTAAAAACAATTCGCGCCGTTATTTGGGGTGAAGACGCATATTAAAAAATATTTTTGAGCTATTATGATTGCATTATTCATCTTTTACTGCCACATCGTCGGCTTTACATTTGGATTTACGAAGGAATATCAAAAAGAAGGATTAACTGCAGGATTTCTCAATCTTGGTTTTCTCATCCTGATTTTTTCCGTGGGGTGGAGTATTAGTTCATTTGCCCTTCGGTATTTGATGGACGAGAAAGGATTCGGACTGCTGCTGAATCGTGACGCCTTTTCACTTGTTCTGCTGACAATCGGGGAAAGCATTTTCTACTTCTATTATTTTCGCGACGATACCAACAAGCGCACCGTTCAACAGTCTCACAAGTAATCATCGGGAATTATTTTTATTTCCGTCAGCACAATCCCCTTCTTGTTCCGAAATTTATGAACGAAAGTAAACCGATTATCACGAAATGTCTTCAGATCATCCCGGCTGTTGACTAAATCAATAAATTTTGGACGAAAATAGCTTCGCAGTGCCCCATCATCAAAATCGTTGGAAGAAAGATGGATCATTGTATAGTTGTACGTAAGAATTTTTTCCGGATCTAGCGACACGTGCTCTAATTGTATTTCACTGTCAAATTTTACCGGGCAATTATCGTTCACCTGTTTTATAAATGTCTCCCAGGCGGCTTCTTCCGGTTTAATTTCGCTGTTGGCATTTCTCTTTCCGGATGATTCACCTGTCATATAATTAAACACAAAGCCCAATCCGATACACGCGATGACAATGCCCGCAATAACGATTTCAAGAGTATAACTTCTTGAATTGCGTGCCGGAATATCGGTAGCTTGATTACCGTCAGCACGACTCACGTGTTTCCGTTTTACTTTCCAGGCGTAACGATGCAGCGTATTGCAAAAGAAATATCCGTCTTGCTTTACTTCTGTTCCATCGGGGATGTCATTGTTGCAGTATGAGCATTTCATAAATAAGAAAGATAACCGTGATAGAAGTGAGAATGTTGAATGAAATTGAAATGATAGGCTCTATGAATAACGAAAAATAATATCTCCGTTATTTCAACTTAAAATTAAAGGTCACATCACAAATCTGTTCAACTTGGGGCTGTGCATTGAGCAGCGGTTCGAATTGCCAGAATTTCACATTGGAGATCGCTGCGTTTTCCAATTTTGTTTCGCCTTTTTGCGCCGGCACGGCTGATTTCACTCTGCCGTCAGGGAAAACTGTTACTTTCAATTTTATCTGCGCAGAAATTTCAACGCCGGAAGGGTACGCCGGAAGGTTCCCGGAAATTAGTTTTCGACTGACACCATTTGCCCATTGAATGCCAAAGGAAATTCCATCTCCGATTCCATCCCCACTGCCATACCCACCTTTTCCAGTTCCGCTTCTTCCCGCAACAACCCCGGTTCCATTAAGATCGCCCGACGCAGATCCAAATGGAGTTTCTTTTTTCCCTAAAGAGTTGGAAACAAAATTACTCGACCTGCGGTCATCCTTTCCAACAGAAATTTTATTGGAAAGCGTTAATGGAGATGTCGGATCGAGCAATACCGTTTTTTTTGTCGAGGGAAGGTGAATAACATCTTCTGCGAGAGGAAAATATTTTCGACCAGGCAATGCAACAGGATTATTTACCCGCTGTATTTGATCATCACTAATAACATCCGGATCGCCTTGAACAGGAAGAGACATCTTTGGAAGATTTCCTTCGCCACCGGGTAATGTTCCTAAACTTATTTCGATGTATTTAATTTGAGGATCCGGCGGATTGAAGTAGGAAAAGTACAGAGCCACTGCAACCGCAACATGAATGCTAAGCGAACCTACCCATCCCAACGAGGTATGATAATATCGTGATGCCATATTAAACCGCTATTGTTCTTCAGGTTCTGTGGCGATCATAAATCTTTGTGCGCCGATTCCCTTTGCCATATCGAGAATTTCAACTGCCTTCTGCAACGTTACTGCTTTATCGGCTCTTACAATAATCATTTGGTTTTTATTACGGTCAAGAATAGGAACCAGTTTTTGTGCAAGAGTTGAGGAAGATATTTGTTCGGCGTTGAGATAAATTGAACCATTCTCTGTGAGCGTAATAATGGTCTGCTGTTCCGGCTGAATTTCTCCGGTAGCCGCTTTCGGCAATTGAAGATTTACTCCTCGAAACGTTACAAAGGACGAGGCAAGAAGAAAAAACACCAACAATTGAAGCAACATATCCGGCAGTGTTGCATAATTAAAATTGGGATCAACCTTATGTCGCTGCTCAAATTTCACGATTATTCACCTTTGGGTTCAAAATAATCATCATCAGAAAATACTGTGCGCGATGGTTTGCTTTTTCTTTCTTTTGCTACTGCGGGCGCCGGAAACTCTTGGGCTTCGTCACTGCGAAGATCCATAACGCGAAAGAATTCTTCTGTGGTAACTTCCAAGGTGTGAACATGCCGAGTAATATTTGCCACAAACAAATTATAAAAGAAAAGAGACGGAATACCCACAATTAATCCAAATGCCGAACAAAGCAGTCCGTGCCAAATTCCGGCAGCAAGCGTCGTTGCATCGGCATTTCCGCCAAGGTGTTCGATTGATTGGAAGGCAAGCACCATTCCCATAACGGTTCCGAGAAATCCTAACATCGGAGAGATAGCGGAAATATTTGCGAGTGTACCCAGTCGTTTTTCGAGAGCAAAGATTTCTTCTTTTGCCGCTGTTTCAATCCCAGTTTTTACGGCTTCGTTGCCCTTGTGAAAATTCATAATCCCTCGTTTCAAAATCGATCCAATCGGTGCGTTGACAGAAGTGCATACATCAACTGCTTCTTTCACATCGTTACGAGAAAGGGCACTTCGTACTTTCATCAACAAGGGACGAGAATCAACTTTTGCTCTCCACAAGACGATTGCTTTTTCAATAATAATTGCCACAGCAACAAATGAACATATCAGGATCGGCCACATGACCAATCCGCCCTTCAAAAATAACTCAAGCAAATTCATTCTTCTCTTCCCTTAAAATATTAATTCCCAACTTTTGCGATAACATACATCGATTCAAGCATGTGTTCAATCGATTCGGCTTTTTTCCGCGCTTCCTTCTTCGATTCAAAGCGTCCGATACAAACTCTGAAATAACTTCCAAGCGGTTCTACAAATGCTTCAAAACCTGCATCCTGGAAAACCTGCGCCTGTAGAGCAGCCCTTTTTTCATCAGGCCAGGAAGCAATCTGAATCGTGTACATTCCCGTTCCCGTTACCACTGTTTTCTTTACCTGAGCGTTTGATTCAAGTTTCGTTTGCTCCGTACCATTTTTCTGATTGGCCGCGGGCTGCGGTTCAGTTGTCGGAGCGGCTTCATGAACAACCGGTGCAGGATTTTCAACCGGAACATCGACAACAACCGGAACCGGTTTTTTCTTTCCCCATAATTTTACAACACCGGTTGTATTCAAAACAAATAACACTGCACCAACAGCAACAACAGCGATAACAATCGTAAGCAATACTTTGGAGGTTCCCCCTCCTCCACCGCCAGGAGCAGCAGATGGTTTCGAAGATTCACCTTTAACATTGAGATTAGGCATCGTTACGTCTCCTTTTAGCTTGTGAAAAAAACTTACCATTGGTAACTGATACCGAGCGATACATATAATTCTCGCTCTCTGTATCCGTTCCAGATATAATAATGTTGATTAATTAAATTCTGAATTTCACAGTATCCCCGAAAATGCTCCATCAATTCCATATCAGCTTTTACGCTCGTATAAACATAACCCGCTGTTGAATTGGAGTTTGAAAAATTTGTATACCGCGATGCCACATATTCTGCCAGCACTTCTACATGCAACCCAAGATCAAAGAACTGATGATATACGGATCCAAATGAAATTTTGGGAACATAGGGCATGACACCCGATGAATCTTTTTGTCGGACCGACCGTGCTGTAACGAAAGCGGTAACATTTTGTTTCCCGTTCAATCGATACGTCATCGACATGTCAAAGATCGATGAATACACGCCTGAAAGATAAGTAACTTCCCACACTTTTGCACCACCTGTATCCAAAAAAGTAGGATAATTATTTACCTGTTTATAGGAATATTTCGCCTTGGCTGTCAATTCATCAAGTGGGGTAAACTCCATGCCGACGTACGCATTTATTTTATTATCCGAATGACGTACGAACGAATTAAAATTGATATATCGATTTTGTTCGATGAGAGAAGACAGTGTCGTTCGCTCAACGGAAGGAACACCGCCTGCATACAATAATGCATTTTCTGTCATGAAATACCGGAGCTCAACATTTGGATAAAATCGCCCGCTGGTCACTCCAATGTTGCCGCGATAAATCCACTGTTGTACCGCATACGATAATTGCAATGAAGTAAAAACCGAAGTCAATCCATCTGCTTTGATTGCAAACCATTGCCCTGAATGAATCGACGGAATATTCATCGTGTAACCGGTTGTGCGGTATTCAACCAATCCACGGAATAATGTTCCAAATAATCGTGTTGTGGCACCGCCGTTAATGTAAAAATCACTTTCAGTTGATTTTCCAAAATCGGTTGCATCGAAAGTACTCAATCCAATGGTGCCGGTGTAATCTAATCCAGTCATTGAGCGATAGGGAAGTGCGTACCGCGAACCAAGTCCTAACGAAACTCCGAGTGCACTTAAATCTCTGACTCGTGCAGGAGCGATCTCTGAACCATAAGCATGATATGATTCCCGACCATACGTCATATCTCCGCTGAGTTGAGCATATGGCAAAAAGTTTGATGAGTCGGGCATGACATATTTCCCTTTTGCCCCAAAGCCGCCTTTCCACCCATCGGCATTCTTTACGTGTCCTTCAGTTGAAGAATAATAACCATTGATCACATACGAATTTGCATTGTCATGTTGTCCAAACCAGCCGTTAAATTGCGGTGTCGTAAAAAATCCGATACTGGAAAAAATTTTCCCATTCAATGCGCTGGGCGTTGTGACAAATAACTTTGTTTGTTTCGGAGACAACCCGCCGTCAGCCGCAAGATTTCGGATTCCTGGCGAAGGTTTTTCAGGAGTGAAGAGACGATCTTCATCTTCTTCAGTTTTTGGCTGTAAATCAAGATTGATTTTCTCGTTTCCAGTGATAACAAATTCCGGAAGATCGATTTTTGGAAGAGGAACGTCATCTTTCTGTGCTTCAGAAGGTTTTTTAACATCGACCTCTTTTTGCGCCGCTTCTTTTTTTTCCTGAGCAATCGACAAGGCCGTTACAAAGAAAAAAATGATGACAAAAGTTCTCTTCATCACAACTGCTCCAACGATTTCAATTTCTTTTCGGCTGATGCCACAAGGTCGGGAATTTTATTTTGTTTGACAACGTATGTATACGCATCTTTCGCTTTTTGAATTTGATTGGTCTTTTCGTAACAATCGCCTAAATTAAAATATGCACGGGAGATCCATTGGACGGATGACGGAAACACGTACCGGACACGGAGATAATTCACAATGGCTTCCGACAAGTTTTTTTGAGTTTGATACGAAAGTCCGACTGCATACTGTGCTTCCGCAGCAATTTCATCACTGCGATTAACGGCGACAGCCTTGAAATAATCAACCGCCTTTGTGTATTGTTCGGATTCATAACTCATCCAGCCAAGAGCCAGCTTTGCACGATCAGCGGCTGTTTTTTTAGGATAGATTGAAATTGTCGACTCAAATTTTTTCACTGCGGCATTTAACTGCCCGGTGCCTTTAAATATCAGCGCTTGCTGATAAGAAGCTTCCGACGCCTCATCGGCGTTGGGATACAACTCTTCAATCCGTGCGAATGCACTGAGGGCGAGATCTGGTTTTCCGCGTAGCGCGGAAATTACCCCCGTTTCAAACAATGCTGCGCTGGCAACTCTGTTTTGCGGGAATTTGTCAGCAGTGATTTGATAGGATTCGAATGCCGCCTGCTGATTGCCCTGCGAAGCATAACACTTTCCTATCCAAAAATTTGCATCACCTGCTAATTTGCTTTCCGAAAAACGAACAAGAAAATCCTTATATGCAACAATTGCGCTGTCAAACAATTGTTGCCCATAGAATAAATCCCCTTTTTTGAAGTACAACTCATCCGCAAGGCGAACCTTTTGATTTAATCTCACATAATCATTGATCACAGAAATTGCGTCCATCGGTTTTCCAAGAAGCACAAAGCAATATTGCATTCCATTGACAGCATCGCTGGCAAGCGCGGAAGTAGCGTATTTTTCAACAACCGCATTATACGCTGCGATGGCATCAGGATATTTTTCCATATTATAGTAGGCGTCGCCGATGCTGTATTGAGCGCGAGGAGACATTTCACTCGTCGGGAAACTTTTTACAAGTTTTTCAAATTGTTCAATTGCCTGCGTATATCGTTTATTTTGAAAATGAATCAACCCGATACCGTAAAATGAATCATCCACATACTGTGATTTCGGGAATCGATTGATCAGCTCATTAAACTTAGCGATCCCTTCTTTATCATTATTGATTCGATATTCTGAATTGGCAATTTGAAAGAGTGAATAATCGGCATCTTTGGCATTCGGATACAGCTTCAGGTAATTTCGATAGGCATCGCTTGCTTGTTTATAATCTTTTCCCGCGTAATAACTATCGGCAAGTCGAAGCCGCGCATCTTGTGTAAAACGTTTTCCCGTATCAGCAGCAATAACGCGTTCAAATCCCGATGCGGCTTGAGGAAATTTCCCCTGTTTTAAATATGCCCATGCAAGTCCGTAGTGCGCATCGATTTTCTTGACCTCGGGCAGTTTATCGAGTGATTGTGCATAAAATCGTTCGGCAAGATCATACTTTTCAATCTGGAAATTGGCTTCTGCTGCCCAAAAATACGCTTCAGAATTTTTTGGTTGAACGGGATATTTTCGCGCAAACGATTCAAAAAGTTTTGCTGCATCTCCAAATTTTTTCATCTTATAAAGCGCCCATGCTTCTTGAAACTGCGCTTCACCTTTCACTTCTTTCCCTCCGGCACCGGCTTTCCCCGCCGAACGAAATGCCGTGAGAGCTTCAGTAAATTTTTTCTGGGCAAGATATGTTTCCCCGATCATGCGGTGGGCATCGGCAAGAACATCACTCTGGGGGAATTTCGAAACAATTTGTTGAAATGAACTCAATGCTCCGTCATAATTCTTTCGTTCATAATAGATCATTCCTGCTTCATACAATGCATTGTCTGAATAATCTCCGTTTGGATTCGTTGAAATTGTTTGGAGGTATATTTGAACTGCGTCGTCACTTTTTCCATTCAATTGAAGAGCACGCCCTTTTCTGAACATAGACTTATGGGCAATATCATCGGTGCCGCCGGCAAGCTCAGAAAATAATTCTATTGCTCGATCATATTCTTTCGTATTTAAGAATGTCCAAGCATAGGAATATTTTACCTCACGGAATAATGCGCTCGTCGGATACCGCTTTAAGAAAGACGCATATTGATCCTGTGCTTTTGCATAATCTCCCATGCTGTAATACGATTCAGCAATCAAATACTCGCTTCGCTGGACTTCACTCGAATCACGTAATGAGATCTTTGCCTGTGAAAGATATTCAATACATTGTTTATAATCAGTCGACTGAAAATAACATTCGCCAATCCTGACGGATGTTGACGGATATAATTCACTTTCTTTCTTTTCTTTCAGCAAACGCTGGTACATCTCTATCGCTTTTGAAAATTCCTTCTTCTGTTCAAAAGCCCAACCGATTGAGTAGAATGCATAATCGGCCAACCTGTTCTTGGGATACCGATCAATGCTGACGCGAAAGTAAATTTGTGCATTGGAAAAATCATTCAATTTTAAGTAACACTCTCCAACCCAATAGGCAGCTTCACCCGCCTGATCGGTCAACGGATATCGTTCATAAATTTCTTTATAGAACGGAATCGCATCGCCAAAAGATTTGCTTGAATAATAAATTTGGCCAAGACGGAAAAGAGCGTCAACTCGCAATTTATGTTTAGGATAATCCTGCGTAAAATTTTTGAAGATAGTAATTGCCGATTCAAGCTGATTCAACCTGAATTGGCACTCCGCAGAGAGAAAAATTGCATCGGGGCGTTTCGTGCTGTTCGGATACTGATTTAGGAACTTCTGAAGTTGATCAAATGCCAATTGATATAATTTGTCTTCATATAAACCGAATGAAAACGAATAATCCTGCTCTTCTTTTAATTCAAAAGAATTCGGTTGGGCTGCTCCTATTTGGAAAAACAGGAAAAAAATAAATATAAAATGCAATCTGCTCGTCACGATGTCCTCAATATGCAATAAATGCTCACTTAAAGTTTTGGTTTTAATTGAGCTACTAAACCACTGTAATTTAAGACATCATTTTGAGGGAGTCAAGGGATGGACTGGTGATTGTGACGGATACACAAATTCTAAATCAAGGAAATCATCCTTGATTTAGAAAAATGATTTATTGAATAACTTCCATCAGCGGCACTCCGTCAACTGTTTTCGGGAAAGAAAACCCGGAATAGCTTGCTAACGTCGGAGCAATATCAACAGTGTGAACTGTTCGTGTAACAGTTTGATGCTTAATTCCATTCCACCAGAAAATGACCGGCACGTGAGTGTCGTAAGTGTATGGAGATCCATGAGTAGTTCCGACCGGTTTTCCAGAAATGATACAGTTCTCACGGATTAATGTTTGAAAATCGCCTGCGCGCGGTGCATAAAAACTGTTTCGAAATTTTTGAATGAATGGTTTAGAAGATTCGTCGTTACCTATCAATTCTCGGCGAAAATAAACATTCACAAAAATGTTCGTTGAAAGCACACCGGAAAGAACTTTCTTTTCTATGGCAAGACTGTCAAGACCCGATTTGATTCCTGCCGAATAGTTGATGAATGTATTTTCTATGAAAATCTTTTCATTAGATTTGAATTCTGCTTGCAGCACGTGTGAAAGCGAATCGATCTTTGGTTTAACTTCCGTATCATAATCATATCGCTTGGCAGCAATATGTCTAAACTGCATGTTAAACTCGGGTAATGGACAGACGGCATGATCGGCACTCAACGCAACGACATAATTATCTTCACCGACAAGTTTATCTATCTCTAAAAAAAATATTCCAAGATTATCGTCTAATTTTATAAGATGGTCAAGCATTTCATGACTGTCGGGACCATACCCATGCCCGACATAATCGCAATTCGAGAATGATAAGCAAAGGATATCTGTCACATTTCGTTGCCCGAGCTTTTCCGCCTTGACGGCTTCAACACCAAAATCCATAATAATCTTATCTCCGTACGGAGTTCCCATAATTTGTTCCTTTTTTTTCTCGGGATTGAAAACATGCGGGAATGATGTAGTATAAGCTCCAACGGGATTATTTACCCATGGTGTTTCGGCGATAAATTCATCGGGACCAATTTTGTTATATTCTTCTTCAGGCAAGCTTTTCGTCCAGGCATCTGGAACATTTTTTTCGATCCATTGTGATGCATTGAATGATTTTACCCACTCAGGAAGTTGTTTCGTATAATAATCCGATGTAACGATCTTCCCGTTAGATTTGCTGTACCAAAAAGCATAGTCCGGATGTTTTCCACCCATTAAAATAGCGGCGCGATCTTTTGATGATGCAGTGATCACTTTTGATTGCGGCGATTCTCTTTTTAACCAATCGCCAATTGCGGGAACGGCTAAATTTCTCGGAGAAAAACCACCCCCGATGCCATCAACTTTTCCCGCAGTAGAATCAGCAACACAGTATACATCTCGCATTACTGAACCGTCAAACCAATCGTTGTGAAAAATCCCGCTCTGTTTCGGATAACAACCTGTTCCCAATGTAGCATGCCCGGGCCCCGTTTCGCTGGATGCATAATTCAGGTCGCCGTTCGCAAACACGATACCTTGCGAGAGTCTTTGAAGTCCGCCGTGAAAATACTTCCCATATCGGTCAAAATAATCAGCCCGCATTTGATCGATGGAGATATAGATAATCAATGAAGGTTTCTTTGATACCGGAAAGGCAATTGAATACACCAGCAAAATCAAAAAGAAAATCGTCTTTTTCATATTATTTCCACATTGCATGGAGCGCCGCCGAAATAACGCAGATCACCAGCAAATATCCTGACGTAATAAGAAATAAGAATTTGGAACGCTGCTCAAACAAAAACTGAATTGCCATCGTCGAGCAGCAAAATCCAATCCATATTAATACTCCGGCAATAACGCCGTTCGACATACCAACGGAATTTGTAATATCAATCGCCAACGACATTACAATATTAAAAATGATGATGACTAAAAAGATAAGAATATATGATCGTACCGTGATATTTTTCAATTCCGGATTTCCAATCAATGACTTCCATTTTACACCGAATAAAGCGGGCGAAAACCAGAAGGCAACGATTGAAAAGCAGACAATACTTGAAACTAAAATTGGAGCAATATCGAATGAAATATGGTTCAGCATTTTATTTCAATATCTCTTTTGCTTTGAGAAAGACGTTCTCCGCTGTAAATCCAAAATGTTGATACAACACTTCATACGGTGCCGACTGTCCAAATGAATTGATCGTGATGGTTTCAGAAGCATATTTATGCCAGCCAAGTTCTACACCGGCCTCAATAACCAGCCGCTTAGTGCATCTTGATGGAAAAACTGAATTCCGATATTCTTTCGATTGTCGTTCAAATAATTCCCACGACGGCATGCTGACTAATCGCGCTTTAACATTTTCCGCAATTAATTTTTCATATGCTCCAAGAGCGTATTGAAGTTCCGATCCTGTTCCAATTAAAATTATTTCTGGAACAGAAGAATTTTCTGCGAGAATGTATGCACCCTTTGAAACGCTTTCTGCGGAAGCATATTTTGAGCGATCAATAAAAGGAACTTTTTGACGAGTCAAAGCTAATGCGACCGGACCTGTTTGATGTTCGATAGCGATCTTCCAGGCAATTGCCGTTTCATTTGAATCAGCCGGACGAATTAACGTCATATTCGGAATTGCCCGGAGTGCCGCAAATTGTTCTATCGGCTGATGCGTCGGACCATCTTCACCGAGACCGATGCTGTCATGAGTGAAAACGTAAATCGGGCGAATTCCCATTAACGCGGCAAGCCGAATCGGAGGGCGCATGTATTCTGAAAAAACCATAAATGTTCCGCCGTATGGAATCATCCCATCAGTCAGTGCAATTCCATTCATGATTGATCCCATTGCATGTTCACGGACTCCGTAACGGATATATCGTCCACCGTAACTGGCCGGCTGAAAATCGACGAATTCTTTCACCCGTGTATTGTTCGACGGTGTAAGATCTGCTGAGCCACCGATCAGTGTCGGCAAATGAGCTGCAATTGCGGCAAGAACTTTTCCTGACGCTTCACGCGTTGCCATCGTTCCGTTTTCAGCAGTGAAAACAGGAAGGTATTTCTTCCACTCGACACCATAATTTTTCGCAATCACGTTTTCAAATCGACCTGCCTCATTGGGAAATTCTTTTTTGTACGATTCAAAAAGTTTTTTCCAATCCACTTCTTCTTTTTTACCATTTTCAATCGCGTTTCGAAAATGCTTGATCACGTCATCGGGAATAAAAAATTGTTGCTCGGGATCCCATCCGTAATTTTTTTTCGTCAATTTACTTTCGTCTTCACCGAGCGGAGAGCCGTGGGCTTCCGACGTATCCTGTTTATTAGGACTTCCAAAACCAATGTGTGTTCGGACTTTAATCAGCGACGGCTTATCCGTTATCTGTTGCGCATGACGAATGGCTGTTTCAATTTTTTCCAAATTATTTCCATCGTGAACTGTCTGCACATGCCAACCATATGCTTCAAACCGAGCACCCACATCTTCGGAAAACGCAAGGTCCGTGCTTCCATCGATACTAATACTATTATCGTCGTACAGATAGATGACATTTCCCAATTTCAAATGTGCTGCAAGTGATGCCGCTTCCGAAGCAACTCCTTCCATTAAATCGCCGTCTCCACAAATTGCATACACATAATAATCAACAATGGGAAAATTGGGTTTATTGAATGTTGCAGCAAGATATCGTTGCGCAATTGCCATCCCAATTCCATTGGCAAATCCCTGACCCAACGGACCAGTCGTTGTTTCGACTCCATCGGTGTGACCAAATTCAGGATGCCCGGGAGTCAAGCTTCCGAGTTGTCGAAATTTTTTGAGATCATCAAGTGAAAGATTATATCCCGTTAAATGGAGCAATGAATATAACAACATCGATCCATGTCCAGCGGAAAGAACAAATCGATCGCGATTTACCCATTTTGGATTTTGGGGATTATGTTTTAGAAATTTTATCCATAACACATACGCCATGGGTGCTGTTCCCATCGGCATACCTGGATGTCCGGATTTTGCTTTTTGAACGCCGTCAATGGCGAGTGTGCGAATGGTTGTGATACTACGTTGATCAAGATCGGAATAAGACAATGAAAATCTCCCGCTAAGTTAATGCTGCCTTTTTATTTTATAGAAGATAAAAAAAAATGAGGGAAGATAAAAATAAAAAGTCCCGCGCTGGCGGGACTTTGAATAGAACACCATTGATAAATTATTCACCTTTATAGATTGTTATGCCCCAATTATTACGATCCTCCGGCGGGTCATCGTTCCAGTCTCCAAATGCGTGCGTGTCGTCAGTCCGGAAATGAACTTCGTATTCTCCCTTATCGAACAAAACTGTTCGATCATAGAGACGATTCTTTTTTGCGCCCCCCGCATATGTTGTTGATCGATAGGTCATTTCCCAGACTATTTCTCCATCCTTCGCATTTTCAATCCATCCGTAATCGGCCATTTCATTTCCCACCCCTTCCCCAATTGCATAAATACGAAGCCGTGTCGGTTTATCTAATGTGAATTTCTGGCGAACATGTCTGTCATCTCCTACACGAATCAATTGAACGAGGATGTTCTCTGCTGAAGTCTCGTCAAACTTGGATACGTTTTTCGACGAAAAATTCTCACCGGCTCCCATAATCGTAATTCCATACGATTCTTCATCAAACGGTCTATCATCATTCCACTCGCCGTATGCATGCGAATCGTCCGTTTGATAGAAGGCAAGATAATCGCCTTTCGGAAGTGTGATGACTTCGTCGGTCATTCTGTTTTTCGAAGCGCCGCCGGCGTGCGATGTTTGATCGGCTTCCATTGTCCATACTCTCTCCCGTGTTTTCGCATTGATGATCCAGCCGTAATCCGCCAGCTTATCTTTGTCATGCGATAATTCGCCCAGTGCGTAAATATGAATTTTCGTTTCGGCCTTCAAGGAAAATCCTGATTGCTCAAACGCATCGTCGCGCATCCGGACCATTTGCACGATGATATTTTTCTTTTCGTAATTGTAATCCGAAACTGCGACTGCCGATTTATCACCTTCGTTGTGAACGGAAATTGTAATCCCGTAATTGAAAGGGTCGTACGGCGGTTTCATATTCCAATCTTCGCGAGAATGTGAACCGTCAGTCACATAGCTCACTTCATAGGTTCCTTTGGATAGTTTTACTTCACCGCTGAATTTAATATTCTTTTCCGCTCCTCCCGCATACTCAACATTCTTGTATTTCATTTCCCATACTCGTTCACGAGTGTCGATATTCGTAATCCAACCGTAATCAAACACTTCATCCCTATTTCTTCCTTCACCAATCGCGTACACATTCACCATAAGATCTTTGTTCACTGATATTTTTTTCCGAACAAATGCGTTGTCGCCGATTCCCGTTGCCGAAAAAACGACATTTGCCTTTTTCAGCGGTGCATTAAATATTTCTACGGATCCACTATTTTTATCTGTGAGAGAAAGTGAAATTCCCCAGTCGTTCTTGGCGTAATCCATAAACTCTCGATATCGGGATTTATAATCGTCATCAAACCAGCCTAAGAATTTATCGACAAATCGATCTGAAACACCTTTGCCCTCACGGCGGTCAACATTGAACGAAGAATAATCGAATGACGAACCGTATGCGAAACCGTGTGCAGAGAAATATACTTCATACGAACCTTTCTTCAACGGAACGTCTTCTTCACATTTCCGCTGTTCATCTTTCCCTTCCGTATTCCTTCGATTCATTTCCCAAACAATTTCTCTTGTCGAAGCATCAATAATCCAGCCGGCCGAGTACATTTCTTCTCCCTCGGTTTTGCTCCCCCAAAATTCTTTCCATGCACTTTTTCTTCCCCCGCCAACAGCTGAAATATGGATCTTCAGATCATTGCTGATAATGAAACCAACACCTTTTACTTCTTCTTTTGTAAAATCTTTAAGTGTGACGAAATTTTTTTGTTGATCGGACTGTGGTTCAGGATTATTGGAAAATCCGAGAAATGGAAGGAAGGTCAAAATCGCAAAAATTCGATTAAAACGATATAAAACCGGTGATTTCCCCATACATGAAGTTCCTTATATAAGATTCCTTCACATCACTACGAATTTGTTACGTTTTAGTTGCGGGTAATAATGGAAAAGAAATGGGTTATCCCTCTGGAAAGAACTGCTTCAGAGGCTTCCAATAGAAATCAATCCACCCTTTTTTTATAGAGGCAAATTGATTAATCGGAACACCTTCGTGGGTAAACGATAGTGTGCATCCTGTTTTTGACGAGTTAAAGATAAACGTCACGGTAGAAAAATATCCTTCCTCCCAATCACTTGCGTGCCATGTTTGAACGATTTTTTTATCGGGAATAAGTTCAATATTTTCCCCTGTCGCATATTCATCGTATACAGAAAATTTTCCGCCAACTTTTCTGCTAATCGTCGCGGGACCGCCTGTAAGTTGTGAATGCTTTTTTGAAGTCATCAACACTTCGTAGACATCGTGGGCAGAAACAGCAAATGAAATTTTTTGATGGACTGTTTTCGTTTTCATCGCATCCTCAAATTGTTTCTAATTGCTGTCCCGGTATCCAGCCAACTTTCCCATCTTGTAAACGGATCTTTCGCCAATTATTAACATTATCCAATACCTGTACTTTTAATCCACGATGAATAACAAAAAGATCATTGCCTTTCGTATCCGGCGCAGATTTTATATTGGCAATATCCGTCATAATAACGGCAAATTCCGTATTCGATTCACGGTATGATTGAACAACAAAGTTCGCCAGCCCCAAAGCGAGTAATAGTGCGGTAATAATTCCCGCAAGCAGTGAATATCGCTTCTGGTCGTATGTCCGTGCAAAAAGGAAAAAAGAAAAAAGTGAAAGTGAAACAAGGAACAAAACAAACAAAAGCCACAGCATTGTCTTCAATGAAAAGATAGTTAATAATGAATCGAGCCAACGGTAGATGAACAATTGGGGGATCGGCTCGACTTTATCAATCAATTGAACATTTGCGAGCTGCAAATTGAATTGGAGATCTTCATCATTAGGGATCAACCGCGTTGCCCGTTCATAATTCAAAATCGCATTTTGAATCTTTCCCGATTTGAAGTACGCATTGCCGAGATTAAAATAAATTTCACCGCTCTCATAGCCGTTTTTTACAATTGATTCATACTTGGCTATGGCTGCATCATATTGTTGGGCCAAGTATAAACGATTTGCTTCATCAAAAACCGATGATAATTCTTTCGCTTGCGAAAATGTTTTTGCAACAGCAGTACAAAGAAATATTACTATGAATAATTTTTTCACCGCACCAACTCTCTTTCTGCTTCGACGATAATATTTCCGGCAGCATCGAACATTTTATTCTTCTCCTCTTGTGTTGAACTTGCAGGTGCAAAACGTGCAAATTCACACGATTCAAGACACTCTTTAATTTTTTGTGTCAATGCTTCGGAGACTTTCTTGTCGTGCAGCGCTTGTGTGACATTGTCAATCGACAGTGACGCACGATCGATCGACAGCTTATCGGAAACATACTGCCACAGTGCACGGGAAATCTCAAGATAAAATGCTTCGGCATCATTCTTCATCAACAAGACCTTCGCATTTTGTAATCGCTTTGCAGCAATTTTCATCGCTTTTCGTGAACGGAATGAAACAACATCTGACATCGCATCTGCAGTTTTGCGGCGATAGATAAACAAACCAATAAAGGCCGAAAGCGGAATCAACGTCGCAGCAAACATCGCTAGAGGGTTGAAAATTTCGGATTCTTTTTTTCTGACATTTCCGATATCGGTTTTAATAAAACGAATATCTTGATTGAGTAATTTCACATCTTCACGTGTCAAGCCGCCCGCAATTTGCGGCGCTTCCGCACTCCCTTTTTCCACCAACACGTTGAATTCGTTCGTTTTGAGCGTCACGTACCGCCGCTGGTTGATATCGTAATAGGTAAATTCCAATGAAGGGATTTTTTTTTGACCGGGGTATCGCGGAACAATCAACCATTCAAACGACTTTGTTCCTTTAATAGTAGCTCCATCGCGAGTGATATTTTCACTTACCTTCGGATCATACTGTTCAAAATCATTCGGCAGATTTAATTTCGGCGCTTCTAAGATTTTAATATTGCCAGTTCCAGAGATGTTTGCTTTTAACGAAATCGGTTCATTCGTTTTGGCCGTCTGCCTGCTTAATGATGCATTCAATGAAAATTTTCCCACTGCACCATGAAAAGATTCGGGAACATTACCTTGCGGAAGAGGCAATACTGTTACTTTCACAGGATCATTTTTTAAATTCACCGTAGCAACTTGTGAGGTTCCAAAAAATGGATCGTTAAAAAATTGATCGAAGATATCGTTGGAACGTTTTTTCGATTGAATTTGAACTTGACAGGTAATTTCCATTGGATTGATTTCGAGCGTTCCATTTTGCGTAGGGAACAGTGCAATTTTTTTCAGCACGCCGACCTGATATTGCTTCCCGTTAATGACTTCTGAAGTCAGATTTACCTGCTGAGGAAGTTCTAAGTCTTCCCCCCAAAATCCTGTCATGGTCGGCAATTTGTTAATTCCATAATTGACGATCCGAACGCGGGTGAATACTTTATACGTAACGGTAATTTGCTCACCTTGATACACACGCGACCTATCCACAACAGCACGCAAAAATAAATTATCGCCGATTTGAATAGAATTATCCGGCTGTCCTTGCGATTGTGCCTGTGTTTGCGGTTGAGTTTTTCCTGATGCTTTTGAAACTGTTAGTTCAAGTGTATTGGATTTAAATTGATTCCCTCCGGATTCGATGGTTGCTGAACCGATTGTAAATTTTCCGGCCTCGCGCGGCTGAAGAACGTATGAAAAACTTTGTGACGACGAAACCGATCCGTTGATGATCTGCATGCTTGTAGACTGATTTGGACCGGAAAGGATGAGAAACTTGCTGAGGTCAGGCATTTTAAAATTTCGAGGACTGCCGCCACCCGATGAGAATTCAAATTCCAGCGTAAACTGTTCATCCTGCGCAACAGGATTTTTATCAACCGAAGCTTTAAATTCCTGTGACACTGCCGCCGACATCACTAAGAACAACGCCATAATATATTTTTGTAATACCGCCATTCCATTATTCATCGCACTGCTTACCAATCTTTTTCAACGTTAACGCGAACCGGTGCTTTTTGCCGAACTTTTTTCTGTGTCTTCTTTTCATCGTTTTTCAATGCTTCTAAAATCCGTTTTGCATCTTCCTGCGACATTTTCTTTTGCTGATCAGCCATTTGCTGTTGTTGGTTTTGCTTTTGTTGTTGTTGTTTCTGTTGCTGCTGCTGATCCTGTTGTTTTTTTTGTTGATCTTTTTTGTCGTCTTTCTTTTTATCCTTGTTCTGCTTTTGCTGTTGTTGCTGCTGCTGCTGTTGTTGAAGCATCTTTCTGGCGTATGCTAGATTGTACTTTGCATCTTCATCTTCGGGATTCAACTTCAAGGATTTTTTATACGAATTGATGCTTTCCTGATACTGCTTTGCATCGAAATATGAATTGCCCATGTTATAATAGAGCTTCGATTGGATTTTTTGATCAGATGTTTTTGTTAATGCCTGATGATAATTCTGAATCGCTTCATCGTACCGCTGTTGTTTGTAGACAGCATTTCCAAGATTATACGAACCCGCCATCAAATCCTTATCTTTTTCCAGTGACTTTTTATATTCGGCTTCCGCATCGGAATACTGCTTTTTCTCGTAGAGCTCGTTTCCGTTCTTCACAAGCGAACGGATGCTTTGCGCATTCACCAGCACAGAGAAAATACCGATAAGCAGAAAAATATTATTGATTCGTTTCACTTCCCTTTAATCCTCTCAACGGATTGTATTGCGCAAGCCACGCCGTTTTTTTATCTGAAAGAATGACTTCGATCAGCAATAACACAAAGGCAGTAAAAAGAAAGTACTGAAATTTATCGTCGAATTCAGTGAACTGTTTTGTGCCGACTTCTCTTTTCTCCAAAGCATTAATGTCTTTATAGATAACGTCAAGTTCATCTTGTGAGTTAGTAGCTCGATAATATTTTCCTTTTGCTATCGAACTGATTTCCTGCAGGGAGGTTTCATCTAATTTTGTAAGAACGACATTGCCCGACCGATCACGTTTGAAATCAACTTGCTGTCCCGCTCCGTTATATATCGGAATGGGAGCGCCTGCGGATGATCCCATTCCGATGGTATAGATCATTACTCCCTTTTCCGCCGCTTCCTTTGCCTGTTCGATGGCATCACCGGAATTATTTTCCCCGTCGGTTATGATGACAAGAACTTTTGTCGATGCGTCTTCAAAATTGAACGACTTCATTGCCTGCGAAATCGACGAACCGATCGCCGTTCCCGGATTTGGGACACTTTCAACATCAACAACATCAAGAAGAAGATTGGCCGCGCTGTAATCGATTGTCAGCGGAAATTGCGTATATGCTTCACCGGAAAAGACAATCAATCCAATCCTGTCTCCTGCCAGTCGGCCCACCAAATTTCTGATTTCATATTTTGCTTTTTCAAGACGATTCGGTTTAACATCTTCTGCCTGCATTGATTTTGAAACATCCAGTGCAATAAAAAGATCAATACCTTCCTGTTTTACATCTTCCATCCGCGTTCCAACCTGCGGGTTGGAAAGCCCAAGAACAAGAAACGCGTATGCAAGAATGAGAAGACTTGCTTTAATAATTGTCTTACGGCCACTGTGTTTCTCTGCTAATCTATTAAATAAATCAACCGATGAAAATCGCGTTCGCGCGCGCGCACTTTGAACGCGGACGTACGCATATACTCCTAATAAGACCGGGATGACAAGAAGCAGATACAAATATTCTTGATGTGCAAATCGAAACATAGTTTAAGGAAGCTTTCTTAAAAACGTATTGGACAATCCAACATCAGCAATAACTAAAAAAAGCGAAACAAAAATAAAAGAGTAAAATAATTCAGAATACCGCCGGTACGAGCGGACTTCGATGCGTGTTTTTTCCAATTGATCAATTTCTTGATAGATCGATTTCAGTTTTCGATTATCGGTTGCACGGAAATATTTTCCATCGGTCATTTGCGCGATTTCACGTAAAGTTTTTTCGTCAACATCTGTTGGCATCATCTGATATCGTGTGCCGAACGCAGTTGGAACCGGATACGGAGCTTCGCCAATTGTTCCGACGCCAACGGTATACACCCGAATACCGAATGATTGTGCAATTTGAGCGGCAGTAATCGGATCAATTTCGCCGCGATTGTTTACGCCATCGGTCAGCAAAATAATAACTTTGCTTTTTGCCTTGCTGTCTTTCAGTCGATTCACAGAATTGGCAAGGCCAAGTCCAATCGCCGTACCGTCTTCGATCATTCCGCTTTTCAGCGGTTTAATCAATGACTTTAAAACCGTATAGTCAACGGTCAGCGGACACTGCGTAAAACTTTCTCCGGAAAAAATCACAAGGCCGATTCTATCATTCGTTCGTCCGGAAATAAAATCCTGCGCAACATTTTTTGCCGCTTCAATTCTGTTTGGCTGAAAATCTTCCGCGAGCATACTTCCGGAAATATCGATCGCAAGCACGATATCGATTCCCTCTGAATAAACATTTTCTCCTTTTGATGTTGACTGCGGCCGCGCCAGTGCAATAATGACAAGCGAAAGAACAATCATTCGTAACAGAAATGGCAGATGACGCAGGCGTTCTCTGTTTGTCGACCGTACTTCGGCAAACGGCTGCAGCGTTGAATATCGAACATCGCTCTCTTTCGACTTCAATCGATACCAATACCACACCGAAAGCGCGGGGACAAACAGCAGCAGCAATAGCAATTCGGGATTCGCAAATGTCATATTAGCCATTCTTCTGCGCTTCCTCTTTTAGTGCAGCCGACTCTCCTTTACTCTCAGCCGGTTTTGTCTTGTCAACGATCACTTTCGCCAGAGGAATTATTCCCTCATTTTCTGATGCTATCGGCTGATGCTTCGCGAATTTTACAAGATCGGCATTCGATAAAAATTGCTCAATTGAACCGGAAACATTTTTTTCAATCGTAAATTTCTCCAATTGATCCATTACCTCTCCGGTCGTCATTTCAAGCGCCATGATTCCGTACCGCTTTTCAAAGTATTCGCGAACGATCTCCGTTGCGCGCGAATAAAATAATTTTACCTCACCGGACTGCCATACATGTTCGGATTCAAGTGCTTCCAGTTTTTGTAACGCTGCAACATCGGCAGGGATTTCCGGAGTATCATCTTCCACAACCATTCCAGTTCTTTTTTTCTTTTTGATGTAGAAATAAATTCCATACGCCGCACCAGCAACGACTAAGGCGGCACCAATATAAACAGCAATTTCCTCGATCGACATTGGAACGGAAATCGGCGCTTTCACATCTCGGATCGCTTGTGTGGTATCCACCTCCACTCCTCGTACTTCAACGGGAATAGAATTTGACGATGCAGAATCGGCAACTCCCTGTGCATTCATGAACGTTACCACAACCGGCGGGACATAAAAATTTCCCGATTCGTACTTCGCAATAATCATTTTCTTTGAAAGGATCGACTCACCGTTTTCATCTTTCTTCATAAGCGAATCCTGCTGTACAATCTCAAATGACCCAAGCGAATCTTTCAAAGCGGGGAATTGAATTTTTTGCCCCGCAGGATGTTTCACTTCAACTGAAAGACGGATCCAATCGCCGAGTGAAACTGACGGCGAATCAACTGTTGCAACGACGGAAACCTGCTGCCCAAATAGCGGAACGACCAGCAACACTAAAAAAAACACTTTCATTAAATTCTGCTTTCTCTCATCTTAAAGAAATCAACCAACGGACGAATATACGGTTTATGAACTTCGATAGTGATTCGATCGACTTTTGTTGACAGCAGTGCGCGGCGCAGATGACTTTCGTGATCGACCCAATATTGCCGGAACGATTTTTGGATCAGCGAATTACTCGTGTCGACCCACCGTTCTTCACCGCTTTCGGCATCTTTCATTTTTATCAAACCAATGTGCGGCAATTCACGCTCGCGCACATCGTTCAAGGTCACCGCAATAACATCATGACGTTTGCTGACGATGCGAAGCGCGTTATCAAAATTTTTATCGATAAAATCCGATACGACAAAAGAGATCGAACGTTTTTTTATAACATGATTCAAATACTCCAGCGCCCCGCTGATGTTTGTTCCGGTTCCTTTCGGCCGAAACGACAACAGTTCGCGAACAATGCGGAGAATGTGCGATTTCCCTTTCTTTGGAGCGATAAATTTTTCCACCGTATCGGAGAACATAATCAATCCGACCTTATCGTTGTTTCGAATTGCGGAAAAGGCGAGGACAGCACAAATTTCCGCGGCAATGTCATTTTTCATTGCAGTGCCAGTGCCAAAATTTCCGGATCGGCTGACATCGACGACAAGGATGACGGTGAGTTCACGTTCCTCTTCAAAAATTTTGATAAACGGTTTGTTGTTCCGGGCAGTCACATTCCAATCGATCTTTCGAATATCATCGCCGTACTGGTACTCGCGCACTTCGGAAAATTCCATGCCCCGTCCTTTAAATACCGAATGATATTCTCCGGAGAAGACATGATTAACCATGCCGCGTGTTTTAATTTCTACTTGTCGAACTTTTTTTAATAATTCTGCAGTGGTCATCGTTCCGTCAGCAATTTACAGTGAACAATTACCAATATCCATTGGCGATTGATTACGGTACTTCTACTTTGTTCAAAATCTCGGCAACAATAGTTTCCGATGTTACTTCTTCCGCTTCCGCCTCGTAGGTAACGCCGATACGATGACGGAGGACGTCTAAACAGACAGCACGAACATCTTCAGGAATGACATATCCGCGGCGCTTAATAAATGCGAATGCTTTTGAAGCAAGCGCTAACGAAATTGATGCGCGAGGTGATGCACCGTAGCTGATAAGATTGGCAAGATGCTGCAATCCGGCATCTTTTGCGTTACGCGTTGCGAAGACGATATCAAGAATGTAGCGCTCGATCTTCTCATCCATATAAATTTCTTTCATCGATTCGCGCGCTTTTAAAATCTCTTTTGCTGAAACCACTGCTTTCACGTTTCCGCGCGACCCCTGAACATTCTGCCGCATAATAAGAAGCTCTTCATCTTTCGACGGATAGCCGATTTTCACTTTTAACATAAATCGATCAACCTGTGCCTCGGGAAGCGGATATGTTCCTTCCTGTTCAATCGGGTTTTGCGTAGCAAGAACTAAAAATGGCTCATCAAGTTTAAATGTTTCTTCTCCGATCGTGACCTGTCGCTCCTGCATCGCTTCAAGCAAAGCACTTTGCACTTTAGCGGGCGACCGGTTAATTTCATCTGCCAAAATAAAATTGGCAAAGATCGGTCCCTTCTTCGTCTGGAATTTTCCATCTTTTTGATTGTAAATTAACGTTCCGACAAGGTCGGCGGGAAGAAGATCGGGAGTAAATTGAATGCGCTGGAATTTTGCGTCGATAGCTTCGGAAAGCGTTTTGATAGCCAAAGTCTTTGCCAATCCGGGAACACCTTCCAAAAGAATATGCCCGTTGGCAAGAAGTCCGATCAAAAGGCGTTCGACCATTTGTTTTTGACCGACAATGACTTTATTGATTTCAAGCGTGAGCAGATCGACAAAGGCGCTTTCTTTTTGGATCTTTTCATTGATCGCATTATTAAACAAGAAAATGTCAGACACCTTTTTGTTGATTATACTCTACAGATCTTTTTTCTGCCAGGGGTGTCTGACATTAATGATACGAAAGGTTAGACGTTCAAAGATACACAAAGTTCCGAAATTTTTCAGGACAGTTTTGTAGAATATTTAAAATATTTTTGTACATTATAAAAAACTTTAAAGGACTCAGCATGAAGAAGATTCTTTTCCCCTCTATTATAGTAGCACTCATTGTATTTGCCATCGGCTGCGCTGAAAAAAAGGTCGACGCGGAAAAACTTAACCACGCGAATGCACTTGTAAACACTGGAAAATTTGAAGAAGGTATCGGACAGCTTGAAGCACTGGCAAAAGACAGTCCAAATGACCTTTCGCTGAAGCAATCGCTGATATCCGGACATTTAAAATATGCCACCTATTATATGTACAATGATTCGTTGCCGCCAAAAGTAAAATATCCAAGTGCTTTAAAACACTATCGTGCAGTATTGAAACTTGAGCCATCTAACCAGAATGCAAAAGAAGGTGCCGATATGATCATCAGCATTTATCAATCCATGGGACGTGAAGTACCGAACGTGTAAAAATATTTTTGACGTGAAAACACAAAGGCGAGCAATGCTCGCCTTTTTTTGTTGAACGATAAATAAAAACACTTTATAGCATGTACGATATGGAAGTCAAAACAATCGTTTGATGAAATTGTTTAGAAGTAGCTCCAATGAATGAGTTAAGATCACTCCCCTTGAACAAACGGCTGTCTAATATTCCTAACGAAATTGTTACCGCATTGAGCGCGAATGTAATCCCTCCAGTTAAAAATTTTTGTGATACTTCTGTAATTTCAGGATCGTCTTGTGTAAAAAGCCCGGCGCGGAAAGTGACATTATCTAACAGATTCATCGAGATACCAAAATGCACGGATGAAATATTTTCATACGTTGATGAAACAAATTTCCAATTTTGGAAGTCATAACTGAGTGACAGGTCAACTGTCGAGGAAACTTTCCATTTCAATCCCGATTCAAAAGTCCACGGAAGACGCGCGACATATTTTGGCGTGAATATCGTTCCAACTAATCTAGAATTATTGCCTGTCTGATCTAAGATTGTGAGAGGTCTTGCATTTGTCTTTACATGAATAGTATTCATCGGCGATGAATAACGAAACAATGCGCCAAGGCTCAACTCTTCATCAAGAACTTTATGGATTCCGATAATAGCCAACATTCCAAAACTTTCTCCCACTGCAGATGAATTCAATATTTTTTCATTGCTGTGAAAGTAATTCATCCCAAAACTGCCGCCGATTGAAAAAAGATCGGAAATATTATATTGCGCTGTTCCCACAATGGAATGCATATCAATATTTGTTACCGCTTTAATAAATTCTCCCGTGCCGTCAGGATGGTCAACCGTGGTAATCGGAATTTCGGAAGATTCCAAATCTTGTGAATATTGATGGATATAGCTGACACTTATATTCATATCACTGACCGGCAAACCGATGGAAACAAACGAAGGATGAAATACACCATCATAACGATAATCGAAAATCCAATTTGTTTCTTTTCGATACGTACATTCGGCAAGGACAGAAAGTGACTGCAATTGAAGTGCCGCAGGATTGTTGAATGCAGACGAAAGCGAGCCAACATCCGTAACGCCGCTTCCACCCGCAAACCAGGATTCAGTTCCGATTTTTGCTGTCGAAGAAATTGGCGAAGCTTTGATAAGATTGTACTCGCTGCTCAAATGGGATTGCGCAGAAAGATTGATAACAAAAGAAATCAGTAACAACAAGAATATCCGCATTATGTTCTCACAATATTAACATTGTTCATACTTATAAATTCAATCCGGCACCTACCGAAAATGTCGTATACGTAACATCGAATGTAACATCAGAATATGTAGCAGAACCGCTAAACGATTTATAGGTTCCTTCCAAAAAAAACTTTTCGATGTCTAATCGCAAACCGCCCCCAATATACAAACCACCCTTCAAATTTAAAGGACCTTTATAGTTTGAATCGCCGTTGTATATGACATTGTATCCAATATTCGCAATAAGCGAAGGAATAATGCTTTCTTCTTTTGACACTAAACTTATTTTACCGAGAGCATAGACAGGTACAAAGTTAAAATTCCCGCTTTCGGTTACCTCCAACTCTCTCGGAACTAAATACAAAAGTCCAAGCCCAAAATTAAATGTTTCTCCCGTATTGCGCGCTATTTCAAGCCCGAATGCTACGCCGGTTTTTATATTCAGAGAACTACTTTGTCCCATAGCGTTGGCTTTGTGACTTCCTGACAAATCAACACAAAATTTCGGCGATATACTTGCCTTGCGTTGTGAATAACCGGCACTGCTTAAGAGCAAACCTAATATGACGATTCCATGAAACACCCGATTGACCATATCCTTTCCTTTCGAAAAAATAAAGAGACTCACTGTAGATTGTTTTTGACGTGAATGATAATATGGAAAGCAGCAACCCCTCAATTAATCCCGATAACTGTCCATAAACTACTCGCCGATGAATTTATGTTTTTTGTGTCTTTGCCTTTTGAAGCTATAATGTTTTATCAATTTTTTCAGGCGGCTGAAGGAACCATTGAATATTACTGCATTGTGTACATGTCAGCGTTGCAGCTGTTTTATTCGCCCAATCCAAAGAAAAAAATGTCATCCCCGGAGTATTGAGGAGTATTAATTTTTGTACAAACCGATTATTGTTACAGTGCGGACAGTTAATCACTTTCCCCATGTTTTGGAATGAGTGAGGAGCGGTATCTTCTTTTGTACTGTCAAATATTTGTTTCTTACTGAAAAAACCCATCACAAATCCTTTCACTATTTTTACAGATACAAACAACTCTGCGGAACAAAATTCTTGTTCTGAATTACATACGAGATTTCATCTTTCTTACTTCTTCTATTGCTTTGTCACTGCATTCCGGGCAAATACTATGCGTAAATGTTGCTTCCGAACGTTCCCCGATGTACGATTCAAAAGTAATCCAATTGCCTTTTTCATCGCGAATTTTTTTACAATATGCGCAAATCGGAATAAAACCACTCAATATTCTTAACAGTGAATGATGTTTCTTTAATACCCAATAGGTCACACCTATCGCAACGACAGTCGTAAAAACAATGGTTAGCACATGCGATTCCCATATAGAGATATCCGAATGAATATATTGTTTTACGATTTCAAAGCTCGTCATAAGAAGAGCAGTAGACGATGCAACAATTGCTAAAAGTTTAAGCAACAATTTGTTACTTGAATTTTTCATTGCATGCTCCCAATGCGAGTGCAAAAATATATAAATTAAAAATATCTACTATTAATTTTTCGATAGTAACGAAATAAATTGCAAAAATGTATCTGTATAAATTGTTATATGCAATCGGAAAACTGACTAAAACAAGACGGGATCATCTGCAAAAGAAGATTATTGAAACATTTAGCAAATTCTCGGCAGCTGCTCGCCGGAAATCATATCCACCACTCGCTCTCCACCGATTGTTGTTTGCATCACCACAACTCCAACATGAGCCTGAATGATTTCACCGATTATCGCAGAATCTTTTCCGAACGGATGACGTTTCATCGCCGTCAGAATTTTTTCTGCGTCGGAAGAAGCAGCAATGGCAATCAGTTTCCCTTCATTCGCAACATAGAGCGGATCGAAGCCAAGAATTTCACACGCCGAACGGACCGATGTCTTCACAGGAATTGACTGTTCAGCAATCTGTATTCCTTTGTTGGACGATGAAGCGATTTCATTGAGTGTGCTCGCCAAACCTCCGCGGGTTGGGTCGCGGAGAAAATGAATGTGCGGTGAGGCTTGATACATTGCTTCCACCAATCCATTCAGTGCGGCGGTATCCGAAGCAATCTCCGATTCAAATTCCAACCCTTCGCGCACGGACATAATTGCCATACCATGATCGGCAAGGGTGCCGCTCACTATTATTTTATCTCCAACAACGATTTGATTGGGATGAATATTTCTTTCTTTTGGAATGAAGCCGACGCCCGACGTTGTAATAAAAATTTTATCCGCTTTGCTGCGCGGAACAACTTTTGTATCGCCGGTAACAATAGCAACACCGGCTTTTTTTGCAGCTTCGGACATGGACGCGACGATACGTTCCAATTCGTCCAGAGCCAATCCCTCCTCAAGAATAAATGATGCCGAAAGATATTGCGGATGCGCGCCGCACATAGCGAGATCGTTTACTGTACCGTTCACGGCAAGTTCGCCAATGTTTCCGCCCGGAAATGTTATCGGACTGACGACGTACGAATCTGTCGTGATCGCAATACGTCCTTCCTTGACCGGCACCATGGCGCCGTCATGAAGGAGGTCGAGATGTTCGTTGGTGAAATATTTTTTAAAGACACGCTCGATGAGCTGATGGGTCATTTTCCCGCCGCCGCCATGGGCTAACACAACGGTGGAGTACTCGCTCATCGGAACGGGGCAATTGAGGTCTTGTGAAATATCATTTGCCATGGTATTAATTTTTTAATCAGAATAAGGATTTAACATTACCCACCGCACATCCAGATTCTTCGCTGCGCTCAGAATGACACTATTAAACATTGTTCGGCACTTCCTGTCTTCTATAATTATAATATGCCGCACATGCACCTTCGGATGAAACCATCGGCGCACCGAGCGGATGATCGGGTGAACACTGTTTCCCGAAGGCGGAACATTCAAACGGCTTGTTCAATCCGCGCAGGATATTTCCGGCAATACACAACGGCGATTCCTGCACTTCAACTAATCCGAGCGAGAATTTATTTTCTGCATCATACAGCGCAAATTTTTCTTTCAACCGATATCCGCTTTTTGGAATCTCACCGATACCGCGCCATTTTCTATGTGAGATATCGAACACATTGAAGATCATTTCCTGCGCCGACACGTTCCCTTCCCGTTTCACGACACGAGCATATTGATTCTCAACTTCATGGCGTCCTTCTTCAAGCTGCGTGACCAGCATAAGAATTCCGTGAAGAATATCGAGCGGCTCAAATCCGGTCACGACAATCGGGACATTATATTTTTTTGCCAAAGGAAAATATTCTTCATATCCCATCACCGTGCAAACATGTCCCGCGGCGAGAAATCCCTGCACACGATTGCTTGACGAAGAGAGTAATGCCTCCATTGCAGGGGGAACAAGAACGTGTGAACAGAGAATAGAAAAGTTTTTCACATTATTTTTATGTGCCTGCCAGACAGCCATTGCATTTGCCGGTGCTGTGGTTTCAAATCCTACAGCGAAGAAGACCACTTCTTTATCAGGATTTTTTTGTGCGATGGCGACTGCATCAAGCGGGGAATAGACCACGCGAACATCACCGCCGTTTGCCTTCACATGCAGAAGATCGGTCGTATTTCCCGGAACGCGAAGCATATCGCCGAATGATGTGAAAATAACATTCGGCTTCGAAGCGATGATGATTGCCTTTTCAATAATTTCCAATGGCGTCACACAAACAGGACATCCCGGACCGTGAACAATGGAAAGTGTGTCAGGTAAAATATTTTCCAATCCTGATTTAACAATGGAATGGGTCTGTCCGCCGCAAATTTCCATGATTGTCCACGGGCGAGTCGTGACGGTGTGAATTTTTTCTGAAAGAGTTTTTGCCATCACGGGATCCCGAAATTCGTCGAGATACTTCACGGCGTTTCTCCTTCTTTCAATTCATCCAACGCATTCCCCATTTGCTCGAACAGTTGTAGCGTCTCCAGCGCTTCGGCTTCATCAACTTTAGAAATAGCCATTCCGACATGCACGAGGACGTAATCATTCACCTTTGTTTCCGGCATAAACTCCAGGCAAATGTTTTTCACGATGCCGCCAAAATTTACTTTTGCCATGCGCGGCGATGACTGTTCATTGATCGATTCGATCTTACCCGGAATTGCAAGACACATTGTTCACCTCATTGTTGAATATGTAAAATGTTTTTCCAATGCCACTGCGTAAACCTGCCCGAGCGAAATCCCCCCATCATTCGTAGGAATTCGTTGATGCCAGTATGGAATAAATTTTTCTTCACGCAAACGAGTCACCGTGCGTTCCAAGAGCAAGGCGTTTTGAAAACATCCGCCGCTAAGAACGATCTTGTCATAACCACAATGCTTGGATATCGCGATAATAATCTCGGTCAGAGTATTATGAAATCTTTTTGCGATAGCATTTCTTGAAACGTTCTGCTGAATGTCGTCAAGGAGATTTTTAATCATCGGCCTCCAGTCAACAACATATCTCAAAGATTCACCGTGAACGATTTCAAACGGATAAACTCCTTTGTCATTGCTCCCGTGCGCAGCAAACTCGACCTCCATTGCTGTTTGTCCTTCAAAATTCGCACGCACTCTCAAACCAAGCAGCACTCCAATGGCGTCAAACATTCGTCCAACACTGCTTGTGAGAGGAGCATTGATTTTTTTATCGATCATTTGAACGACCAATCGTTCTTCTTGAGGCGACAATAATTTTGCAAGAGTTTTTTGCTTGAATACTTTTTTTTCAAAAAGTTCATACATCATGCCAATTGCACTTCGAATTGATTCTTTCACCGCCGCATCGCCGCCTGGCAAATGGAACGGACGAAAAGAGCCGATGCGCAAAAAATTCTTTCCTGTAAACTCAATAAATTCTCCGCCCCAGATTGTTCCATCATCTCCAAATCCGGTTCCATCCCACGAAACACCAAGCAGCGGTTCATTTAAATCATGTTCTGCCATACATGATGCAACATGTGCTACATGATGCTGACCAGATTTTTTTTCTCCCGGCAGCTCCTTTGCGTATGCAGTCGAAATATAATTCGGATGTTTATCGTGAATGATCAACGACGGAGCCGCTTCATAGAGATTTTTAAAATCCTCAATCGTGTTTTTGAAACAATCAAGCGCAGGAACTGTTTCAAGATCACCAATATGCTGGCTGATAAAAATGCTGTTTTGTTTTTGGAGTGCAACGGTATTTTTTAAATGCCCGCCGACAGCAAGAATGGGTTCCTTAGTGAAAAAGGTTGAGGTAATGGGCATTGGTGCAAATCCGCGTGCACGTCGCACCATCATGTCTCGATTCAACACAACACGCATGATGGAATCATCGACATACCTTTGAATAGGACGATTATGGATTAGGAACAAATCGGCAATGGAATTCAATTTTTTTAGCGCATCAGATTCATCAATACACATCGGTTCGTCAGAAATGTTTCCGCTTGTGGCAATGATCGGGAAATCAATCTCTCGCATCAACAAATGATGAAGCGGCGTGTATGGAAGCATAATGCCAAGATACGGATTGCGAGGAGCAATCGATGGAGCAACGTTGGATTTAAGATTCTCAGCTGTCGATTTTCGACGAAGAAGTACTATCGGAGATTCTGCAGATTTTAGTAATTGAATTTCTAATTTGGATACGAAACACTCTTCCTTTATTTTGTCGAGCGAACGAAACATGATCGCAAACGGTTTTTCTTCACGATGTTTGCGAAGGCGAAGTTCGTTGACAGCATCTTCATTCGTTGAATTAACCAGCAATTGAAATCCACCGAGGCCCTTCAATGCAACAATTTTTCCTGAACACAACGCCTTGGACGCTTCAATGATTGCCTCATCATGCAAGAATAGTTTTTTTCCGTCGCGATCCCACAATTCAACATGAGGTCCGCATTTTGGGCAGGCAATCGGCTGTGCATGAAATCTTCGATTTTCAGGATCATGATATTCCTGCTCGCATTCCGGACACATCGAAAATTTTTTCATCGTCGTATTGGGTCGGTCGTACGGCAATGATTCGATGATAGAGAATCGCGGTCCACAGTGTGTGCAATTGATAAACGGATATCGATAGCGACGATTGGCAGGATCGAGCATTTCATGCAAGCAATCATCGCACACAGCAATATCGGGCAGAATTAATGCACTTTTTTCTTCGGCAGAATTGCTTTCACGGATGGAAAAATTTTTATAGCCAAGTGTTTCGAGAAATGTCGTTTCAGATTGCTGAATGACCGCATGAGGAGGTTTTTCGTTGTGAAGCCTGGTAAGAAATGTTTCGAGTGTATCACGATCGGATTCCGCTTCGATGCACACGCCGGATGAAGAATTGTTCACCCAGCCATTGACATGAAGTTCATTCGCAAGGCGATACACAAACGGACGGAATCCGACCCCTTGCACCGCGCCATGAATAACTATTTTAAGTCTGCGCGTTTGCTCGTTTGACTTCTCAACCACTCGCACCACTCAGGGATTCCTTTATTGGTTGTGCATGACGTTTCGAATACTTTTAATTTCGGATTAATTTGCAATGAATTTTTTTTGATTATATCGGGATTTGAATTGACATACGGAACAAGATCGATCTTATTGACGACAAGAATGGATGCATTGTGAAACATGCCTGGATATTTCAGCGGCTTATCGTCCCCTTCCGTTGTACTAACAAGCACAACTTTTAATGCTTCACCCAGATCATAATTTGCGGGACAAACGAGATTGCCGACATTCTCAATCACCAACAGATCAACATTTTTTAGATCAAAGCTAGAAAGCGCATCGCTAACAAGTTTTGCTTCGAGATGACAGCCGCCGTTCGTCACAATCTGAACGACAGGCACGTTGAATTTCGCAATTCGCTGTGCGTCGAAATCTGTTTGCACATCACCTTCGATGATTGCAACACGAAGCGATTTTCCAAAATATTTCAATGTCTGTTCAAGGAGACTTGTTTTTCCGGAACCGGGCGAGCTGACAAGATTGATAACAAAAAGTTTATGCTGTGCAAATAATTCACGGTTGCGCCTCGCAATGTCGTCATTTTTTTCTAACACTTTTCGTTCGATGGTAAGTACGCTCATACGAATTCCTTCTTCACATCTTCTAATTCGATATCTTTCACTTGTAATTCTCTTCCTGAAATTATTTTTGTTTTATAACTTCCGCATGATACACATTGTGTAATACCGTCATCGTTAATCAATTTTTCATTACACTCTTCGCACAGAACGACGAAAGGAATCAGTTCCATCGCGAGAAATGACTGTTCGAGCGGTGTTGCCGCCGTAATTGCCTGATAGGAAAATTCTAACGAATCGGCGACAACTCCGGAGAATGTTCCAACCTTCACGCTTACTGCCCTCACGTCTCGCAGCCGTTCTTCCTCAACATGCTGATGGATGATCTCGACAATATTTTCGGCAATAGAAAGTTCGTGCATTACAATCCCAAGAATTGAACAGCAATACCGCACATAAGAATTGCAAACCCGCCAAGAGCGTGGCTGTATTGTTCCATCCGTTTCATCGGAACAAATGAAAGTCCGTACAGCGCGCTAAAAACAATCGTCAGCATTGTGCCAATGGTTACAACGCTGAACACAGCGCAAACAATCGCGACATCCATCAACGTCCCGCGCGCCGCGGGATACACCAAAACGGGGATCAACGGCTCGCACGGACCAAAAACAAAAATGGTAAAGAGAATCCACAAACGCATGGATGACTTTGTTTCTTCATGCTCATGGTCTTGATCATGATGTTCATGCGAATGAACTTCCATAATTCCACCATGATGAATGTGCATGTGCGCATGAGGTTTATGAAGAAGAGCACGGCGAATTCCCCACGCCATATACAACAACCCGAAGATGATCAGCAGCCATCCTGCAACATCTCCGCGGTATGACTCGATACTTTTAAGATGGAAAACGGTGTACCCAAATGCGATGCCGATGAATCCAAGCACGATCGTACTCCCAACATGCCCGATGCCGCACAAGATTGTCACCCACATCGTTTTTATCTTCGACCAATTCCCTGCTTTCGACATTGCAATGAACGGAATATAATGGTCAGGGCCGAAAAGCGTATGAAAAAATCCGACGGTTGCCGCAGTAAGAAGTAGAAATGAAAGTTCGTTCACCATAGTCCACCTTGAATGATGATGAGAGTGTGCGTCTGGTTATTCGGTAATTATCTCAATCCTTATGCCTGATTTTCCTCTAAAATACTGCATTCTGAATCAATTAGCTTATCATTCTTAAGAATTGATGAAACTGCATTTACCACATTTGCGAGTGATTGTTGAATTGCGGGAGAAAGCTCCATGACCATGGAACGCACTTCACTGACAGAAATGGTGATCAAATAAATTTTGGGAAGTGGTGCAGAGAGCACCGCTGTCTCTATAAGATCGCGAAGCCCAATATCGTGAGCGCTTAATGTTCGTGGAAAATCGGTTGCAAATTTTGGTTGAATGATATTGACGGAACCTGCGAGACGATCATCCATTGTTGCATCAATCAAAATAATCGGATCGTATTCATGAAAATATGATAAAAGATGAAATCCACCTGTGCCGCCATCGATGCATTCAACATGCACCGGGAATTTTTCTTTCTGCAGAAGAGCAATGGCATGAACACCAACGCCTTCATCGCCCATTAAGAGATTGCCAAGTCCAAGAATTAGTGTAGATTTTGAATTAGTCATAGTGGACAATTTTTTTTAAAACAAAAAGGCGAGATTGAAAAAAGCTCCCGCCTTTCAATTGCATTAAATGATTTTTACAAAACTATTTCTGCCGAAATTCTTTTTCAATGAATTTCCATCCCCCTGCCATCGAAGAGATAATACCGCGTCCTTCAACATAATCATGGTAGAACACGAGATAGACGTGGATCATCGAAAAAACAACGAAGAACCACATCATGATATGATGCCATTGACGCACCGCAAAATCTCCTCCCATCATTGGAACAATCCACGCAAAGAATTGCGGCAGTGCCGAATGGCTCATCGCCGCGTACATTCCGAATCCCGTAATGGATTGAAACAAGAATGCGAGGAATGTCAGAAAATAAGTGAAGCCGGCCATACTGTTGTGGCCGATCGATTCCAATGGTTTGATCTTTGCCTGAAGGATATCCACTTTCAGTACTTCATTCATTTCAACAAATTGCTCTCTTCGGTGAGGAATAAAATTTCGCCATCGTGCGAACTTATTCCCAACGAATCCCCAGTACAACCGGAAAACAAAATTGAAGAAAAAAAAGAACGCCGCAACGAAATGAATGAACCGAACCGTGCCGAACCAATAATTGTCGTACGCTTCCGTTCCACTTTGTATCGCAAACGGATGCCCGATCAAATATCCGGTGCAGGCAAGCAGAAGCACAGCGAGCGCATTCACCCAGTGATACACACGCACCGGCAGCTGCCACACATACACACGACGAATTGATGCATTTTCCATGTGCGCCTCCTAAAATGTATTGAGCTGATGTACGTACCGTCCTTTTTCATCATACAAATGAACGGCACATGCGAGACATGGATCGAACGAATGAATCGTGCGCAAAATTTCCAGCGGTTGATCCGGATTGTGAACCGGTGTTCCGATGAGTGCCGCTTCATACGCTGAACGTTGTCCGCTCGGATCGCGAGGCGATGCATTCCACGTCGTCGGTACAACAAGCTGGTAGTTATCAATTTTTTTATCTTTGATAACTATCCAGTGCGCTAACGCACCGCGCGGCGCTTCTGTTAAACCGACACCCTGTGCTTGTGCAGGCCATGACTCCGGCTCCCACTTATCTTTGTTAAACATTCGCGTATCACCGTTTTTAATATTCGAAAGGAGTGTTTGATAAAACTCTTTCGACCAATTGGCAACAAGCTTTGTTTCGATACCGCGAGCGGCTGTTCTGCCAAGTGTTGAAAAAAGTGCACCGACAGGAACATCCAGCGTCTTCAAGACGCTGCCGACAAGATCAATTACTTCTTTTTTGCCGGAAGCATACGCAACAAGAAGCCGCGCAAGCGGACCGACTTCCATTGCATGACCTTTCCAGCGCGGAGTTTTCAACCAGCTGTATTTTTCATTCACATCCAGATGTTCGTACGGCGGTTTCGGTCCGGTGTATTTCAATTTCGTTTCACCTTCCCACGGATGTTTTGCAACATCGTCTCCGCCAGCATATTCATACCACGAATGCTTGATGTATTCCTGAACATGATCGACATTCTTTCCATCGACTTCATGAACTTTTGATAAATCACGATTGAGCACGGCGCCGCGCGGATATTTGAAACTCGACAAATCTGCGTATCCATTCATCGGCATGTCGCCATAGGAAAGATAATTCGGAAGTCCGCCACCGATTGCGCCCCAATCTTTGTAGAACGATGCCACCGCAAGCAGATCCGGAATATACACTTGATCAATAAATTCGTACGCTTGTTCAAGCAGCGTTCCCACATACGCAAGTCGTTCGGCATTCAATGCGTTTGCTTCATCGAGATTTACCGAACATGGAACTCCGCCCACTAAATAATTCGGATGCGGATTTTTCCCGCCGAAGATTGTATGAATCTTTACGACTTCTTTCTGCCATTCAAGGGCTTCAAGGTAATGTGCCGTTCCCATCAAATTTGCTTCTGCAGGAAGCTTGTACGCATTATGTCCCCAATATCCATTCGCAAAAATTCCGAGTTGACCGCTTTCCACAAATGTTTTTAATCGTTTTTGCACATCGGAAAAATATCCCGGCGAGCTTTTCGGCCAATGGGAAATGCTCTGCGCAAGCTCCGAAGTTTTTTTCGGATCAGCTTTCAGTGCACTGACAACGTCTACCCAATCCAATGCGTGCAAATGATAGAAATGTACGACGTGATCCTGCATATAGAGTGCGGCAAACATCAAGTTGCGGATCATTTCGGCATTCGGCGGAACAACAATGCCGAGCGCATCTTCAACGGTTCGAACAGAGGCTAGTGCGTGAACCGTTGTGCAAACTCCGCACACACGTTCGGTAAATGCCCATGCATCGCGCGGATCGCGTCCTTTTAAAATCAATTCAATCCCGCGAACCATTGTTCCGGCACTCCATGCATCAACAATTTTTCCATCTTTAATTTCTGCTTCGATGCGAAGATGCCCTTCAATGCGTGTAATTGGATCAACAACAATTCGAGTAGACATTACGCACCTCCTTTTGCAGCGTTATCATCAGATGTATCACTGCTTTCAATTTCCGATTGAATAAGTTTTCGTTTTTTGATGTTCGTGGAAATTGCATGTGCCGCAATTCCAACGGCTGTTGCCGCACCAACCGCCACACCGATATTATCCGCAGTCGTTTCAATTCCAAAGCCGGGGAACGATGCAAGATGCTGGTAGAATGGACCGTTGTCCCAAAAATCTTTTTCGCTGCATCCAATGCATCCATGACCGGATTGAATTGGATAGCTGACACCATTATTCCACTTCATGATTGCACATGCGTTGTATGTAACAGGACCACGGCATCCCACCTTATAGAGGCAATATCCGCGTTTTGCATTTTCATCGTCGAACGATTCGACAAACAGTCCGGCATCGTAATTCGGACGGCGGTAGCATGAGTCGTGAATACGCCGTGAGTAAAACGCTTTCGGTCTGCCAAGTCCGTCAAGTTGTGGAATACGGTCGAACGCGAGTAAGTGAACGACAACGCCTGCCATCACTTCAGCAATCGGCGGACAACCCGGAACATTGATGATCGGCTTCCCGGAAATAATTTTGTGTACCGGCGTTGCGCCCGTCGGATTTGGTTTCGCTGCCTGCACACAGCCGTGTGTTGCACAATTTCCCCACGCCACAATTGCTTTTGCGTCCGCCGCAACTTCTTTTACAATGTCCAACGCAGATTTTCCACCGACACAGCAATACACACCGCCGTCACCGGTCGGAATTGAACCTTCAACACACATCAAATATTCTCCCTTATATTTTTTGATCGTATCCTGCAACGATTTTTCCGCTTGAAATCCTGCCGCCGCCTGCAATGTTTCGGTATAGTCGAGCGAAATTTTATCCAGCACGATATCGGAAACGATCGGATGCGACGAACGGATAAACGATTCGCTGCAGCACGTGCATTCCTGAAAATGCATCCACACCACCGGCAAGCGCGGTTTATTTTCCATTGCTTTGACAACTTGACTTACACCTGCAACTTCAATGCCCGCAGCCGCTGCAATCCACGAACAGAAACGGATAAAATCCCGCCGTGAAACTCCTTGAAGCTGAGCGTGTTCCCAAAGGGTTAATGGAGAACCATTCATGTGTTCCTCCTGATAGTTGATTGAAAGTTTATTGAATGAATCATAATCGAGACATCGATAACGACACCGTCGCCGAGGCGAACATCGGTAACGTCGTCCAATTTTATCGTGAACGGTTTGAGATAGACAGTGGTAACCGGCTTGCTTTCGTGATTGACGATTTCAACCACTTCACCGGTAAGAGAGAGTTCTTCTATTTGTTGCGTCATTGGCACTCTCCTTTAATTGAGATGACTATGACTACGCAACATTGATGCCTGAAATTATTACAAGAATTGACGAAAAATAAAAGACGAGTAATTATGGACTGACGGATTTCCGCCGTATCATCACGGGAATCCGTGGATTTTTGTCAAACTAGCGTACGCTGGCATCCCGTTTCTGGATTCTCCAAAGGAGTCCTTTGGACCAGCTTTCGCCGGAACGACGAAGCAGCCGGGAAATTAAGCGTGCAGTGATTATACCGCGAGAGTTGAATTTTTAGAGATTACTCTTCGAGTTGGTGCTTCTTTAATTTATCGCGGAAAGTAGAATTGCTGAGATTCAAAATTTTCGCCGCTTGTGTTCTGTTACCATCGGCTTTTTGCAGAGCTTGTTTGATAAGATTCATTTCGAGGCAGCTCATCACTTCTTCAAACGACATTTTTTCTTCCACCAGGCATCGATTGCATGCTTTTATAATGGAAGCAAATGTCCCTTCGGAATGAATTTCCGGCGGAAGAGTTTTGGGCGTAATCGATCCGTTGGCGAATAACGCCATCCGCTGAACCACATTGCGGAGTTCTCGAATATTTCCCGGCCACGAATATGTTGTCAGCATGTGCATCGCTTCATCGGCAACGTCAATTGTACGGTCAACAATGAATCTTTTTAAAAAATGATGAACCAATAACGGAATATCTTCCTGACGCGCGCGAAGCGGAGGAATGTGAAATGGAACGACATTGATGCGATAATATAAATCTGAACGGAATAAATTCCTGTCAACTAATTCTTTAAGATCGATTTTCGATGCACAGATCACTCGGACGTTGACCGGAATTGGAGCGGTTCCGCCGACGCGCATCAATTCGCGTGACTCGAGTACACGCAACAGTTTCGATTGCAACGGGAGAGGAAAGTCATCGATGTCATCAAGAAAAATGCTTCCTCCTTCGGCAAGTTCGAACAAACCTTTTTTCTCGCCGCCGGCGCCGGTGTAGGCACCTTTTTCGTGACCGAACAATTCGCTTTCGAGCAATTCCGCGGGAAGCGATGATAAACCGACTTTAACAAAGGGATGATTTTCTCTCGGGCTTTTTTTGTGAATGAATTCAGCAAACAATTCTTTCCCCACACCCGTTTCACCGACGAGCAATACGGAAGAATCCGACAGCGCCGCGGTCTCGACATACCCGATCAATTCTTTCATGATCGGGCTTTGAGTAATCAGTGTTAACGTCGTGATGGAATTCATATCATCGTGTCTGTTGCGAGAAATGTAGGCAGCGGAAATGGGAAATGCAAATTCTAAGAAAATCCGATTCTTCTCAAGGAATGAATACGCTTTTTCATGGTCGGGCGGCGGTTATGGAATTGTTAATTCGTGTATTCCCATAACACATTGACGATTTTCCATTCATCGCCAAATTTGCCTAAATGCAGATAGTCAATAAACGTAAATTTAATAGTATCCTTCAATATAATTTATCGCGGTTTCCTTCCGTCATCAAGTCGTTTAAGCGTTTAGATTGCCCGGATGTGAAACCGTTTGAAACATCGTTCTCCATCGTCTCACCTGCGCTTCAAACGGCGCTTTTATCGGAATACCTGAATTCGCACTTTCATTGATTCCCCGCCAATCGCCGCTGCGAACATATTCTGCCATACCGCGGTGGTTAGCCCAGTAATAGATCCCCCACTGTTCCAGACTCCACTCATAACTATAAGGATTAATTTCATAGTCCACATAATATAACTGACTGCCGGTGATGACAAAGTTTGCGGGAAAGTAATCAATATTCAGATTGTGTGAACGGAGTTTTGCCGACATCGCAAAGAGCCGCTCGATGATGGTTTCATCGTCATCTGTTTGAGCGATCCATTCGTGTCCCACGTGACCGTCAATGTATGTTTTAACGATGAATTGCTGTTCCTGATCATAACCGATCAGTTCCGGCATCGGGATACCGATGGTCGAAAGTTTTTCGTATGCCCGAATTTCAAGCTGGACCTTGTCGTCAGTAAACGTGTAGTAAGCACAAGGTTCATTGTGCATGCGTTTGAATACGACTGACCGACCATTCAATGCAGCCAAAAATGAATGACCGGATTTGCCTTTCCCTAATTGCCGAAGCAAAGTGATTTTACCGAAAGATGTATGAACTATTCCCGGAACACCATCTGAAACCATGATTGAATACCTGTTAAAAGTTTTGTTTGGCACCTCATCAGAAATTAGGTCACTCAGCCGATTTTGTACTCATTCGAGCGCACAAAGTCGGGCGGCTAATTATTTTTTTATTCCAAGCTAATTGGCGGCTCTGTCAGCCAATGATGTAGATCCTTGAGAGGTTGCCGGAGTCAATTTTTGTTTCGTAGAATGTATTACTATTAAATCTTTTCGGCAACGAAAATCCACTTCTCCACAGAGTCGTGCTTCAAATCAAAAAGCTGTATCGATTGGATCACGCTAAAAAAAACATTCACAAACAAAATTTGGGAATGAGAAATAAAGAGCACGAGGATATCCTGTTACCCGCTTCACTTTTTCATATAATCTGAATAAAGTTTCTTCATACAATCGGGGCAAATACCGTGCGAGAATTTTGCTTCTGTATGTCGTGCCACATAAGCCTCCACCTGCTCCCAGTACCCCTTGTCATCCCTGATCTTTTTACAGCTGGCACAGATCGGCACAATACCTTTTAACGTTTTGATCTGCTCAAGAGCGTTTTGAAGTTCTGTAATTAAGTGTTCCCGTTCTAGTTCAACACGTTTGCGCTCGGTAATATCTCTGTTGCTCACCCGCCTGCCGAGATAATAATCATGGTCGTCATAGATCGATCGGCAGATATGATGGATATAGACAATCGATCCATCTTTTTTTACGATGCGATATTCAAGTTCCTCCGTACGCTGTTGATGTTCCGTCAAATGAATTTCATGAAAGTGTTTCGACATAAACGTCTGATCGTCTGGGTGAACAATTTTTTCTACCAGGAGCGGATCGGCAAAAAATTCTTCACGGGTGTAGCCGGTAATTCGTTCGCAGGAAGGAGAGATATAGACAAATTGTTGATCTTCATCTTTCCAATACTCCCAATCGTTTGTGTAATCGGCAACAGTCCGAAACTTTACTTCGTTTGTTTTAATCAATTCATCCGCCCGATGGCGCTCTGTAACGTCCCTCAGTGTAAACAGAATAAATTCGACTTTGTCATCCATCCCTCGAATCGGCACCATGCTCAAATCCCAATACGTGACCCCCCAATCCGGATGATTCGGGAAAATAAACGGCCGTGAATTGACGTTGTAATTGATCCGCTTGTTAATCGCTTCATCAAAATCATCTTTGAGCGTCGACGGAAAAAGTTCGAAGTGATTATGCCCCTGAAATTCTTCTATCTTCATATCGCATACCTTGGCATACGATTCGCTG